>NZ_CP065534.1:0-321642 GCF_015999465.1 Lonsdalea populi
GTGGAGTCCGCCGTGTCACTTTCGCTTTGGCAGCAGTGTCTTGCCCGTTTGCAGGATGAATTACCTGCCACAGAATTCAGTATGTGGATACGCCCATTGCAGGCGGAACTGAGTGACAACACTCTGGCGCTTTACGCCCCTAATCGCTTTGTGCTGGATTGGGTTCGTGACAAATACCTCAATAATATCAATGGACTGCTAAATGATTTCTGCGGTCTGGATGCTCCGCTGCTACGTTTTGAAGTGGGCAGCAAACCGGCGATGGCAACGGTCGCCCCGGCGGGCAACGCTGCCATCACCGTGATCCCTGCGGCTGCGCCGCAGGCTCGTCCGGTGTCTTCTCCGGTTCGTCCGAGCTGGGATGCGCCGTCTCTGCATGCCGAGCACACCTATCGCTCTAACGTAAATCCAAAACATACCTTCGATAATTTCGTCGAAGGTAAATCCAACCAGCTGGCGCGCGCCGCTGCGCGGCAGGTGGCGGATAATCCGGGCGGCGCCTATAACCCGCTGTTTCTGTATGGCGGCACCGGTCTGGGTAAAACACACTTATTACATGCGGTAGGCAACGGCATCATGGCCCGCAAGGCCAACGCCAAAGTGGTGTACATGCACTCAGAGCGTTTTGTGCAGGATATGGTGAAAGCCCTGCAGAACAATGCAATCGAAGAGTTCAAACGGTACTACCGCTCCGTCGATGCGTTGCTGATCGATGATATTCAGTTTTTTGCCAACAAAGAGCGTTCTCAGGAAGAGTTTTTCCACACGTTCAATGCGTTGCTGGAAGGCAATCAGCAGATTATTTTGACCTCTGACCGCTATCCGAAAGAGATCAACGGCGTGGAAGATCGCCTGAAGTCCCGCTTTGGCTGGGGGCTGACGGTCGCGATCGAACCGCCTGAGCTGGAAACCCGCGTGGCGATTCTGATGAAAAAAGCGGACGAGAACGATATCCGTCTGCCCGGCGAAGTCGCCTTTTTTATTGCCAAGCGCCTGCGTTCCAACGTGCGTGAGCTGGAAGGGGCGTTGAACCGCGTCATTGCCAATGCCAACTTCACCGGACGCTCCATCACGATTGATTTTGTACGTGAAGCGCTGCGCGACCTGCTGGCGTTGCAGGAAAAACTGGTCACCATCGACAACATTCAGAAGACCGTAGCGGAATATTATAAAATCAAAGTCGCCGATCTGTTGTCCAAACGTCGTTCGCGCTCGGTGGCTCGCCCACGTCAGATGGCGATGGCGTTGGCGAAAGAATTGACGAATCACAGCCTGCCGGAAATCGGTGATGCTTTTGGCGGTCGAGACCACACCACCGTGCTGCATGCCTGTCGAAAGATTGAGCAGCTGCGCGAGGAAAGTCACGACATTAAAGAAGATTTTTCCAATTTAATCAGAACATTATCTTCCTAATATCATGAAATTTATTATTGAACGCGAGCATCTGTTAAAACCCCTACAGCAGGTTAGCAGTCCTCTGGGGGGCCGGCCGACGTTGCCGATCCTGGGCAATTTGTTATTGCAGGTGAGTGAAGGTCGGCTGTCGCTGACCGGCACCGATCTGGAAATGGAAATGGTGGCGCACGTGGCGCTGATCCAGCCCCACGAAGCGGGCGCCACCACGGTGCCAGCGCGCAAGCTGTTCGACATCTGTCGCGGTTTGCCGGACGGCGCGGAAATCACCATCATGCTGGACGGCGATCGCATGCTGGTGCGCTCCGGGCGCAGCCGCTTTTCACTGTCCACGCTGCCGGCGGAAGACTTCCCCAATCTGGATGACTGGCAGAGCGAGGTGGAGTTTTCTCTGCCGCAGGCCACATTAAAGCGCCTGATCGAAGCGACCCAGTTCTCTATGGCGCATCAGGATGTACGTTATTACCTCAACGGCATGCTGTTCGAGACCGAAGGGGAAGAGCTGCGCACCGTGTCGACCGACGGTCACCGTCTGGCGGTCTGCTCAATGCCGGTTGGTCAGGAACTGCCGTCCCATTCGGTGATCGTCCCGCGTAAAGGCGTGATGGAGCTGGTGCGTTTGCTGGACGGCGGCGATACGCCGCTGCAACTGCAGATCGGCAGTAACAATATTCGTGCGCACGTCGGCGATTTTATCTTCACGTCTAAGCTGGTCGATGGCCGATTCCCGGATTATCGTCGCGTATTGCCGAAAAATCCTGACAAAACGCTAGAGGCCAGCTGCGACCTGCTCAAGCAGGCGTTCTCCCGCGCGGCGATTCTCTCCAACGAGAAGTTTCGCGGCGTTCGGCTGTATCTGAACAAAGATCAACTGAAAATCACCGCGAATAACCCGGAGCAGGAAGAGGCCGAGGAAATTCTGGATGTCGAGTACGGCGGCACGGAAATGGAGATTGGCTTCAACGTCAGCTACGTTCTGGATGTGCTGAATGCGCTGAAGTGCGAAGATGTCCGCATGCTGCTGATCGACTCCGTTTCCAGCGTGCAGATCGAAGATAGCGCCAGCCCGGCCGCAGCGTATGTCGTCATGCCGATGCGTTTGTAGTTGCGCGACAGGTTAGAAAACGGTCTGGTGCCGTTTTTAGATATGCCAGCATGTCGGGCGTCATACGGTTTGCGAAACGCAAACGTAGCGGGCCGACATCCGGCTCAAAGGCAGCGACGCTGAATGGTTGTAAAATGGCACTGACCCGTCTTCTCATCCGCAATTTTCGCAATATCGAATCTGCCGATCTGGCGTTGATCCCCGGTTTCAATTTTCTGGTCGGCGCCAACGGCAGCGGCAAAACCAGCGTGCTTGAAGCCATTTATACGCTGGGTCACGGCCGCGCGTTCCGCAGTATTCAGGCGGGGCGGGTGATTCGTCACGAACAGCCTGAATTCGTGCTGCACGGCAGAATTGATGGCCGTGAGCGGGAACGTTCCGTCGGACTGAGCAAGAACCGTCAGGGAGATAGCAAGGTTCGTATCGATGGCAGCGATGGTCATCGAGTCGCTGAACTGGCGCAGCTGTTGCCCATTCAGCTGATTACCCCGGAAGGATTTACCCTTCTTAACGGCGGCCCGAAGTTTCGCCGGGCCTTTCTGGACTGGGGCTGCTTTCATCACGAGCCTGGTTTTTTCCACGCCTGGAACAATCTGAAACGTCTGTTGCGTCAGCGCAATGCAGCGCTGCGCCAAACCCGTCACTATGGGCAGATGCGGGCGTGGGATCAGGAATTGGTACCGCTGGCGGAGCAGATAAGCCAATGGCGAGCGGCCTATAGCGCCGCCATTGTGGACGATATCGGAGCCACCTGCAGCCAGTTTTTACCGGAGTTTTCCCTGAGCTTTTCCTTCCAGCGCGGCTGGGATCGGGAGAGCGATTACGCAGAGCTGCTGGAGCGCCATTTCGAGCGTGACCGAATGCTGGGCTATACCGCCTTCGGCCCGCACAAGGCGGACTTCCGCATTCGTGCCGGCGGCGTCGCGGTAGAGGATATGTTGTCGCGCGGTCAGTTGAAGTTGTTGATGTGCGCCTTACGATTGGCGCAGGGGGAGTTTCTCACCCGCAACAGCGGACTCAAGTGCGTCTACCTCATCGACGACTTCGCCTCGGAGCTGGACAGCGCCCGACGACGCCTGTTGGCGGAACGGCTGAAAGCCACGCAGGCGCAGGTCTTCGTCAGCGCGATCAGCGCTGAACAGATAGGCGATATGGTCGGCGAAAATGGCAAGATGTTCAGCGTAGAACAGGGTAAAATAACCGTTCAATCACAGGACTAAAATGAGCGAGAAACGTTGATGTCGAATTCTTATGACTCCTCAAGTATCAAGGTATTAAAAGGGCTGGATGCAGTTCGTAAGCGCCCGGGTATGTATATCGGCGATACGGATGACGGAACCGGTCTGCATCATATGGTATTCGAGGTGGTGGACAACGCTATCGACGAAGCGCTCGCTGGCTACTGTAAAGACATAATCGTCACCATCCATAGCGACAACTCCGTGTCGGTGCAGGATGATGGCCGTGGGATCCCAACCGGTCTTCACGAAGAAGAAGGCGTGTCAGCCGCTGAAGTCATCATGACGGTGCTGCATGCCGGCGGTAAATTCGATGATAACTCCTACAAAGTTTCCGGCGGTTTGCACGGCGTCGGGGTTTCCGTGGTCAACGCCCTGTCGGAAAAACTTGAGCTGACCATTCGCCGCGAAGGCAAAATTCACCAGCAGACCTACAACCACGGTGTGCCGGCCGCGCCGCTGGCCGTGGCGGGCGAGGCTGAAAAAACCGGTACGACCGTCCGCTTCTGGCCGAGCACCGACACCTTCACCAACGTGCTGGAATTCGAATACGACATTCTGGCCAAGCGTCTGCGTGAGCTGTCGTTCCTGAACTCCGGCGTTTCCATCCGTCTGCGTGACGAACGTGAAAAAGATAAGTCCGACCACTTCCACTACGATGGCGGTATCAAAGCGTTTGTCGATTACCTGAACCGCAATAAAACGCCGATCCACCCGAACGTGTTCTATTTCTCCACGGTGAAAGACGATATCGGAGTGGAAGTCGCTCTGCAGTGGAACGACGGTTTCCAGGAAAACATCTACTGCTTTACCAATAACATTCCGCAGCGTGACGGCGGTACGCATCTGGCCGGCTTCCGTGCCGCCATGACCCGTACTCTGAACACCTACATGGATAAAGAAGGCTACAGCAAGAAAGCCAAAATCAGCGCGACCGGCGATGACGCGCGCGAAGGCCTGATTGCCGTGGTCTCGGTGAAAGTGCCCGATCCGAAGTTCTCTTCTCAGACCAAAGACAAGCTGGTGTCGTCGGAAGTGAAGACCGCCGTTGAGTCGCTGATGAACGAAAAACTGGTGGATTACCTGATGGAGAATCCATCAGACGCCAAAATCGTGGTCGGCAAAATCATCGACGCCGCGCGCGCGCGCGAGGCCGCTCGTCGCGCCCGCGATATGACGCGACGCAAAGGCGCGCTCGACCTGGCCGGCCTGCCGGGCAAACTGGCGGATTGTCAGGAACGCGATCCGGCGCTGTCTGAACTGTACCTGGTGGAAGGGGACTCCGCGGGCGGCTCTGCGAAGCAGGGGCGTAACCGCAGGAACCAGGCGATTCTCCCGCTGAAGGGGAAAATCCTGAACGTGGAGAAGGCGCGTTTCGACAAAATGCTGTCGTCGCAGGAAGTCGCCACGCTGATTACGGCGTTGGGTTGCGGCATCGGCCGTGACGAATACAACCCGGACAAGCTGCGCTACCACAGTATCATCATCATGACCGATGCCGACGTCGATGGTTCGCACATCCGTACGCTGCTGTTGACGTTCTTCTATCGTCAGATGCCGGAAATCATCGAACGCGGGCATGTCTACATCGCTCAGCCGCCGCTGTACAAGGTGAAGAAAGGGAAGCAGGAGCAGTACATCAAGGATGACGAAGCGATGGACCAGTACCAGATCGCGTTGGCATTAGATGGCGCGACGCTGCATACCAACGCGCATGCGCCGGCAATGGCGGGCGAGCCGCTGGAACGACTGGTCGCCGAGCATTACGCCGTGCAGAAAATGATTGGCCGTATGGAGCGCCGCTACCCGCGTCCGCTGCTGAACGCGCTGATCTACCAGCCGTCCCTGACCGAAGCCACGCTGTCTGACCGCCAGCAGGTTCAGCGCTGGATGGAGATGCTGGTGACGCTGCTGACCGGGCAGGAAAAACACGGCAGCACCTACAGCTTCGTGATCCACGATACTGAAGAAGGTCTCCACGAGCCGCAGCTGCGTGTGCGCACCCACGGTGTCGATACTGACTATCCGCTGAATACCGCGTTTGTGACGGGCAACGAATACCGCAAAATCAATCAGCTGGGCGAAAAACTGCGCGGTCTGATTGAGGAAGACGCTTTTGTCGAACGCGGCGAGCGCAAACTGCCTATCGTCAGCTTCGAGCAGGCGCTGGAGTGGCTGGTGAAAGAGTCACGCCGTGGTCTGGCGGTTCAGCGCTATAAAGGTCTGGGCGAAATGAACCCGGAACAGCTTTGGGAAACCACGATGGATCCGGAAGGCCGCCGCATGTTGCGCGTTACCGTGAAGGATGCGATTACGGCCGATGAGTTGTTCACCACGCTGATGGGGGATGCCGTCGAACCCCGTCGCGCCTTTATCGAAGAAAACGCCCTTAAGGCGGCGAACATCGATATCTGATAGCGCTCAGACGCGATTACTCTGTACACGAAAAAAGCTTCGCCCTGTGCGAAGCTTTTTTGTTGTCAGCCTGAACCCCCCTCCACCGTGGCACTTTCAAATTCTCTTTTTTGGGAAGATGAACGATTAGCCTGACAATACAATGGTCCATAACGCTTCCACGCCAGATCATTACACCTCCGGCGGCACACACCGCCCGCCAGAAGAAGACCAACCCAACCCAAGCCTAGCCCTTGCCAAGTAGGCGTTGCTGCGAGGGTTTTCCCCCGGCGGTGAAAGGGAATATTAGGAAACCAATGGGAACCCGCGCGCAGCGCCAGGGATCGCCGAGGCGTTGTCGGATCCGAAAGATCGCCGTTTAAGGCGGACTAAAGGCAAAGATGCCGCGCTCGCGGCGGGAATTTATGGATACGAACTGGCGAATACCGCAGAAATAATGCGGGACTATCCGGGATGGAGCGCGAGTGATTTCGACACCTTCAAAAAGATGATGGAAACGGTCTTTCTTCCTATTAATTTGGATTTTATCGCGCGTCATAATAATACGAAAATCGATCGCTATTGGGCCAACTGAGATTTAGCGCAGTTAAGTTCCATTATGGCCTCGGTATTCTCTTGGACAGGAAAGATCTTTACGACAGCGCCGTCGACTATTACAAAAACGGCGAGGGAAATGGCGATATTAGGAAACTTAATTGGAAACTGTATCCCGAACAGGGAATGGGACAAATACAGGTAAGCGGCAGTGATCAGGCCCACTTATAACTAGATAGCGCGCTGGCGGGCGTCATCTGCCAGATGGCCTGGAATCAGGGCGAAGATTTATTCAGTTATGACGATAACCGACTGATGAAAGGGGCGGAATACGCGGCGGCCTATAACCTCGGCAAAGAAGTACCCTATACCACGTATACGAACAGAGACGTGACCCAAACGTAAATCTCTGCCAGCGCAAGGGGCGAGATCAGAGCGATTTAGGCACTGATCTATAACCACTACATCATGCTGAAAGGCCTTAACAGCCCTAATATTACCGAGATGGCGTCCAAGATTCGGCCTGAAGGCAGTCCCTGGTCCTATGGCGCGTCGTCGGGAAGTGTTGACCAGTTGGGCTACGGCACGCTTCTGTTTTCTCTGGGAGAAGAGTAACGGCTTTCCCGCTACGCTCGCCGGAGCGCGGTTGCCGCGTCCCGACGACGATAGATTCAAGATGGCCCGCTGTGTTTCCCTATTTTTGGAAACAAAATGGAAACTATCAGGTTAGCGGTAGATAGAAGTCGAAGCGGTGGCTCTTTGTTTCCAGCATGGACTGGGCGGGAACGCCCGCGAGCGGCGGCGCGTAGTCCGGGCGTTTGACCACCACGCGCTTTTTCGCCAGTGAGCGTGCCGGGGCCAGCAACGCGTCGGCATCGTCGTCGGCGCCGACCAGCGTCTGGAATACCCGCATCTCCTTTTTTACCAGCGCGCTTTTCTGCCGGTGAGGAAACATCGGATCGAGATAGACAACGTCGGGCGGCGGCTCGATGTCTTTCAGCCTCTCGACGCTGGAAGCATGCAGCAGCGTCAGACGCGCCCGCAACCAGCCGCCGATCTCTGCATCCTGATAACCGCGCTGAAGGCCGTCGTCCAGCAGCGCCGCAACCACCGGATGACGCTCTACCATACGGACCCGACAGCCGAGCGACGCCAGCACGAACGCGTCGCGCCCCAGTCCTGCGGTAGCGTCCACCACGTCGGGCAGATAGCCCTTCTTGATGCCGACCGCCCGGGCGACCGCTTCGCCGCGTCCGCCGCCGAAACGGCGCCGGTGCGCCAGCGCGCCGCCGACGAAATCCACGCAGACGGCGCCCAGCTTCGGCTCGTCCCGCTTGCGCAGTTCCAGCCGCTCGGGCGTCAGCACCAGCGCGAGAGACTGGCCGTCGTCCGCCGTCAGCCCCCAGCGCGCGGCCAGAGCGTCGAGGGCGCCTTTATCGGCGCCCTCTTCGGTCATCAGGCCGATCTTCATCCCTTGATGCCGTAGTGTTTCAGCATGGCGTCCAGCTTCGGCTCACGGCCGCGGAAGCGTTTGAACAGCTCCATCGGCTCTTCGGAACCCCCGCGAGACAGGATGTTGTCGAGGAACGACTGGCCGGTGGTGCGGTTGAAAATACCTTCCTCTTCAAAGCGAGAGAAGGCGTCGGCCGCCAGCACGTCCGCCCACAGGTAGCTGTAATAGCCTGCCGCATAGCCGCCGGCGAAGACGTGGCTGAAGGCGTGCGGGAAACGGTTCCAGCTCGGGCTTTGCATAACGGCGACTTGAGCCTTGACGTCGGCCAGCGTCGGCAGGATCTGCGCGCCCTTCGCCGGGTCAAATTCGGTATGCAGGCGGAAGTCGAACAGGCCGAACTCCAGCTGACGCAGGATGAACAGCGCCGCCTGATAGTTCTTGGCCGCCAGCATTTTATCCAGCATTTCCTTCGGCAGCGGTTCGCCGGTTTCGTAGTGACCGGAGATAAACGCCAGCGCGTCCGGCTCCCAGCACCAGTTTTCCATAAACTGGCTCGGCAGCTCGACGGCATCCCACGGCACCCCGCTGATGCCGGAAACGCCGGCGGCGTCGACCAGCGTCAGCATGTGGTGCAGGCCGTGGCCGAATTCGTGGAACAGCGTTGTCACTTCATCATGCGTGAACAGCGCAGGTTTGCCGTTGACCGGGCGGTTGAAGTTACAGGTCAGGTAGGCGACCGGCTTCTGCAGCTCGCCGTTGGCGAGGCGCATACGGCCGACGCAGTCGTTCATCCAGGCGCCGCCGCGTTTGTTTTCGCGCGCGTACAGATCGAGGTAGAAGCTGCCGCGCGGCTCGCCGCTCTCATCGAACAGGTCGAAGAAACGGACTTCAGGGTGCCAGACATCGACGTCTTTGCGCTCTTTCGCCGTGATGCCGTAGATCCGGTTGACGACTTCGAACAGACCGTTCAGCACACGCTCTTCTGGGAAATACGGGCGCAACTGCTCGTCGCTGATGGAAAACAGGTGTTGTTTCTGCAGCTCGCTGTAGTAGCTGACGTCCCACGGGTTCAGCTCATCCACGCCATAGTGCTGCTTGGCGAAGGCGCGCAGTTCGGCCAGTTCCTGCTCGGCCTGCGGACGTGCGCGTTTAGCCAGATCGGTCAGGAATGCCAGCACCTGCTGCGGATTTTCCGCCATTTTGGTGACCAGCGATTTGTCCGCATAGCTGGGGTAGCCGAGCAACTGCGCCTGTTCGTGACGGAGCGCTATTTTCTCGGCCATTACCTCGGTATTGTCCCACTTACCGGCGTTCGGCCCCTGATCGGAGGCGCGGGTGGCATAGGCGCGGTACATCTCTTCGCGCAGCGCCGCGTTCGAGCAGTAGGTCATAACCGGCAGGTAGCTCGGCATGTCGAGCGTCAGCAGCCAGCCCTCTTGCTCTTTGGCTTCGGCCTGCGCTTTGGCGGCCGCCAGCGCGCTTTCCGGCAGACCGGACAGCGCATTGATGTCTGTTATCAGCTTGGTCCACCCCATCGTGGCGTCCAGCACGTTGTTGCTGTAGATCGAACTCAATTCCGAGAGCCGCGCGGAGATCTCGCCGTAGCGTTTCTGCTGCTCAGCGGGCAGCGCGATCCCCGACAGTTCGAAGCCGATCAGCGAATTTTCCACGGCTTTTTGCTGCGCCGTGTCCAGGGAGGTGAAATGTTCGCCGTCGCGCAGGTTGCGATAGGCGCGATACAGGCCGGGGTGCTGCCCTACCCAGGTGCCGTACTCGGACAGCAGCGGCAGGCACTGCTCGTAGGCGGCGCGAAGCTCAGGGCTATTTAGTACCGCGTTCAGATGGCCGATAGGGGAGAAGATGCGCTCCAGCCGATCGTCGCTTTCCGCCAGCGGCTGACAAAGATTTTCCCAGGTGAACGGACCTGGCTGCGCCACAACGTGCTCCACCGTTTTGCGACAGTCGTCCAGCGCGCTCTGAATGGCGGGAACGATGTCGTCGGTTTTGATTTGGGAAAACGGGGGCAGGGTGAAAGGGGTAAGTAATGGATTTGTCATGGCACGGTCCTGAATAGTGGTGATGATCGGTTCCTTGTCCCGGAGGCCGACAAGGCTGACATAACTTGCGGATTACTTTCTAAGATGGGGTCTCAGGCTATGAAAATCAATGTTCGGGCAAGAATGGCGTAGTAACCGCACCCGGCGTAGGGAAACAGTGAAGAAGATTCGTGCCGAAGGGTTAAAGGTCGGGCGGCGGCATCTCAAACTGTCAGGGGCGCATAAAACAGGATCTCGGCCAGTCCGCTGAATATCGTGGTTTTTACCTGACGATAAAACGAAATGAGGTGGAGATGTAGCGCCAAGCCCTGCCCTTGATGCTCCGAGTATTCCTTTTTAACGATTTGATTTTCCTGTCTAATTTTATTTCTTCCTATTGAAAGTCGGGTTTGTCTGCCACGCTTAATGACCAGCGCTGCCCATTTTCCACCGGTTCCGCGTCCGCAGGGGACGCTGCCGATATCGGCCTGACGACGGGAGCGGGACGCGATAATTCAGGTCTGCCGGGATATCGTGTTAAGCACGATTTCGCCGCCCTCACAGGCCGTCATGCACGTCAGACAGAGTGACAACAATGATGAATAATCCAGTCGAGCACGCCAGCGAGGCGCAGCCGGAATACGCGAACGTCAATTACACCTTCTATCCGACATTCCATCTGGCCCCGCCGGCGGGATGGATGAACGATCCCAACGGGTTTATCTACCATCGGGGCGCTACCACGCGTTCTATCAGCATTATCCCTATGAGCCGAAATGGGGACCGATGCACTGGGGACACGCCACCAGCGAGGACATGATTCGCTGGGAGCACCAACCCATCGCGCTGTTTCCCGGCGGTGGGAACGAGCCGGACCGGGACGGCTGCTTTTCCGGCTGCGCGGTGGATGATGACGGCGTACCGAGCCTGATTTATACCGGCCATGTCGTCCTTCCTCTCCGGAGGAGGAGGAGAAATTACGGCAGGTGCAGTGCCTCGCCATCAGCCACGATGGCCTGCATTTCGAAAAACAGGGCGCTATCCTCCTGCCGCCTCCCGGCATCATGCACTTTCGCGATCCCAAGGTCTGGCGCGAAGACGGCGTCTGGTGCTGGAGCGCAATTACCCTGAATATGGCCTGAGCGGCTATCGCAGCGCGCCGTTGCCGGCGCAATCGGTGTTATCGCTGCGCATATTTATTGACCGCTCCTCGATTGAAGTGTTTGTCGGAGAGGGCGAATGTTGCCTGAGTTCGCGCATTTATCCGCAGCCAGATGGGCGGGCGCTGAGACTGTTCGCCGATCATGGTCGTGCGCATCTCGCGGGGGGAGACAGCTGGTCTCTGCTGAGGGCGTAACGGCCTGAGGGGCGCCGGGCATGTGGCTCGCGCTGCGGCTCTTTCAGCTTCGGGAAAGGGAACCTGTTTTCAGGTTCCCGGCGGGTTTTCTGTGCCGGTAAATGCGTTAAGATCTCAACCAATGACCAGAACAGGGCCAATCTGTTTTATACTCCCCCGCTGCACCCCGATGTTTTTGCCGCCCTGCGGCGAGGGTGGGGGGAAAAGACGGCGCGTCGGCCCCACTCACGACTTAATCACTGGATAATCATTACCCATGCTCAGCTACCGCCACAGTTTTCACGCCGGCAACCACGCCGACGTGCTCAAGCATACCGTTCAAAGCCTGATCCTCAGCGCTCTGGCGGAGAAAGACAAACCCTTCCTGTACCTCGATACGCACGCCGGGGCGGGTCGTTACAAGCTGCAAAGCGAACACGCCGAGCGCACTGCCGAATATCAGGCGGGGATTGCCCGCATCTGGCAGCGGGACGACGTCCCTGCCGAGCTGGATGCCTACATGCAGGTGGTGCGTAACTACAACCCGCAGGGACAGCTGCGCTACTACCCGGGTTCTCCGCTGATCGCCCGCCATCTGATGCGCGATCACGACCGGCTGAACCTGAGCGAACTGCATCCGAGCGACTATCCGCTGCTGCGTCAGGAGTTCCAGCGTGATAATCGCGCCCGCGTGGTGCGTGAAGACGGCTATCAGCAGTTGAAAGCCCAGCTGCCGCCGCCGTCCCGCCGCGGACTGGTGCTGATCGACCCGCCTTATGAGTTAAAAAGCGATTATCAGGCGGTGGTGAAGGGAATTCACGAAGGTTACCGCCGCTTCGCGACCGGCGTATATGCGCTGTGGTATCCGGTCGTGTTGCGTCAGCAGATTAAACGGCTGCTGAAAGATCTGGAAGCGACCGGCATCCGCCGGATCCTGCAAATTGAGCTGGCCGTGTTGCCGGACAGCGATCGCCACGGTATGACCGCCTCGGGCATGATCGTCATTAACCCGCCGTGGAAGCTGGAAGCGCAGATGAAAAGCGTGCTGCCGTGGCTGCATCAGGTGCTGGTGCCGGAAGGCACCGGGCATACGCGCGTGGAATGGGTCGTGCCGGAGTAAACTCGGCACAGCCAATGCCCTGCACCGCAGGGCATTGGGAGCACGCTACACCTGAAACGTCGCCAGATCGGTAGCCATGTCCGTGGCCGGGAAAATCGTCCGGCACTCCGCCAGCAGCCGTTCACTGTCTTCCTGACCGTATCGCGCGCTGATATGGGTGATAATCAAACGCCCCGCCCCGGCTTCCCGCGCCAACGTCGCCGCCTGTTCCGTCGTGGAATGACCGCGCTCGCTGGCGCGATCGGCCATAGTAGCCTCTACCGTCGCTTCGTGCACCATCACATCCACCCCGGCGGCCAGCAAGCGCCCGGCTTCCGAAGGGCGGGTATCGCCGAATATCGCGAGCGTTCGGCCCGGCGTGGACGGACCGAGGTAATCGGCGCCGTTTAAGGTCCGTCCATCCTCCAGCGTGACGGACTCGCCGCGCTTCAACGACTGAAACCACGGCCCGGGGCGAATGCCCTCTTTCGTCAGTTGCGCCACGTCCAGCGCGCCGGGTTTAGGCCGCTCTTCAATGCGATACCCGACGCAGGTCAACGTGTGCGACATCGGGTAGGCCGTCACTACGCGGTGTTCGTCTTCGCAAACCGGTCCGGAGGCGACCTCGACGACCTCCATCGGATAAGTGAGGTAAGAGCCGCTCAGGCTCAGCGCATTGTCGATGAACGTTTTCAGTCCGGCGGGGCCGTAGAGCGTCAGCGGCGCCTGACAACCAGCCATGGCGCGGGAACACAGCAGGCCGGGCAGACCAAACAGATGGTCGCCATGAAGATGCGTGATGAAAATTTTCTCGATCTTGCTGGCGCTTAAACACGTATGCAGTATCTGATGCTGCGTGCCCTCACCGCAGTCGAACAGCCAGAAGGCAGGGCGCGGACCTTGCAGATCCAGCGCCAGGCTGGCCACATTGCGCGCTTTGGTCGGGATGCCCGCGCTGGTGCCTAAAAATATCAGTTCCATGGTGAAATTCTCCGATCAATTAACGGTGCTTGACGTCATCCCAGCATAAATCGAACCGCGCCAGAAACTGGCGTGGCAGTTGGTAGCACTGGCGCCCATTGCCACGGTAGACGCGAGATTTCTCCGTCGACCAGCGCGGGGGAATGCGGTCATTATCAACCAATGTCGCCATTCTGACGACGCTGGCGTGGCAACCGCATATCCACGCGTTTATTGCACCGTCGCCGGAGGCCGCGATCGTCACGTCACCACCGACGAAGGACGAACGCATCGATGCCGCGTTGGATCGCTTGCTGTTTAGAACCGTGCTGACCGGGTTTGACGTTGCGCGAGGCCCGTAAGGCGGCCTTGCCTATTTCATTGATTTCAAAAATCGCCTCAAGGCGTTTTGTATTTCTGACTACAATCACACTGCGATCTTTGCCGGAATAAGATCTCCGGCGTTACACTCTGTATAACTTTCTTTTCACACAACCTGGATCTCCCAATGACCAAACATTATGACTATCTCGCCATTGGCGGCGGCAGCGGCGGCATTGCCTCCATTAACCGTGCGGCCATGTACGGCAAGAAATGCGCGTTGATTGAAGCCAAATATCTGGGCGGGACCTGTGTGAACGTAGGCTGCGTACCGAAAAAGGTGATGTGGCATGCGGCGCAGATCGCCGAGGCTATTCACCACTACGGCCCCGACTATGGTTTTGACGTCACGGTCAACGGCTTCAACTGGGACACGCTGGTGAAAAACCGCAGTGCCTACATCGACCGTATCCATCACTCCTACGACAACGTGCTGGGTAAGAACCAGGTTGAGGTGATCCGCGGTTTCGCCCGTTTCGTGGATGCCCACACGGTGGCAGTGAACGGCGAGACGATCACCGCCGACCACATCCTGATCGCCACCGGCGGCCGCCCGACGTTGCCGGATGTCCCCGGTGCGCAATACGGCATTAGCTCCGACGGGTTCTTTGAACTGGATGCGCTGCCGCGGCGCGTCGCCGTGGTTGGCGCGGGCTACATCGCCGTAGAAATCGCCGGCGTGCTGAACGCGCTGGGCGCGGAAACCCACCTGTTCGTGCGTAAATATGCGCCGCTGCGCCAGTTCGATCCGCTGATTGTGGAAACGCTGGTGGAAGTGATGAAGGCGGAAGGGCCGTCGCTGCACACCGAGTCGACGCCTAAAGCGGTGGTGAAAAACGCCGACGGCAGCCTGACGCTGCAGCTGGAAGACGGCAAAACGCAGACGGTGGACTGCCTGGTTTGGGCGATTGGCCGTCAACCCGCCACCGATAACCTCAACCTTGAGGCGGCGGGCGTCGCGCTGGACGATCGCGGTTATGTGAAGGTCGATAAATTCCAGAATACTAACGTTCCCGGCATCTACGCCGTGGGCGACAACACGGGTGCGGTCGAGCTGACGCCGGTGGCTGTGGCGGCGGGGCGTCGTCTGTCGGAGCGCCTGTTCAACAACAAGCCGAATGAGCATCTGGACTACAGCAACATCCCCACCGTCGTCTTCAGCCATCCGCCTATCGGCACCGTGGGGATGACCGAACCGCAGGCGCGTGCGAAGTACGGTGACGAGCAGGTCAAAGTCTACCAATCCTCCTTTACCGCGATGTACACCGCCGTCACGCAGCACCGTCAGCCGTGCCGCATGAAATTAGTGTGTGTCGGTCCGGAAGAGAAAGTGGTGGGCGTTCACGGCATCGGTTTCGGCGTGGATGAAATGCTGCAGGGCTTCGCCGTCGCGGTGAAAATGGGGGCCACCAAGCAGGATTTCGACAACACCGTCGCCATCCACCCGACCGGGGCGGAAGAGTTCGTCACCATGCGTTAATCCAGCGATGCGCGGCGCGCCATATGCTGCCGCCGCGTTATCCGGCAGCCGGACGGGGCGTGTCGCGTGTCGTCTGTACCGCCGCTTCGCTCTGGCAGGGTTATCTGCCGGTTTAAGGGGGGTAAACGTCCGGGCTGAACGGCTTGCGCAGGGGATCGCTGAAGATCTGCAAATCTGCTTGCGGTGTGAGCCCCTCGGTCGGGCAACGTTGATAGGCTGTGGTGAGTTTGCGAAAGGCGTGATGATTCAGGGAATTATCAAATCAAACAACGGATTAGCGCTGTGACGGGGCAGGATGGCGATGATGCGCATCGCCTCCGTTGGTAGCAGGAGCGGTGCGGACTGAAACTGTCCACGCCGCCTGCGGTATGTTTAGTGGAACAGTGCAACCACATTGCCGAGAATAATCCCCACGATGCCGAAGTCAGCGTCGCCGAACGTGGTGGCCGCCAGTCCCAGCGACCCCATCAGCGGCAGCAGAATCGCCGGCAGGAAGGAGATCAGCAAACCTTGTACGAAGGAACCGATCACCGCGCCGCGGCGTCCGCCGGTGATGTTGCCGTAAATCCCGGCGGTCGCGCCGCAGAAGAAGTGCGGGACCAGTCCGGGGACGATCACGCTCAGGCCGAACAACGGGCAGAGGAACATGCTGATCAGGCCCGCCAGGAAGCTACACAGGAAGCCGATAATCACGGCGTTGGGGGCGAACGGGAACACGGTCGGACAGTCCAGCGCGGGCTTGGCGTCTTTCACCAGCTTGTCCGCAATGCCCTTGAACGCGGGGACGATTTCCGCAATCACCATCCGCACCCCGGCCAAAATGACGTAGACCCCGGCGGCGAAGGTGATGGACTGAATGATGGCGAAAATCAGGTAATTTTGTCCGCCGCTTACCTGACTTTCGGTGTACTCCTTACCTGCGAACAGCGCCAGCACGATGAACAGAATCATCATGGTCAGCGAAATCGCGACCGAAGAGTCGCGCAGGAAGTTCAGCGTTTTCGGGACTTTCAGCTCTTCCGTAGACGGGCTGCCTTTCCCAACCGCCTTACCCACCAGCGCCGCCAGCAGATAACCCGTGGAGCCGAAGTGGCCGATAGCCAAATCATCCGACTGGGTGATCTTACGGGTAAAGGGCTGCAGGATGGCCGGGCTGATGACCATCAGCGCGCCGAGAATGATGGCGCCCGTCGCGATCAGGCTGACGCCGCGCATGCCGCCGGTGGACAGGATCACCGCCAGCAGCGCCGCCATATACAGCGTGTGGTGGCCGGTCAGGAAGATATATTTCAGCGGCGTAATCCGCGCCAGAATAATGTTCACAATCATGCCGAAGACCATGATCATCGCGGTTTCTGTGCCGAAATTAGCCTGCGCCAGCGCTGCAACAACGTCGTTGTTGGGCACGACGCCGTGCATATTAAAGGAGTGGGTGAACAGCTGACTGAACACCGTCAGCGTGGAGGAAATGACGTTGGCCCCGGCGATCAGAATCAAAAAGCCCATGATGGTTTTCAGCGTGCCGGAAACCACCTCAGAGAAGGGTTTCTTCTGCAGCACCAGTCCCAACAGGGAAAACAGCCCAACCAGAATGGCGGGCGTACCCAGCACATCCTTCATAATAAACTGCAACATAAGCGACTCCGTTAGCGCGGCTGAGCGCGCCGTTACAGGTTGGCAGCCAGAATTTCTCTGATCTTGTTGTTATCCAACAGGTTGGTCAGGCCGAATATTTGGGCGTCGGAGCCTTGTATTTGTTCCACGATGTCCTTGGCGCCGAAAATGATGTCCGGGCGTTCCGACTTGGCGGAGGTCAGATCGGTATGGCTGACCTCGGCTTCCTTGCCTAATTCCGCCACGATTTTTTTGACGTTCATTTCGACAATAAAGCTGCTGCCGAGCCCGTTACCGCACACAATGAGGATCTTTTTCATCACTGGCCTCGTCTTAATAGTTTTCGATAATCGCCTGAATGGCGGGAAGGGAAGAAGCGGCCAGCAGCTGTTTCAGCGTCTCTTCGTCGCTGAACAGCGCCGCCAGCTCGGTAATCATCCGGATATGTTCGTCTCCCGTGAGGGCGCACAGCATAATCACGACCGTCACCGGGTCGTTTTCCTCCGACTCAAAATTCACCCCTTCGCGGATGCACAGCAGCGACAGCCCGTTTTTATTGGCACCCTGCTCGGGTCGGGCGTGGGGCAGCGCCAGTCCGGGCGCAATCACGTAGTACGGCCCCAGCGACTGATGGGTGCTGATAATCGCCTCCAGATAGTCCTGAGCGATTGCGCCGTCGGCCAGCAACGGTTCCGCCGCCAGCGTGAGGGCTTCTTGCCAGTGGGAAACACGGTCCACGATGTGGATGGTCTTGGGCGTCAGCCATGTAGCGAGCATGTTGACCTCGTTACTCTGGGAAGGTGTGCCTCAATGTAGGTGAAATATCGACCGTCTTTCTGTGATAGGTTTCGCAAAGTTAGCGCTAACATTTCCCAGCAGAGGCGAATAATGCGCGGAGTGAGACGTCGTCGACGAATGTTGGATGCCTGGCCGGTTATCTCGCCCTTAGCGGTGTTACCCTAAGACTGAGCGCATAGGGATTAGGGTTCATTCCGGCACCCAAGGGCGGCTCTCTCGGGATAGAGAGATGCAGGTCCGGATGAACACGGCGGCGAAGCGGCAACGACGGCGGACGAGAAAAGGGAGGCGGTAAGGATGAGAGAAAAGCGGCGGCGTAACACGGGGAAGAGCACGCTGGCCGATGTCGCCCGGCGGGTGGGCGTCAGCGCGATGACGGCGTCCCGGGCGCTGCGGATGCCGGAGAAAGTGTCGCCGGTGCTGCGTGAGAAGATCGCGACAGCGATGGCGGAGCTGGATTACGTGCCTAATCTGGCGGCGAGCGCGCTGGCTTCGGCCTCGTCGCAGCTGATCCTCATGGTGGTGCCTTCTTTTGCGACGCCGGGATGCGCGCAAGTGTCGGAAGCGCTGCAAGCCGTGCTGAAAGAAGCGGAGTACAGCATGATGCTGGTGGAGGCGGACCACTCCGCCAGCGGCGAGCGGCAGCTGATCGAGCGCCTGCTCGCCTATCATCCTGCCGCGATGGTGCATTTTAATTTCGACAGCACGGACGAAGGACGGCGACTGTTGATCAACTCCGGTCTGCCGGTGATGCAGGTGGGCGCGCTTCATCCGCAGCCGCTGGACGTCAGCGTCGGCGTCGACTACGCCCAGGCGGTGGCGGCGCTGGTGTATCATCTGGCGAGAAGCGGGTATCGGCATCTGGGGCTGCTGTGCAGCCAGACCAGCGGTACGATGCTCAAACAGATGATGCACGGTTGGCACAGCGCGATGCTGGCCGTCAATCATTCGCCGCATCGGGTTATCGCCACAACGGAGCCGCCAGCGTTCGCCGCCGGTCACCAGCGGCTGCCGGACATTCGTCTGACCTGGCCGGAGCTGGACGTGCTGATCTGCACCACGGATGAAGTCGCCTGCGGCGTGATCATGGCCTGCCATGCGGAAGGGGTGGATGTTCCCAGCCAGCTGGCGGTGGCCAGCCTCGGCGGCGGCGATCTTTCCGCCGTGTGTTCGCCGCCGTTAACCACGGTCGCGCTGCCCTATCGGCAGATGGGGACGCTAGCCGGTGAACAACTGTTGGTGGAGCTGCGGGGGCAGGAGGTCGAAGCGAGGCAGCCGCTTCCGGCGCCGCTGGTGGTGCGGGCTAGCACCCGCCAACGCTAGACGATGTGCCGTCTGGCATTGGCGGGCTGGGCGTCAATTAAGCGACGTTGAACTCACCGCTGCTTATCAGGAAGTCGATCAGCGCGGTCAGCTTTCTCACATCGTCGAGCGCGATGTTATGGAACAGGGCGATACGCAGTTGGTTGCGTCCCAGCGCCCGATACCCTTCGATGCCATGCACCAGCCCATGCTCGTCCAGATAGCGGGTCAACTGGTCGACGGAAATGGCGTCGGCCACGTCAATCGCCGCGACGGTGGTGGAGCGGAAGGCCGGATCTTCCACGTAAGGCGTCAGATAGTCCCTGTCGGTGGCCCACTGGTAGAGGTGCTCCGCTTTGGCGGCGGCCTGACGCTGCACTTCGGCAAACCCGAGCGCGCTCATGCGTTTCACCTGTTCGGCGAACAGGAACAGGGTGACGGTCGCCGGCGTATTGTAAGTCTGCTGTTGTTCACTGTTGTTGAGCGCAATCTGCCAGTCGGCGAAGACGGGAATATAGCGCGTCTTATCGGCGGCAATCTCCGCGATCCGCGCTTTGGCCTTCGGCGACAGGATGGCGACGAAAAGCCCGCCTTCGCTGGCGAACACTTTCTGCGGGGAGAACAGGAACACGTCGACGCGCGACAGGTCGCAGGCGATTTGACCGGCGCCGCTGGTCGCATCCACGGCCAGCAGACAATCATCGCCCACCTCGGGCAGCGTCGTGTTCATCACGCCGGTGGAGGTCTCGTTCAGCGTACAGGTCACAACGTCGGCGTCGGCGGTGCTGAATTCGCGGTGCCCTTGCCCGTAGTCCACTTCCAGGCTGGCGGCCTCAATCCACGGAATGCGCCTGGAGGCTTTAAACCATTTCCCTGAGAACTCACCGCAGACGTGGTGAACGATACGTTTTTTCACCATTCCCAGCCCGACCATATCGAACAACAGCGTCGCGCCGCCGTTGCCCAGTACGATGCTGTAGTCGTCCGGGACGGACAGCAGCGAACGCAGTCCTTCCTGAATCTCGCCGCACAGCGCGCGTACCGGCGCTTTGCGGTGGCTGGTGCCCAGCAGATGGGGACCTTTGTCCATTAGGCGGGTTAAATCATCAAGGTGGATGAGCGAGGGGCCGCAGCCGAAACGAGGATCGGCGGGGATAAGCGCCTCGGGAATGGTGAGCGTCATGCATATCTCCTTAGGGAATGAGCTGATTTTTCTTTTAGATGAAGATACTCAGGATGGGCGGAAAGCGATACGGAAATTTTATCTTGGCGCAGCGGAGTCGGACGTATCCGGCTAGATTTGTGTCAGGGGGCGAGATACCTTATACGAAACGTATTCCGCCGTGAAACCGGGGTCTGTTCGCGGATCGCGGCCAGCGTTCGAGGCTCTGCTTTACGCAGGGCGTCTCCTCTGCGGCCTAACGCCATCTCCCCGTCAGGAAAGCCCTATCCCGTTTGCGACGGAGGATGCGCAGCCGGGCAATCGGTCGGTCATTTTCCCGTTGGGATACGCAGCCATCTAATCGGAGAACATAAAATATGCACCAGCATGCATTGGTGGGTGATGTGGGTGGAACGAACGCCCGCCTGGCGCTTTGTCAGTTGGATGACGGAGCGATTTCGCGCAGCAAACAATACTCGGTCGACGACTTTCCGAGCCTGGAAGCGGTGATCAACGCTTTTTTGTCCGAACATAGCGAACTGACGATCAAAAGCGGCTGTATCGCCATTGCCTGCCCGGTGGTGGACGACTGGGTGGCGATGACCAATCACTACTGGGCGTTTTCCATTAACGAGCTGCAACAGCGGCTGGGGTTTGATCGTCTGGACGTCATCAACGACTTTACGGCGGTCAGCATGGCGATCCCGGTGCTGCGGGAGGAGGACGTGATCCAACTTGGCGGCGGTAGCGCCGAAGCGGGCAAACCCGTGGCGGTGTACGGTGCGGGAACGGGACTCGGCGTGGCCCACCTACTGCCGGTGGCGGGCAAGTGGATCAGCCTTCCCGGCGAGGGCGGCCATGTGGACTTCGCGCCTAACAGCGAGGAAGAGGACGACATCCTCTCCGTGCTGCGTCAGGAAATGGGCCATGTGTCGGCGGAGCGCGTGCTTTCCGGTCCGGGGCTGGTCAATATCTATCGCGCGGTGGTGAAGGCCGATGGCCGCATGCCGGAGGATCTGAGTCCCAAAGCGGTATCGGAACGGGCGCTGGCAGATGACTGTATCGACTGCCGTCGCGCATTATCGCTGTTCTGCGTCATGCTGGGGCGTTTCGGCGGCAATCTGGCGCTGACGATGGGCACGTTCGGGGGCGTCTATATCGCGGGCGGCATCGTGCCTCGATTTATGGCGTTCTTCCGTCACTCCGGCTTCCGGGCGGCGTTTGAGGACAAAGGGCGTTTCAAAGACTATCTCGCGCCAATCCCGGTCTTCATGATCTCTCACAAACATCCCGGCCTGCTGGGTGCCGGCGCCTATCTGCGTCAGGCGCTGGGCTATACGCTCTGAAGCTCGCTGGCGGCGATATCGGGGTCGCCCAACGTGCGGAAAGCCTCCGCCAAACGGGCGATGCCCGGCGCGATCTGCACCTCATCGATAGCGTGAAAGCCTAACCGGAAAAAGTTGTCTGGCGCATTGGAACCCAAAAAATGCGCCTGTCCCGGTTCTATCAATACCCCCCTATGCGCGGCCCGCCACGCCAGCTGATGCGTATCGACGCCCTCCGGCGCCTGTAGCCAGAACGCGTTGGCATGTTCGCTCCCCGCCATACGGCGACAGGCGGGCAGGCAATGCCCCAACGCTTCATTCAACCTGTGCCAGCGGCGCGCGGAGTCTTCGCGATAGCGGTGAAGATAGGCCTCGTAATAGCCCTGCGCCAGAAAATGGGCCATTTGATGTTGAATAGTGGTCGGCGGATGGCGATAGGACAGGCGACGCAGCGCCCGCAGTTCGTCAATCAGCTCCGCGGGGGCCACCAGATAACCCAGCCGTAAACCGGGCGACAGCGACTTGGAGAGACTGCTGACGTAAATCACCCGGTTGTGCGTGTCGCTGGCCTTCAGCGCGGCGCGCGGCTGCGGGTCGAGGTTGGTTTCCGAGTCGTAATCATCTTCGATAATGATCCGATCGTGCAGGCGCGCGTGCTCCAGCAATGCGGCACGGCGCGCGTTGCTCATGCGAATGCCGGTGGGCGCCTGATGGCTGGGCGTGACGTAAAAGTAGTCGCAGTCGGTGGAGGCGGCATTTAACCGCAGGCCTTCGTGGTCAAGGCTATGCGGCACGATCTGCGCGCCCTGAAGCGCAAAGGTGTTCACCGCTTCGCGGAAGATGGGATTTTCCACCGCCACACGCGTGCGGTGATTAAACAGCAGCTGCGACAGCAGCGAGAGCGCGTTTTGCGAACCGAGCGTGATCAGAATTTCATCGGCTTGGGCGATAATGCCGCGCTTGGGCAAAATCCGCTGTCGTACCTGCTCAATCAGCAGCGGCACGTCCTGATCGATATGGTCGTACAGCCAACGATGATCGCGATGCAGGCCGGTGATGCGACGGGTGGTTTCACGCCACTGTTCGAGCGGAAACAGCTGAGTATTCGGCTGGCCGTAAATAAACGGGAAGGGGTAGTCCATCCAGCGCGCCGGTTTCATGATGGCGAAAAAACCGCTTGGGCTGACGTTGAGCCGTTTGCTCCAGTCAGGCGAGGGCTGCGCTTCGTCAGGGGGCGTCTGTTGGAGGCGGATCTCGGCGAGCGTCTCGGGCTGGTGATAGTCCGGATGCAGAAAATAGCCGCTACGGGGACGGCTGACCAGATAGCCGTCGTTCAGCAGGCTTTCATACACCAGCGCCACGGTGTTGCGCGAAATGGCGAGCTGGTTCGATAGCTTCCGACAAGACGGCAACGCCTCTTCCGCTGGGAATACGCCCGTCAGAATGGCGTCTATTAGCTTTTCGCGCAGCTGCTCTTGCAGGCTCCGGCTGGCGACAAAATCGATGTGCAGACAGCGATCGATCATCCTGTGGTCCTCATGGGTCTGAACGGCCTCAGGGTGAGAGTAGCAATATCCATACCGAATAGCTCGCCGCGGAGCCTGCCCGGAATTAACCGATTACGACACGGCCGTGCAGCGGCTGAGGCGGACGATTGTTGTAATGATGCATGACGGCGCTAAAGCGTTGGATCTGCTGTTCGGAGACGGTTTGCGGATGTTTCAGCACTATCCAGCGCACGCCTTCGGTGCAGGGCGGGGTGGTCAGCGAGCCGCTGTAGCGGTAATAGCTCAAATTCTGCGGAAGCAGCTTACGCAGCTGAATATGGGTGGTCAGTGCGTTCTCGTGAGCAACCTCGGTCGGCATCTGCTGCCAGATTTTGTCCAGTTCCGCGTTCGGCGCGCCCAGGCGGTACATGACGGCGACCACGGCCGTTTCGCCTCGGGCGTTTTGGTGCACGAAGTGCGCTTCGAACGGAAAGGCTTTCCCCTCAATTTGATTTTCACTTGGTGAGTGAAAATGAAATTGTTGCAGGGTGAACGCTTCGCCATCGACCGTTAAGGTATCGCCTTTCTTATCTTCGACTTCAATCGTATGGCCGTTGTTAATCACGCGCAGGCTGTCTTCTTGACTGAAACGCAGCTGCAACGGCTTTTGATGCGTATGCTGAACGGCGGTGATATTGATGGGCGATTGATACATACCGTCGCCGCAGACATGGAAATCAGCACCCCAATGCGCGGGGTCGTGCTCCCCTTCATAAGACCATTGGGCGTGTTCAGCGCTGAATACCGGTGATGAACAGGCCAGAAATAAGCTGGCTGTAAATAACGGGATATATTTCATTAACAACTTTAACCTTATCATAAATCTATGGGGCTAAATTATACTGCGTTGTTAATCATGGGGTTAGCGATAAATCCATTTTGTTTTATGCCCTTAAACCAAGGGTAAACCGCTTTGCGAGAAGGGGTGATTGGGGATAGGATATTTTGTCTATTTTTAATGCTTAAATTTTATTTTTTACTAAAAGGATATGTTTTTATGAAAATAATTTCTCTGTTATTTTTTTGTTTTTTACTTCATTTAACGGTTTCTTTTTTTATATGTGTAAGACTACAGTCGGGGAATCGATAACATTTTTTACCATATGTTCCATTATAAGTTTAATATTGTATTTTTCTTCTGAAATACAGGAGTTTTCTATAGCTGGAAATATTGTAAAGCTGCGGGAAGTACGAAAGGAAGCTGACAAAGTTTTGGCTGAACTACAGGTTTCACGTCTGGCTATGTTTAAGTTCTTACTGGAAAGCTCTAAGAAATTCGGTGGTGGATTCGCAAGTATTTCTCCTAAAGATGAGAGAATAGATGATTTTTTTTATATGAAAATATTGAACAGGCTGGATTAGTCGAAGAATTAGCGGAAAAAATAGCAGGCTGTGCGGAATTACTCATGAGAGCTCAGGTTGTTAACTGTTCATCCAGTTATGCCAAAGTTGATTGTAATAAATATTATACTCCTGATGAACTTACTAATGAGGCATTGAGAAGTGAGAATATTCGGCAAGGAAACAGTCGAACAGAAGAAGAAGATCGTTTGTTGGTTCTGGAAGTAGTTTCATATTATCGTACTTTATATAATATCTTCTTAAAAGCAAAAAAATATACTATTTAATCCGTCGCAATCGATTTTTTACGGCATTTGTTCATCAGTTAGATAAATACCTAGTTTACCGAATAACGCTTCGGCCCTGGAATTAATTTATTCGTATCAATCCCCACGGCTCACCCCCTTACCACCCTTTAATGCAGCAAGGGGGAAACCCCGCCGTCAGCTGGGATCGCGGTCAATAGCGAACGCGGACCAGGTCTGACGCACCGGCATCACTTCCACACGGTTGATATTGATATGGTCCGGCAGCGTGGCGATATAGAAGATCTGCTCTGCGATATCTTCCGCCGTCAGCGGCGTGGTGCCGCGGTACAACTGGTCGGAGGCGGCCTGATCGCCCTTGGTCCTGACCAGCGTGAATTCGGTTTCGGCGATGCCGGGGGCCAGATCGGTGACGCGCACGCCGGTGCCTTGCAGATCGCAGCGCAGGTTATAGCTGAACTGTTTCACAAACGCCTTAGAGGCACCGTAGACGTGGCTGCCGGGGTACGGCCATTGTCCGGCGATGGAGCCGAGATTGATAATGCTGGCCCCTTTGCCCGTGTGAATCAGCGTCGGCAGCAGCGCGTGCGTCACGTTCACCAGCCCTTTGACGTTGGTGTCGATCATGGTGTGCCAGTCTTCCAGCGCGACCGTCTGGGAGGGCTGCGGCGCCAGCGCCAGTCCGGCGTTGTTGACCAGTGCTTTCACCGCCTTGAAGTCGTCGGGCAGGCTGTCCACGAGTGTCTGAACCGCAGCAGCGTCACGGACGTCCAGCGTGGCGATAAAGGTCGGCGTTTTTGGGGATAGTTCGTCATACAGCGCTTGCAGGCGCTCGGCCCGACGCCCGGTGAGGATCAACGACCAGCCCTGTGCGGCGAAGTGGCGGGCGGCGGCCTGCCCGAATCCGGAGGTGGCGCCGGTGATAAATACGATGTTTGGCATGAAACGTCTTCTCCCCTCAATCAATTGGTCCGTGGGCCTGTGGTGCGCTCCACGGCGAAAAAATGACTTTACGAATCCCGGCGGCGCCGTCATAGGGCCAGTTGGGAAAAAGCGATGGGACACACCTTCTGGCCCAACGATTATCCGCAACTGGCTCTATCGCATCGGCCGGATTTGTTTTTAGTCTGCCATGACAGAGTTCGATTCCGATAGCCGCCGACCGTAAGACGGTCGTTGAGGGGGACAAGAAGATGACCGCACCATCAAACGCCACGGTCCGTCAGCTCGACAGACAGTATGTTTTTCACTCCTGGTCGGCGCAGGGCGGCTTAAATCCGCTGGTCATTGCGGGCGGCGAGGGCTGCCGTCTGTGGGACTACGACGGGAAGACCTATCTCGATTTCAGCAGTCAGCTGGTGAATACCAATATCGGCGCTCAGCACCCGAAGGTCGTGGCCGCGATCAAGGCGCAGGCGGATCAGCTGACGACGATTGCGCCCGCCACGGCGAATCTGGCGCGTGGCGAAGCGGCGAAGCGCATTGTGTCGCTGGCGCCGGAGAACTTCAGCAAGGTGTTCTTCACCAACGCGGGTGCCGACGCCAACGAGAACGCCATCCGCATGGCGCGTCTGTTCACAGGAAAGGACAAGATCCTTTCCAGCTACCGCTCCTATCACGGCAACACCGGCAGCGCGATTGGCGCCACCGGCGACTGGCGTCGGTTGCCGAACGAATATTTCCGCGGCCATATCCACTTTTTCACGCCATACCTGTACCGCAGTGAGTTTCACGCCACCACCGAGGAAGAGGAGTGCCAGGCGGCGCTGCATCATCTGCGTCGGACTATCGAGTGCGAAGGCCCCGGCACCATCGCCGCTATTTTGCTGGAAACCATTCCCGGCACGGCAGGGATTTTGATGCCGCCGCCGGGCTATCTGGCGGGCGTGTCCGCGCTGGCGCGGGAATTCGGCATCCTGCTGATTATGGACGAGGTCATGGCCGGGTTCGGACGTACCGGCCGCTGGTTTACCTTCGAACACTACGGCATCACGCCGGATTTGATCACCTTCGCCAAGGGCGTGAACTCCGGCTATGTGCCCGCGGGCGGGGTCATTATTTCCGATCCGATCGCTCACTTCTTCGATGACAGGCTGTTCCCCGGCGGGCTGACCTACTCCGGGCATCCGCTGGCGATGGCGGCGATTGTCGCGACGTTAGACGCGATGGCGGAAGAGGGGATTGTCGATAACGCCGCGCAGGTGGGCGACGCCGTTCTGGCTCCGGGACTGCGTGAGTTGGCGGAAAAATACGACATCGTCGGCGAAACGCGCGGGAAAGGGGTGTTCCACGCGCTGGAATTGGTGATCGACCCGGTTGCCAAAACGCCGATGCCCGCGGACAAAATGGCCCAGCTCAAGGCTGACCTGTACGCGCGCGGTATGCTCGGTTTTCTGGCTGAAAACCGAGTACACGTTGTGCCGCCGTGCGTGGTGACGGCCGACGAGGCACGGCAGGGGCTGGCGATGATTGACGACGCGCTCGCTGCGCTTAGCGCAACGCTCGGCTGATATTTACCGCTTTTCCCGCTGCTTTGTCGCAGCGGGTATTCCTGCTTCCCGCTCCGTTTTCTCTTGCTCCATATCAACGCAAACTTGCCGCCATTTGCACCAATTTAGCCATAAATTATCGATATATTGCCGACAACGTCAGCAATCCTGCGCATTTTGTAAGGTTATCCGGCTAAGCCTGAAAATGGCACGGAAATCGCATACATCAGAATAAGAAAACCTAACCACCCGGTCAAAATTGCCAGAGGGAGAACCGCAATGAGCCAATTTATGTCCGCTGAGGAACCCTCCGTCTTGACGCTGAAAACCGCGACGGCCAGACCCGCCGTGGTGGTGCGCGACGCCAATATCATTTATCCATCGGCCGACCAGTCGGTGCATGCGCTGAAAGACATCAATCTGACCATCCGACAAGGCGAGTTCGTGTCGTTTATCGGGCCGTCCGGCTGCGGGAAAACCACGCTATTGCGTGCCATAGCCGATCTAGAGCCGCTGACCTCCGGCGAGGTGAAAGTCAACGACATGACGCCGTCCGAGGCGCGGCAGGCGGGCGCCTACGGCTACGTGTTCCAGTCGCCGGTGCTGCTGCCGTGGCGCACGGTGCTGGCGAACGTGATGCTGCCGCTGCAAATTCAGGGACGTCCGCCCGTCCAGAGCGAGGCCATCGCGCGCGAACAGCTGGCGCGGGTCGGGCTGGCGGGCTTCGAGAAGACATTTCCGTGGCAGCTGTCCGGAGGCATGCAGCAGCGCGTCTCCATCGCCCGCGCGTTGGGGTTCTCTCCGCAGATCCTGATGATGGATGAGCCGTTCGGCGCGCTGGACGAACTGACGCGCGACAACCTCAACCAGCAGCTACAGCAGCTGTGGTACGCCGAACAGCGCACGATGGTGTTCGTCACCCACTCGATCGCGGAAGCGGTCTATCTCTCTACCCGCATCGTCATCATGTCGCCGCGCCCCGGCCGTATCGTCGATGTGCTGACGTCGCCGCTGCCGCCCGAGCGAGATCTGTCGCTGCGCGACACGCCTGAATTTATTCGTCTGGCGCAAGAGGTGAGGGAAGCGTTGGTGGAGGGGCACCATGAACACTAACGCTTTGCGCCATCACGCGCTGCCGATAGCCGTGGTGTTGGTTGCTGCCGTAGCCAGCTGGTATCTGCTCGCCATCGTCCTCAATGCGCCGGGCGCGATTGAACGCACGCTGGCGCCGAAGGGCGCCTGGAGCTGGCGCGATCTGGTCGGCGTCACGCTGTCCATGCCGCGTCCGGTGCTGCCCGCGCCGGATCAAATCATCACGGATATTTGGACCAGCCTGACGCGCTGGCCGGTCACTTCGCCACGCAACCTGCTGCTGCACACCTGGGTCACGGCCAGCGCCGCGCTGACCGGCTTCGCGCTGGGGATCGTGCTGGGCATGTTGCTTGCGGTCTGTATCGTCCACTCCCGCACGCTCGATAAAGCGCTGCTGCCTTGGATTGTGGCGTCGCAGACCGTGCCGGTGCTGGCGATAGCGCCCATCGTGCTGATTATTCTGGGCAGCATGGGGATTACGGGGCTGCTGCCGAAAGCCACCATCGCCATGTATCTGTGCTTTTTCCCGGTGACGATCGCCGCCGTTCAGGGGCTGCGATCGCCGCAAAAAATGGAGATGGAGCTGGTGCGCACCTATGCCGCCAGCCGGGTCGACACCTTTTGGATGGTACGGCTGCCGTCGTCGCTGCCATACCTGTTCCCCGCTTTCCGCGTTGCGATTGCCAGCGGGCTAGTGGGCACGATGGTCGCCGAGCTGCCGACCGGCGCGCAGGCCGGACTGGGCGCGCGTTTGCTGACCGGTTCTTACTACGGCAACACCATCCAGATCTGGTCGGCGCTGGTCATGGCGTCTTTGCTGGGATTGGCGCTGACGGCGTTGGTCAGCCAGATAGAGCGTCTGGTGATGATGTCGCGCAAGGGGGGACGATGAAAGCAAAAGCGATATCAGGCGTGGTGATGCTGGTTGCCGCGCTGACGATGGTGCTGTTGGCGTTCAGTCAATGGCTGATGACCGGCGATGTCGCCGACCGCTACCTCATGCTCGGCGTGATCTTGTTCGCACTGGTTGCCGTGCTGCTGGGTTTTTCTCCTTTATCGTCGCTATGCCGTTGGCTGTTGTTGACGGTGCCCGTCGTGGGCGCGGCGGGTTGGCTGATCGTCCTCGACGGCGGCGGGGCCGCCTACTGGCTTTCGTTGACGGCGGTGGCGCTGCTGGCCTGCCTAAGTGTTCAGCGGCTGGCGGGCGTCAGCGACGTTGCCTTGCCGCCGAGTCTGGTGGCGACGCTGTTTGGCCTGTGGGTGCTCTACTTCTGGCAGCTGCTGGTGACCGTATTTGCGGTGCCGCAGGTGCTGCTGCCCACGCCGCTGAATATTGCGCGCGCGCTGTATGAGGGCGCGGAGCTGCTGGCGGGTGACGTGATGCAGACGGTGGTGAAATCGGTGCTGATTGGCTACGCGCTGGGCTGCGGACTGGGCGTCCTCGTCGCTTTGTTGATCGACCGGCTGCCGTTTTTGCAGCGCGGGCTGCTGCCGCTGGCCAATCTGACCAGCACCATCCCGCTGGTGGGCGTCGCGCCTATCGCCGTGATGTGGTTTGGATTCGACTGGCCTTCTAAGGCGGCGGTGATCGTGCTGGTCACGTTCTTCCCGGCGCTGGTCAGCACGCTGGCGGGGTTGCAGGCCAGCGGGAAAATGGAACGCGAGCTGATGTACTGCTACGCCGCCAGCCCGCGCCAGACGCTGTTCTCATTACGTTTGCCCGCCGCGCTGCCGTTCATTTTCGGCGCGCTGAAGGTGAATGCCACGCTGGCGCTGATCAGTGCGATTGTGGCGGAATTTTTCGGCTCGCCGACGGCCGGACTGGGGTTCCGCATCTCGACGGAGGCGGCGCGCATGCATATGGCGACCGTCTGGGCGGCGATTGTGGTGGCGTCGGTCGTCGGGTCGCTGGCGTATGCCCTGCTGGTCAGACTGGAGAAGCAAATTAACTTCTGGCATCCCGCTGTGCGCGGTATGTCGTAATCGCGGTGCGGCCGCGAGACGGAAGCTTTGTGTTCACTTAACGCTGAGGATACCTCTGATGATCAAACGTTCTGCTATTCGTCGTGGACTGTGGTTGACCGCCTTGTCGTTGTGCGGCTGTATGTCGGCGTATGCCGCCGAGAAAGTCACTCTGCAGCTGAAGTGGGTGCCGCAGGCGCAGTTCGCGGGCTATTACGTCGCGCAGGAGAAAGGCTACTACCAGGAGGAAGGGCTGGACGTGGTCATCAAACCCGGCGGCACGGATATCTCGCCGGTGCAGGTGATCGCCGGCAAGTCGGCGGACGTGATCGTCAACTGGATGCCGGATGCGCTGGCGGCGCGTGAAGCGGGTGTGCCGCTGGTCAACATCGCGCAGATTTTCGACCGCTCCGGCATGATGCTGACCTGCAAAAAATCGAGCGGCGTGAGTACGCCGGCCGACCTGAAGGGGAAAACGCTGGGCGTCTGGTTCGGCGGCAACGAGTACCCGTTCTTTAACTGGATGAACAAGCTGGGCTACAAGCCCGATGTGGATATCAAAGTGTTGAAGCAAGGGTTTAACGTCGATCCGCTGTTGCAAAATCAGGCGGCCTGCATTTCCGCCATGAACTATAACGAGTACGGGCAGCTGATCGACGCGGGCATGAAACCGGACGATCTGATCACGTTCCCGTATGAGGATCAGGGCGTCTCCACGCTGGAAGACGGCCTGTACGTGCTGGGACCGAGCCTCGGCGATCCGGCGTTCGTCAACAAAATGGCTAAATTCCTGAAAGCGTCGTACCGGGGCTGGAACTACGCGGTATCGCATCCGCAGGAAGCGGCGGAGATTATCGTTGAGCAGGATGCGTCGGGCGCGGCCACGGTTGAGGTGCAGCAGCGTCAGATGGAAAACGTCGCCAAGCTGATCACACATGCCAACACGCCGCAAATCGGCTACCTCGACCCGGCGGCTTATCGCCGCACGGTGGACGTGCTGCTGAACAGCGGCGGAACGCCGGTCATCAAAAAAGATCCGGGCGATGCCGCCATGAGCCACGTCGTGTGGGACGCCGCGGCGAAATAGCGAAGGTGATTCAGGATAGGCTCTCATCGCCAAGGATGGCGGTGGTTTCCGTGTATCAGTGAGAACGTGAATGATGTGGAATAGCAAAGTGTCAGACGCACAGGCCTCCCCGCTCCTGAATGGCTCGCGAACCGCTGAACGCGGCGAGGGCACGGAGAAAGGGCGTATCCGGCAGGATAATGAGGCCATCATTTTGCAGGCGGCGGAGCAGATCTTCGCGCGTTACGGCTTCAAAGGGGCCACGATGGCGCTGATTGCCGAGGCGGCCGGTTTGCCCAAGGCCAACCTGCATTACTACTTCGGCAACAAAGAAACGCTGTATTACACGGTACTGGATGACATCCTGCACGACTGGCTGGCACCGTTGGATGATTTTCAACCGCAGGCCGACCCGAAAACGGCGATTGAGCGCTACGTGATTCATAAGATGTACTTCAGTTTTGAACATCCAGAGGCGTCGCAGCTGTTCGCCAATGAAATCTTGCAGGGCGCCCCGAGGGTGCACGCGCGTTTGCAGACGGAACTGCGCCAGCTGGTGGACGAAAAATCGGCGGTGCTGGAAGGTTGGATTGCCGCAGGGCGCATGAAGCCGCTGGATACCCGGCACTTCTTTTTCTCTGTCTGGTCGATGACGCAGACCTACGCGGATTTCTCGGTGCAGATCGCCGCCGTGATGGGCGACGATGCGGGTTCTGTCGCGGCACAGCGGCGCGCCACCGATCATGTGCTGAGCTGCGTATTTCGCATTTGCGGGCTGGAGGCGTAGTACGGCCTCTCTTCCCGAAGAGGCTGTGTGGATTGAGACCAACCGCCGCTGAATACCCTGTGCAACGCGGGCCAACAAGTTGCCGCCAACCTGTCGTGATGTCCCCCGAACATCGCTTTGCGTGATAGCTCTCCCTCGTTTTTTCCTTCTTTGCATCAAAAGATCGTCCTTGATCATATTTGTAGCAAAAGTGGTGCGAACTGCACCAAATGGAGACGATCAAGCCTTCATCGTGAAAAGTGATGGACTGATAACCCCTTGTTTTACGTGGATTCACCGGTTGCCAAAAAGATGGCACATAAATCGCATCATTAGTTTACAAAACCTAACCAGTTGGTCAGATTTTATCCGCGCGCCGCGGCGCACCAGCGACGCCGCTTCGTTTTCTTAATGAGCAAGAGGCCGCCCGGCGATATCACGCGCCCGCTGAGATCATTGCACGCCCCTGTTTCCGACAGGGCTTGGACAGAGGAGTTCGACGCATGAAAAACCAGACCCCTGTGGGGGTAAACACCCCCGGTATCCGGGCTGAGCGGCTGAGGCAGGAGGAGTACGCCCGTCAGTTCAGCGACAGCGCGCCGCCGCTGACCGGCACTCAGGCCGTGATTGAGGCGGATCGCTGTTACTACTGTTTCGACGCGCCCTGTACGCGGTCGTGCCCGGCGGATATCGACGTGCCAAGCTTTATTCACCGCATTGCGCAGAACAACGTGCGCGGGGCCGCCGAGGCCATTTTGCAGGAGAACGTGCTGGGCGGCATGTGCGCCCGGGTCTGTCCGACGGAAACGCTGTGCGAGCAGGCGTGCGTGCGCAACGATCAGGACGGCAAACCGGTGAAAATCGGCCTGCTGCAACGCTTTGCGACCGACGCCTACTTCGCTAATCCGGGACGGCCGCTGTTTATGCGTGCCGCCGCCACCGGCAAAAACGTCGCGGTGGTGGGGGCGGGACCGGCGGGATTGACCGTCGCGCACCGGCTGGCGGTGAGCGGTCATAACGTGGTGATCTTCGACGCCCGCCCCAAGCCCGGCGGCCTGAACGAATACGGGCTGGCGGCGTACAAGACGACCGACGACTTCGCCCAGAAGGAGATAGCCTGGCTGCTGTCCGTCGGCGGTATTGAGCTGCGTCTCGGCCAGCGGCTGGGGCGCGACGTGACGCTGGAGCAGCTGCGGGCCGGGTTCGACGCCGTGTTCCTTGGCATGGGGCTTGCAGGCGTCAATGCGCTGGGCATTCATGAAACGCCGCTGACCGGCGTGCGGGAAGCGGTCGACTTTATCGCGGCGCTGCGTCAGGCCGCGGATCTCAGCCGGGTGCCCGTCGGCCGTAAGGTGGTGGTGATCGGCGGCGGGATGACCGCCGTCGATGCGGCGGTGCAGGCCAAAAAGCTGGGCGCGCGCGAGGTCACGCTGGTCTACCGCCGCAGCGAGGCGGAAATGAAGGCGTCGCCCCATGAACAGGCGTGGGCCAAACAGTGCGGCGTCACCCTGCGTTTCTGGTCTGCGCCCCAGGCCATTCACGGCGAAAACGGCGCGGTGACGGGTGTGTCGTTCGCCGTGATGCAGAGCGAAGACGGCAAGCTGGCCGCCAGTGGAGAAACCTACACGCTGCCCGCAGACATGGTGCTGAAAGCGATCGGTCAGACCTACGACCCGGCGCCTGTCGGTGACGCTATCCGGCTCATAGATCGGCGCATCGCGACGGACGAGGCGGGACGCACCTCCGTGCCGGGCGTCTGGGCGGGCGGTGACTGCTGCGCCGGCGGATTGGATCTGACGGTGGACGCGGTGCGGCAGGGCAAAATCGCCGCCCGCGCCATCGATTTGGCCTTAACCGTGTCGGGACGCCAGGTCGTCAACGACGCATCGATGTCTGTATTGCTGGACCGGGGGTGTGCTCATGGCTGATCTCAGTACCGAATTCCTGGGCATTAAAAGCCCGAATCCTTTCTGGCTGGCCTCCGCACCACCGACGGACAAAGAGTACAACGTAGTGCGGGCGTTCGAAGCCGGCTGGGGCGGCGTGGTGTGGAAAACGCTGGGGATTGATCCGCATGTGGTCAACGTCAGCGGCCCGCGCTACGGCACCTTGCTCGGCGCCGACCGGCGGGTGCTTGGCCTGAATAACATCGAGCTGATCACCGACCGGCCTCTACACGTCAACCTGGAGGAGATCGCCCGTGTCAAGCGCAACTGGCCGGATCGCGCCGTGATTGTGTCGATTATGGTGCCGTGCGAAGAGGAGGCCTGGAAATACATTCTGCCGCTGGTGGAGCAAACCGGCGCCGACGGCATCGAGCTGAACTTCGGCTGTCCGCACGGCATGAGCGAGCGCGGCATGGGCGCTGCGGTGGGGCAGGTGCCGGAGTATATCGAGCGGGTGACGCGCTGGTGCAAGCAGTATTGCCGCCTGCCGACCATCGTCAAATTGACGCCCAACATTACCGACATCCGCTATCCGGCCCGCGCGGCCCGTGGCGGGGGGGCCGATGCGGTATCGCTGATCAACACCATCAATTCGGTGATTGGGGTGGATCTCGACCAGATGAGCATCCATCCCAACACAGGCGGCAAGGGGTCTCACGGCGGCTATTGCGGCCCGGCGGTGAAACCTATCGCGCTCAACATGGTGGCGGAAATCGCCCGCGATCCGGACACTGTGGGATTGCCCATCTCCGGCATCGGCGGCATTTCCACCTGGCGCGACGCCGCCGAATTCATCTCGCTGGGCTGCGGCACGGTGCAGGTGTGTACGGCGGTCATGGTGCACGGTTTCCCGATTGTGCGCGACATGATCAACGGCTTAAGCAACTTTATGGACGAGAAGGGCTACCGCACGCTGGACGATTTTCGCGGACGCGCCGTGAGCAGCGTCACGGACTGGCGCTATCTCAACCTGAACCACGTCGACAAGGCGGTGATTGATCAGTCGAAGTGCATCAAATGCGGGCGCTGCCACCTGGCCTGTGAAGATACCTCTCATCAGGCCATCACCCACATGAAAGACGGCGAGCGCCATTTTGAAGTGAAAGAGGAAGACTGCGTGGGCTGCAACCTGTGCGTTTCCATCTGCCCGGTGGAAGACTGCATCACGCTGCGCAGCCTGGCGCCCGGCGAGGTGGACGAGCGGAGCGGCAACGTCGTCAGCGAAAAATACGCTAACTGGACCACGCATCCCAACAATCCGATGGCGACCGAGGCCGACGCGCGCTGAACCGCGCGCGTTTTCATCACTGACGGTGGCGGTTTCCGCAGCAAGCGGGTGCGATCACCGGCGAAAAAGAGGGAGATAACGATGAATCACACTCTGTTGATTAAAGGCGGCACCGTCGTCAATGCCGATCGCCAGTTCCGCGCCGACGTCCTGTGCGTCGACGGCGTAATTGCGGCCGTGGGCGATGCTGCCCAATTCGATGTGCCGGCGGGCGCCGAGGTGGTGGATGCCGGCGGCCTGTACGTCATGCCGGGCGGGATCGACCCGCATACGCACATGAATTTTCCGTTTATGGGCACCGTCACGGTGGACGATTTCTACAGCGGCACGGCGGCGGCGCTGGCGGGCGGTACGACGACCATCATCGACTTCGTGATCCCGAATCCCCGGCAGTCGCTGATGGAGGCGTATCACCTCTGGCGCGGCTGGGCGGAAAAGTCTGCGGCCGACTATAGCTTCCATGTGGCGATCACCTGGTGGGATGAGAGCGTGCGCCGGGATATGGGCACGCTGGTGCGGGAGGAGGGCGTAAACAGCTTCAAGCACTTCATGGCCTACAAGAACGCCATCATGTGCGACGACGAAATGCTGATGAACAGCTTCCGCCGCGCGCTGGAGCTGGGTGCGATGCCGACGGTGCACGCCGAAAACGGGGAGATGGTGTATCTGCTGCAGCAGGAGCTGCTCAGGCAGGGGATCGCCGGGCCGGAGGGACACCCGCTGTCGCGCCCGCCCGAGGTGGAAGGAGAGGCGGCCAACCGGGCCATCACCATCGCCAATGTGCTCGGCGTGCCGATTTACGTCGTGCACGTCTCCTGCCGGGAGTCGGCGGAGGTGATTGCCCGCGCCCGCGCCCGCGGCCAGCGGGTCTACGGCGAAGTGCTGGCCGGCCACCTGACCATCGACGATCGCGTGTACCGCGACCCGGATATCCGGAAAGCGGCGGCGCACGTCATGAGCCCGCCCTTCCGGGCCAAGGGCCATCAGGAGGCGCTGTGGCGCGGCCTGCAGTCCGGCCAGCTGCACACGACGGCGACCGATCACTGTACGTTCTGCGCCAGCCAGAAAGCGGCGGACGGCGGCGACTTCACCAAGATCCCCAATGGTTGCGGCGGCGTGGAGGAGCGCATGGCGGTGGTGTGGGACGGCGGCGTCAACAGCGGGCGCCTGACGCCCAGCGAATTCGTGGCCGTCACGTCGGCCAATACCGCGCGGCTGTTCAACCTCTATCCGCGCAAAGGGTGCGTGACGGTGGGCGTGGACGCCGATCTGGTGCTGTGGGATCCGAACGGCAGTCAAACGCTTTCCGCCGAAACCCATCACTCCCGCAATGACTTCAACGTATTCGAAGGCCGCACGGTGACCGGCATTCCGGTGTACACCGTCAGTCAGGGCGTGGTGGTGTGGTCGGAGGGCGATCTGCGGGCGCAGGAAGGGGCCGGTCGCTATATCAAACGTCCGGCGTTCGGTCCGGACTTCAGCGCGGCCGCCGCATGGGAAAAAGCCCGCGCGCCGCAGAGCGTTCAGCGCTAACGGCTGAACAGTGACAGTAATGCATTGACCGTGAGGAAGCGACGATGAGTAATGACATGTTAACGGTAGCGGACAACGTGACGACGGCCGACGTGCGGGTAAACGGCGAACGCCTGTGGCAGTCATTGATGGACCTGGCGCAGATCGGCGCGACGCCGAAGGGGGGCGTATGCCGCCTGACGCTGACCGACCTCGACCGGCAGGGCCGCGATCGGCTGGTGAGCTGGGGCGAGGCCGCCGGGCTGTCGGTGGAAGTGGATAAGATAGGCAACGTGTTTATGCGCCGTGCCGGGCGCAACAATGCGCTGCCGCCGATCGTGGCCGGTAGCCACATCGACACCCAGCCGACCGGCGGTAAGTTCGACGGCAACTTCGGCGTGCTGTCCGCGCTGGAGGTGATCCGCACGCTGAACGACCAGAAGATTGAAACCGAAGCCCCGGTCGAGGTGGTGTCCTGGACCAACGAAGAAGGTTCCCGTTTCGTACCGGTCATGATGGGGTCCGGGGTGTTTGCCGGCGTCTTTCCGCTGGAATACGCCTATGCCGCGACGGATGTGGACGGAAAGACGGTCAAGGATGAGCTGGAGAAAATCGGCTATGTCGGGCCGCAAACGCCGGGCGATCATCCTATTGGCGCCTACTTCGAAGCGCATATCGAGCAAGGGCCGATTCTGGAGGATCAAGATATCGAGATCGGCGTCGTGCAGGCGGTGCTGGGCATCCGCTGGTACGACTGCGTGGTGACAGGCATGGAGTCTCATGCGGGGCCGACGCCGATGGCGATGCGCAAAGATGCGCTGCAGGTTTCCACGCGCATCATGCAGGAAGTGATCAACATCGCCGATCGCTTCTCGCCGCACGGCCGCGGTACGGTTGGGATGGTGCAGGTGCATCCCAACAGCCGTAACGTGGTGCCGGGCAGCGTGAAGTTTTCCATCGACTTCCGCAATATCGACGACGCGTCGGTGGACCAGATGGATGAGGCGCTGAAAACTTATCTCAGCGGCCTGATGCAGGAAACCGGTCTGGATATTCAACTGACGCAGGTCTCGGACTACCCCGCCGCGCCGTTCCATCCGGAGTGTAAAGAGGCGGTGCGCCGCGCGGCGCAGGCGCTGGGGTATTCGCACATGGACATCGTCTCCGGCGCGGGCCACGACGCGGTTTACATGAGTATGCTGGCGCCGACGGGGATGATTTTCATCCCATGCAAGGACGGCATCAGCCACAACGAAATCGAGTATTCTTCGCCCGAACAGGTGACGGCGGGCGCCAATGTGCTATTGCATGCGGTGCTGGAAACGGCGGGCGTCGTAGGGCGCGGTTAAGCCGTTGACGATGACCGGCGGCCCCCGGCGACGTTACGGCGCCGGGCGTTACCGCGCGGCAATGCCGGGAGTGCGGGGCGAAACGCACTCGCCCGCGAACCGGATGCCGCTCCGCGGATGAGCGCCGGCGCTTATCCCACCGTTTCCTGCATGGCGCGTTCCACCTCTTCCGCCAGAATGGCAATTCCCTGCTCAATCTTCTCCGGCTCCGGCACATAGTTCATGCGCAGACACTGGTAGGCGTGCGGCCACTCCTGCGTCAGTCCGGGGAAGAAGTAGTGGCCGGGGACCATCAGCACGCCGCGCTGTTTCAACCGCTGATACAGCGACTCGGTGGTAATGGGGAGATCTTTGAACCATAGCCACAGGAAAATCGCCCCTTCCGGCTTGTGGATCAGGCAGCGCTCCTCCGGCAGATAACGGCGAATAATCTCGATGGCGTGCTGAACACGCTGCTGATAAAACGGACGCACGACGTCGTTAGACAGCCTCAGCAGGTCGCCGCGCCGGATCATTTCGTGCGCGATGGCGGGGCCGATAGAGCCGGGCGCCAGGTTGATGATGCCGTTCATATTGCTCATCGCGTCGATCACCTCTTCGGCCGCGATCACGATACCGCAGCGGGAGCCGGGCAGGCCCAGCTTGGAGAGGCTCATGCACAGAATGATATTCTGGTTCCACAGCGGCGTGGCGTCGCTGAAGATGATGCCGGGAAACGGGACGCCGTAGGCGTTGTCGATAATCAGAGGGATTTCATGCTGGCGGGCCATCGCGTCCAGCTGACGCAGTTCGTCGTCGGTCAGCACGTTGCCGGTCGGGTTGGTCGGGCGCGATACGCAGATCGCCCCGATATCGTCGGTAATATGCAGCTGTTCGAAGTCGACGTGATATTTGAACTGGCCTTCCGGCAGCAGCTCTATCTGCGGGCGCACGGAGACGAACATATCTTCGTCCAGGCCGGAATCGGCGTAGCCGATATACTCCGGCGCCAGCGGGAACATCACCTTGCTGCGGCTACCGTCGCTTTTTCGTCCGCCGAAGAGATTAAATAAGTGGAAAAACGCACTCTGACTGCCATTTGTCAGAACAATATTCTGTGGTCCTATCTCCCACCCCAATGTCTCGCGCAGCAGATCGGCCAGTGCATTCAGGAGTGTATCTTTTCCCTGTGGGCCGTCGTAGTTGCACAGCGCATCGGTCAGTTTGCCCTGTTCCAGCAGATCGCCGCACAGGGATTTAAAATAGTCATCTATGACCGGAATATGCGCGGGGTTTCCTCCGCCAAGCATGATGGTGCCGGGCGTGCGCAGCCCATTGTTCAGGTCGTCCATCAGTTGAGTAATACCGGAGCGGTGGGTGAATTTGTTGCCAAAGACGGAAAAGTTCATAGCTTGTCAATAAATGCTGAAACACGAATGAGGCCGCCACCTTACCCCGTGTGTTATCCCGGTGCAACGCGGGATGAATATCGCTTTCTTCGTTTGTTCCAGTGATATTTCTTATGGCAGCATAAAATATCGTCGCGTTTAATTTAGCTTTGTGGTCGTTCCTGAGAGTGATGCTGGAGGCTGAAACCGCGTCAGCAACGATCGGCTTCACCTCCCACTTTTAGTGCAAAAAGTTCAAAAACACTTAACAATTCTGTGACTCCTTCAGCAAAACCACACCAAAAAAACAGCATAAATACACGCAGTGATGGTAGTCACATTTTGGCCGGTTCGGCATTTGTAGTCTTCAATGGTTAGAGCTAAATCAATTCAGCCACTGAGGATGCATAGCATGAAAAAGTTATTGGCTTTGGGCGTTTCCCTGGCGTTGGTGTCCTGGCAGATTTCCGCACAAACGTTTGTGCTGACTGATGCTGAAGCGAATGTCGAAAAGGGCAACTGGAAGGTCGGTAGTGAGACGCTGAAGGTGAAGGACTCGGCTTTCAGCATTGAGCAGAAAGTGCTGCACGGCGGGCGTCAGGAGGGCAGTAAAATCATTACCATCACCAGCCCCGACGGACTGCAGATTACGCTGAGCCCGACGCGCGGCATGGATTTGCTGCATGTGACCGGCAAAAATATCCGCCTTGGGTGGGACTCGCCGGTCGATGAGGTGGTTAACCCGAATACGATTACGCTGGAAAGCCGCAATGGGCTGGGGTGGCTCGAAGGCTTCAACGAAATGATGGTGCGCTGCGGTTATGAATGGACCGGCCACCCGGTCACCAGCGACGGCATGCTTTATACCCTGCACGGCCGCGCAGGCAATACGCCCGCCTCCAAGGTGGTGGTGGATATCGACGACAAAGCGCCGCATACGATCGTAGTACGCGGCCTGCTGAAAGAAAACAGCTTCAAGAAATCCAATCTGGAGACGTGGACCGAGCTGCGTTACGTTCCCGGCAGCGAGTCGTTCACGATTCATGATGTGCTGACCAACAAGGCGGATTATCCACGCGATTACCAAATCATCTATCACAGCAACTTCGGGACGCCGATTTTGGAGCAGGGTGCTCGCTTCGTCGCGCCGGTCAAAGAGATCTCACCCTTTAATGATTATGCGAAACCTGGCCTGAAAGACTGGGAGACCTATCAGGGCCCGACTAAAAACTTCGATGAGATGGTATTTAACGTTGCGCCTTACGCGGACAAAGACGGCAAGACGCTGGCGGCGCTGGTGAACAAGGCGGGCGATAAGGGCGTTTCGATTGCGTTTGATACCCGCCAGTTGCCCGTGTTGTCCCTGTGGAAAAATACGGATACCGAAAAGCAGGGCTACGTGACGGGTATCGAACCCGGCACCAGTTATGCCTATCCGGTGACCGTCGAACGTAAAATGGGACGCGTCAAACAGTTGCAACCAGGGCAAAGCACGACCTTTGAACTGACTTATAGTCTACTGAGCAACGCGGATTCGGTGCAGAAGACGGAACAGCGGGTGAAAGAGATTCAGGGGAGCCAGTCGACGATGGTAACGGAGACGCCGATGGCGGTGGAATAATTCTTCTGCAGCCATGATTTCCTCTGACATCCCCGGTCAGCGAAAGCAGCCGGGGATGTTGACGTTCAAATCATGAGCGTGACGAAGGCGGGTTGACACAATTTTCTTTCACGTCGCCGGTCAGCGCAGCGATCAAGTTATCCACCGCACAGGCGGCCATGGCATAACGGGTTTCGTGGGTGGCGGAGCCGATATGCGGCAGCGCCACCACGTTGGGCAGCGTTAACAGCGGCGAGTCCACCGGCAGCGGTTCGGTTTCAAAGACGTCCAAGCCGGCACCCAGCAGTTGGCCGTTACGTAGCGCGTCGATTAGAGCGAGCTCATCGACGACGGGGCCGCGTCCGATGTTGATCAGGATGGCGCCAGGCTTCATTTTCTCCAGCCGTTCGCGATTGATAAGGTGGCGTGTTTCCGGGGTTAGCGGCAGCGTAATGCAGAGGAAGTCCGACTCGGTCAGCAAGGTCTCTAACTCGTCATAGTGGGCGTTGAAGCGCCGTTCGGCTTCAGGATGACGACGGCGGGCGTGATAGCGGACAGGCATGTTGAAACCAAAGTGGGCACGCTGCGCGACCGCCATACCGATGCGGCCCATGCCCAGTATGCCTATCGCTTTGTGGTGAACATCGACGCCGAACCAGTCGCTGCCGATACTGCGCCGCCACTCTCCGGCTTTGACGCGTTCTGCGGATTCGAGCGCGCGGCGGGCTGTCATCAGCATCAGCGTCATCACCGTATCCGCCACGGTATTGGTCAATACGGTAGGCGTGTGCATCAGCAGCGCATTTTTTTGATTTAGCGCGGCGACGTCGATATTGTCGTACCCGACAGAAATGGTCGAGACAGCACGCAGGCGCGGCAGGTGGGAAAGAAACGCTTGATCGATTTGTCCACCGGCCCCGATCAGCCCTTCCGCCCTAGCCAGGGACGGGTCGTTAACCGGTGGGAGGTTTTGACATTCATTGACCGTGAAGTGAGACGACAGGCGAGCGCGTAAATCTTCGGGGATGCGGCCGTACAGAATAATTTCAGGTTTCATGATTAAGCTCCGGCTATGACGGGGGATCGTCGATAAGATGGGAGAAATAACCCGCAGAAGGGTGACTGAGTCTAAAGAATACTGCAAATTAGTGAATCAAATTAAAAGAAATAGTGCCATATCATCGTTACAGCGCGCGTCATGGTTTTACAATAGATTGACCTTTTGTCCGCTTTTGTGGCCGTTACGTTTGTTAGGAGGTGGGAGAAAAGTAAGGAATACACAGCTGGCTGGATAGCTATGCTTTTGAGTTACAAAGGACTATTTAACAAGGAAAGCGTCGATGACGCTTTAGCCACCATGGATACAGGAGGAAGAAATGGACACATATTCAGCCCTGGTAGAGCGGTTGCAGCACCGTTTACAGCAGAGGGACCATACGCCTCTCTATGTCAAATTCAGTGATGCTTTGCAACAGGCCGTGCAAAATGGCGATCTTCGCGAGGGAAATTTTCTACCCAGCGAACGAGAATTTTGCCGTCTGCTGGGCATTTCCCGTATCACTGTACGCAACGCATTGAAACTACTGGAATCACGTAACGTGGTCGTGCGCACGCGAGGATACGGCACCTACATCAATTTCCAGATGGAATATCAAATCGGCAGTGCCGCCAGCTTTAGTTGCCAGGTGACGGGGAAAGGAAAAAATCCGGGCACGATGTGGCTGGAGAAAAAGGTGGTGCCGTGTAGCGAAGAGGTAGCCGAACAGTTGGCGCTACCGCCGGATACGTCGGTTTATTGCCTGCTACGCCATCGTTATATCGAAGATGAACCCGTTTCCATCGTGACATCCTATGTCCCTACCGCGTTAATAAGCGATCCGGGAGAGATTGGGGTTTCACTCTACGCCTACTTCAAATCTCAAAATATTTCGCCGCAACATACACGTAACTGGGTGACGGCCAAGGCATCGGATGAGCACTTCATGTCTGTGATGAATATCAAGGCATCAGTGCCGATGCTGGTGCTTAAACAGCAGGTGTGTGATGAGGAAGGCGTTCCCATCGAGTTTAGTATTAATTGTTGTCGTGCCGACCGATACGTTTTCGTATCGGAGCAGTAAGTTCGAACCCAACAATCTGCGTTATCGTCTCTAAGCGTTGATAGCGGGTCGGTGAGACACCGTCCCGCTATCGAATGATCGTTAAACGTCCTTCCTCTTTTCCCGCTTTAGTCGCAGCGCCAGTAATTGGCGAGCGTAGTGGCCAATGTCGCAGCGGTTGACATCGTCAAGCTGCTGACGCCACAGCGGATCGATCGCCTCCACGCCATGCAGCGCTCCGCAAATCGTGGTCGCCATCGCGCCTATCGTATCGGTATCGCCCCCCAGATTGGCGCACAGCACGGCACAACGATTGGGCTGCGTTCCCGCCAGTTCCACCATGGCGATGGCCGATGGAACGGAGTCCAGAATATCGCTGGTCGTTCCCAACAGCTGGTAAATGCGATCCATCGTACTTTCCGTACCGCCGGAGTGGCTGGCAATATCCAACGCCAATTCAATACGTGCGGCCATGGACGCGTGATAGGTCGTCACCCGCCTTTCCTGAGCCGCTCTGGCGACGGCCGGGAGCTGGTCGCGCAGCCTTTCCCAGCAGACGCCCTCCACCGCCTGAGAGACCGCCCAGCCAATGACGGTTGCACCGGCGATAGCGACATCGGATTTATGCGTCGGGCTGGAAGCGAGTTCGACATCGGTAATAAAGCGATCGAGCGAGTGTACTGGCACCACGCATCCTAACGGTGATATCCGCATCGCTGAGCCATTGGTGACGCCATTGGTGACGCCATTGTTTTCCAGATCGCGGATAGCGGCCCCATTTTTCTGCGCCGCCAGTGCGATTTTGGCGCTGGGGCCGAGCATGACTTTGCTATAGGCATCCACTCGATCAGCCCAGGCGAGAATGTGAGCGGCGATAGTATCAGGCACCACTTCACCCTGACATTCAATCAGCGCATCCGCCAGCGCCAGTGCCATGGCGGTATCGTCGGTAAACTCGCCGGCTTTGAAGTAGCGAGCGACGACATTGTCCTGCGGCCCGTCCAAAAAACGGTCTATCCAGCCAAAGTGCGCCTTGACGCGCGTGCGCGGCCAAAGTTCGGAAGGCATTCCCATAGCATCGCCCAGCATCTGGCCGTAGAGCGCTCCTGCGATGCGATATTCTTTTTCTTGCGACATGATCATTCCTCCTGCATTTCCCTGATCAAAACAGGATAGCGCCCTTCCGCAACGCGGAAAGACGCTATCTTCTGTAAAATATCTCGATGTTAGCTTACGGCAAGGTTATGTCATGGTATTACCACTTCCATTTTTGCGTTGCTTGATTTCGACCGGTTTAACGCCTTGCGCCGGTTCTTTGAATAGAGCGAGAAAGGCGATGAAGATGACGGCAATCATGACGCTGCCGAAGCCCCAGATTCCAGCCCAGTGGAACGTCAGACCCTGAACCGGTTCGGGGTAGGAAAACCATTTCTCCATCAGATGTCCCCCCAGTCGGTATCCCAGCAGACTGCCGATTCCCTGACATCCCAGCGTAATGAGCCCTTGCGCCGCCGTGCGCATGTAAACCGGGGATTTTTTATCGACGTAGATATAGGCGGTGACAAAGTAAAAGTCATAACTGACGCCGTGAAGCAGGATGCCGATAAACAGCAGAGCGTAGGCGAACAGCTGTTCGGTGCCGCCAAAAATAAAAAGCAGGTAGCGAAGCAGCGCGGTTGCTAGGCCGAGAATCAGCACGTATTTGATGCCGAAGCGCTTGATGAAGAAAGGCAGCGCCAGCATGAAAAAGATTTCTGAAAACTGTCCCAGCGTCATCCAGCCGGTGGCGTTCGACATACCGATCTCGGTGAGATAGCCGTTGGCGAAGATGTAATAAAACGATAGCGGCATGCTGAACAAGAATGAGCAAACGAAGAAGATCAGAAAGCTGCGATCTTTCAGCAATACTCGCGCATCTAATCCCAACATGACGGAAAGGCTGAGTTTACCGTGGCCTTTCGGCGGGGTGTGCGGCAGGCACAGGGCGAACAGGCCGAGTCCAGCGGAACTGGCGGCGGCAATCAGCAGCGGTATTTTGGTTGTGGCGATATCGCCATAGCCGAGCAGGGAGGGCAGAAATCCACAGGCGATGCCAGCGGCAATCCAGCCCAGGGTTCCCATGACCCGTATCCGCGGATAGTCACGCTCGACATCCGGGATGTTGGAGAACGCGATGCTGTTGGTGAGCGCGATGGTCGGCATGTAGGTCAGACAGTAGAGCAGCAACAGCGGAAAGAAGAGGGTGAAACTGGTTTGATTCGCTGCAAGGTACATCAGTCCCGCGCCGACCAGCATCAGCAGCGCCAGCACATACTGCGCCGGGAAGAAGCGGTCAGTCAGCGATCCCACCACGATGGGAGAGATGATGGCCGCGATGGCGGTGCAGGAGTAGCACCAGGCAATCTGGGTGGGGGTGAAGCCGTTATCGTTCAGAAATGGCCAGAGTGTGACGAACCAGGCGCCCCAGATGAACCATTCCATCATCATCATAAAGGAGAGCTTAACCATGGTTTTATTCATACAATATTCCCTTATTGTCGTTAACATAAAGACCCTTACACCAGCTAGCACTAAAGCAGTTCTAGGGTGTGTCCCGTGACTGTTTTTGTTGAGAACAGTATTGTTATAACTGTGCAGAACAACGCTCAGCATTGAACTAAAATGACATTTCCGAAATGATTCCTACAGCACTTTTTGATATGCAGGGAGAGTAAGGGACTTACCCTCATCTGTACATCTTCCCGTTGCCACACCCGGCGATAGCGGCGATATCACATATCGTGGCGGATAGCGGATAAATCGCCGCGTCAGCGCGATAAGCTAAACGGTGAAATGCGAGAGGCAATTCTTCCCTACAGACTCATATTATCACGGCAGTATGACAGCAAAAGAGAGCGATTTCGCCCTTATTGGACTGACCTGCTCCTTCGTTTGGCTTTACCGCTGCTGTCTCCGACGTTGCCCGCACTGAGCGGGTTAACGCTTTTTCGGGTGGCAAATACAGTCAGTCGTATGGTCGTTGACCAATCCCACCGCCTGCATAAAAGCGTAACAAATCGTCGGGCCGACGAATTTGAAGCCGCGCTTTTTGAGCGCCTTCGACAGGCTTTCCGAGGTGTCCGTCTGGGCCGGCACCTCGGCCAGCGTCGCGTAGGAGTGTGTCACAGGGCGATGGTCAACAAATGACCAGATGAAATCAGAAAAATTCTCGCCTTGCGCTTCCATATTTAAACGCGCCCGGGCGTTGGCCACGATCGCCTCGATTTTAAGACGGTTGCGGATAATGCCGCGATCTTGCATAAGTTGGGCGATCTCGTCTTCGGTCATGGCCGCAATCTTGATTGGATCGAACTGGTGAAAGCAGTGGCGATAGCGTTCGCGCTTCCTCAGCACGGTAATCCAGGAAAGCCCCGCCTGCTGTCCTTCCAGACAGAGCATTTCGAATAGCTTGTCGCTATCGGTACAGGGTTTGCCCCATTCTTCGTCATGATAGGCCAAATATAACGGGTCGGCCGTCACCCAACCGCAACGATTCATGGATAGCTCCTCGGTTAATTTTCGCCACGGGTTCATTTGCCCCTGGACCACTATGATGGACTTCTATTTGCCGCACAGTCTGCATCGTGATCCGCCGTATCTTCACACGTTGAATACTGTATGGGCAACCATGCTTTGTGGAGGGCGGTCGCAAAATAGACGGAGAAACCGCGTTAAAGTTTACCGATGATGACTATATGAATGGATTTTTGATGGCGAAATTCAATATTTGAGCGTAAATGAATGATGCATCTGCAAGGTCTGCCGACAGGGCGGGTTGACTGCGCTAAAGACCTTCTCGGGCTTTGTCGGCTGTTTGCGCCAGGTTGAATCTTAAGCGTGCAAGCATCCGTCGGTAGTTTGAAGGCAATGATGTAGCCAGCGTGAGCATGAGGCCCTTGATGAAAACGGCAATGCGTCTGGGTCTGTCACACGTTATTGAAAAAATTAGAGTTGCTGGTTGGAATATATTTTATATCAGGGGTGAAGGGATGGGTTTTGAGTGGATTATTGCTTATCTTGCGCTGGGTGCAGCCGTGGGATTTATGGCGGGATTATTAGGTATTGGCGGCGGCGGCATTATGGTGCCGATACTCACCGCCCTATTTGCCGCGCAGGGCGTACAAACCGAGCATCTGGTCCATCTGGCTTTGGGAACGTCGATGGCATCTATCGTGATTACTGCGGTTTCCAGCCTGCGCACGCATCATCAGCATCAGGCGGTGTTGTGGCCGGTCGTTTGGCGTATTACGCCGGGGATTCTGGTGGGAACCTTCAGCGCTACCTGGCTGGCCGCGTTGTTGCCGACTCAGGCGCTGGCGATCTTCTTTTCCTGCTTTATGGCCTATATCGCGTTTCAGATGGTGATGAACTTCAAGCCACAGCCGAATCGTCAACTGCCTGGCGCGTTAGGAACGTCACTGGCTGGGCTTGGCATCGGCGGTATTTCGGCGTTGGTGGCAATTGGCGGCGGTTCGCTGACTGTGCCGTTTCTGACCTGGTGCAACGTGCGTATTCAGCAGGCGATTGGTACGTCGGCGGCGGTAGGATTGCCGATAGCGCTGGCGGGTGCGTTGGGTTATATGGTCAACGGCTGGGACGCCCCCAGATTGCCGCAGTATAGTCTGGGCTACGTGTCGCTGCCCGCGGTGCTGATGATCTCGCTGGTGAGTTTTTTCACCGCCCCGGTCGGCGCGCGATTGGCGCATCGTCTGCCGGTCGCCACGCTGAGGAAAATTTTCGCGGCGCTGCTGCTGCTGTTGAGCCTGAAAATGCTGCAAACGGTGTTTTTCGGTTAACCTTCCGTTTACCGGCCCATTTCGCATTGATTGGCGGAAGAAAACGACGGCGGCGGATGCCGCAAATCCTTCCCGCAACCTTGATCGAATACGATGGGTTTCGGCCTGCATTGCCGTCGCTTTCGGGCTGGGAAACCGCGCCCCGCCCCGCGTAGTGAATTCGTCCGGATATGAACTTGTTGCCGCATTCCGGCTGTATATCTTGCACTCAGAGGGTATACTGGCGCACTCATTGTAAATCCACTTGTATCGCGTGCGAATCTAAATGCAAAAGTTTGATACCAAGACCTTCCAGGGCCTGATCCTGACGTTACAGGATTATTGGGCGCGCCAGGGCTGTACCATTGTTCAACCGTTGGACATGGAAGTTGGCGCGGGAACCTCTCATCCCATGACCTGCCTGCGGGCGCTTGGCCCAGAGCCGATCGCCGCCGCCTATGTCCAGCCGTCACGTCGTCCTACCGATGGGCGCTACGGCGAAAACCCCAACCGTCTGCAGCACTACTATCAGTTCCAGGTGATCATCAAACCTTCGCCGGACAATATTCAGGAGCTGTATCTTGGTTCGCTGAAAGCGCTGGGTCTGGATCCTACGATCCACGATATTCGCTTCGTCGAAGATAACTGGGAAAACCCGACGCTGGGCGCTTGGGGTCTGGGTTGGGAAGTGTGGCTGAACGGCATGGAAGTGACGCAGTTCACTTACTTCCAGCAGGTGGGCGGTCTGGAATGCAAACCGGTTACGGGTGAGATCACCTACGGGCTGGAGCGTCTGGCGATGTATATCCAGGGCGTGGACAGCGTTTACGATCTGGTGTGGAGCGATGGCCCTCTCGGCAAAACCACTTACGGCGACGTGTTCCATCAGAATGAAGTGGAGCAGTCGACCTACAATTTCGAACATGCCGACGTCGATTTCCTCTTTACCTGCTTCGCGCAGTATGAAAAAGAGGCTCAGGAACTGCTGGCGCTGGAAAACCCACTGCCGCTGCCTGCCTACGAACGTATTCTGAAGGCCGCCCACAGCTTCAACCTGCTGGACGCGCGCAAGGCGATTTCCGTTACCGAACGTCAGCGTTACATTTTGCGCATTCGCACGCTGACCAAAGCGGTAGCCGAAGCCTACTACGCCTCCCGCGAGGCGCTGGGCTTCCCGATGTGTAATAGAAAAGAGAGCTAACAGGCCATGACTGATAAAACTTTTTTGGTGGAAATCGGCACGGAAGAGCTGCCGCCGAAGGCTCTCCGTCAGCTCGCGCAATCTTTTGCCGCCAATTTCAGCGCGGAACTGGATGCGGCAGGCTTGACCTACCAGGCGGTGAACTGGTTCGCCGCGCCGCGTCGTCTGGCGCTCAAGGTGACGGCGCTGAGCGCCTCTCAACCGGATCGTGAAGTTGAAAAACGCGGCCCGGCCATCTCGCAGGCGTTCGACGCCAGCGGTCAGCCGACCAAGGCAGCCGAAGGATGGGCGCGCGGTTGCGGCATCACCGTCGATCAGGCCGAACGCCTGACCACCGACAAGGGCGAATGGCTGCTGTTCCGTGCGCAGGTCAAAGGCCAGGCGGCGCAAACTCTGCTGCCGGGCATGGTGAGCGTGGCGCTCAGCAAACTGCCGATCCCGAAACTGATGCGCTGGGGCAACTCAGATGTGCAGTTTGTTCGTCCGGTTCATACCGTGACCATGCTGCTGGGTGACGAGCTGATCCCCGGCACCGTGCTGGGCATCGAATCTGCTCGCACGCTGCGCGGCCACCGCTTCATGGGCGAAGCCGAATTCACCATAGATAATGCCGATCAATATCCTGAAATTTTGCTCGAACGCGGCAAAGTGGTTGCAGACTACGAAGCGCGTAAAGCGATGATCAAACGCGATGCAGAACAGGCCGCGCAGAAGATTGGCGGAAAAGCCGACCTGAGCGAAAGCCTGCTGGAAGAAGTGGCGTCTCTGGTCGAATGGCCGGTGGTGCTGACGGCGACGTTCGAAGAAAAATTCCTGGCTGTGCCTGCGGAAGCGCTGGTGTATACCATGAAAGGCGACCAGAAATATTTCCCGGTTTACGACGACGCGGGCAAGCTGCTGCCGCACTTCATCTTTGTGGCCAATATCGAGTCGAAAGATCCGCAGCAGATTATTGCGGGTAACGAAAAAGTGGTGCGTCCGCGTCTGGCGGATGCCGAATTCTTCTTCAACACCGACCGTAAAAAACGTCTTGAAGACCATCTTCCGCGTCTGGAAACCGTGCTGTTCCAGCAGCAACTGGGTTCTTTGCGCGATAAAACCGACCGTATTCAGGCACTGGCCGGATGGGTAGCAGAGCAGATTGGCGCAGACGTCAATCATGCGACGCGCGCGGGCCTGCTGTCCAAATGCGATCTGATGACCAACATGGTATTCGAATTCACCGATACCCAGGGAGTCATGGGTATGCACTATGCGCGCCATGACGGTGAAGACGAAGATGTCGCGGTCGCGTTGAACGAACAGTATCAGCCGCGATTTGCGGGTGACGATCTGCCTTCATCTCCGGTCGCCTGTGCGCTGGCCATCGCCGACAAAATGGATACGCTGGCCGGGATCTTCGGCATCGGTCAACATCCAAAGGGTGATAAAGACCCGTTCGCGCTGCGCCGCGCCGCGCTGGGCGCTCTGCGCATTATCGTAGAGAAACAGCTGCCGCTGGATCTGCAAACGCTGGCGGAAGAAGCCGTGCGCTTGTATGGCGACAAGCTGACTAACGCCAATGTGGTTGACGACGTGATTGAATTCATGTTGGGCCGCTTCCGCGCCTGGTATCAGGAAGAAGGCCACAGCGTCGATACCATTCAGGCGGTGCTGGCGCGTCGTCCGACCCGTCCGGCCGACTTTGATGCCCGCGTGAAAGCCGTCAGTCATTTCCGAACGCTGGAACAGGCGGTTGCGCTGGCGGCGGCCAACAAACGGGTATCCAACATTCTGGCGAAGTCGACGGAAAGCCTGAATCACAGCGTGCAGGCCTCGCTGTTGAAGGAAAAAGAAGAGATTCAGCTGGCGACCTACGTGACCGCATTGAACAGCAAACTGGAACCGTGGTTCGCCGAAGGACGTTATCAGGAAGCGCTGGTTGAGCTGGCGCAGCTGCGTGAGCCTGTGGATAGCTTCTTCGACAAAGTGATGGTGAACGCGCAAGAGCAGGACGTGCGGATCAACCGTCTGACGCTGCTCAACGAACTGCGTAATCTGTTCCTGAAAGTGGCTGATATTTCGGTATTGCAGTAAGGATTCGCGCTCGCTGAATCACGACAGGGCCTTAGTGGCCCTGTTTTTTTAGGTGGGTGCAGTGGAATGTGGCATGGCTGCGTTGCGGTATCTCACCGCAGCCTCTACGGGGAGAACAGCGAGATTATGCGCGCTGTTTTTCATCTTGCGAGAAAGTCGTTCGGCTATGCTTATCAGGGTAACCTTCTATGAGCAAGACGGCGAAACAAAAAACAGGAGTAGTAGACATGTTGGCGGATATCCGTTCGCGCTGGCTGATGCCGGTGATTATGGTTTTGATGACGCTGCAACTGGCGGCCTGTGGTGATAAAGACAAGGAGCAGCGTCAGGCATTCAACGCGTTTTTGCAGGGTGTGGAACAGGAACCGGGGCGTCAGCTACCGGGTCTGACGGACCAGCAAAAGCAGAGTTTCGGTCGTTATGCGCAGGATTACGCGATTCTGACGGGCTTTAGTCAGCAGTTGGATCAGGCGCTGGCGGGCAGTTTAACGCCGATGCTGGAGCAGGTCGCACGCATTCGTGTGCCGCAGGATTATCTGACAGAGCGGGAAAATCTGCGTCAAAGCATCGGCGCTTTAAATCTGCTCAGTCAGCAGACTCAGACCGCGAAAGTGCAGGCGGACAATGCCCGACACGCGCTGAAACAGCCGGAAGATGTACAAGCGGTGTATAACCGCGTGTATGAGCGAGTGGTGACGAAGCCAGCGACGGCCGTCGCTGCGGTGGTGCCGGTCAGTATCTCCTTTGCGCAGACGCTGGTGCAGGTCGGCGACTATCTGCAGACGCAGGGCGCTCAGGTGATGTTTAACGGCAATGGCGTGCAGTTCCAGACGCCGGCGCAGGTCGATCAGTACAACGGCATGATGACGCAGCTTTCTTCGCAGCAGCAGAATCTTACGACGATGTTGAAGGCACAACCGCTAATTGCAGTGCGTTAAAAGTGAATGACGGGCTGAGAGAGTTATCTCAGCCCGTCAGAGAGACACGCGCTTCCGGTATTGTCGGAGCGAGATGTTACGGGTTGTAGGTCAACTGCTCTGCGTGACCGCCGCTAAGCGCCTGCTGCCCGTTGTTCTCCCGCTCCCGTGAACTGGACAGGCGGAATACGGCAATGGCGTTGGACAACACAATCGCCTGTTCTTCCAGCGAGCTGGCGGCGGCGGTGGACTCCTGGACGAGCGCGGCATTCTGCTGTGTGGTGCTGTCCATATCCACGATGGCTTCATTAACCTGTGCGATCCCCCGGCTTTGCTCATCAGAAGCCACCGTAATTTCCCCCATGATGTCATGGATGTGCGTTACCGACGTCACGATATCGTGCATGGTTTTCCCTGCATCGTTCACCAGTCTCGCCCCGTGGCCAACCTGATTTACGGAGGTGGAGATCAGCCCTTCAATCTCTTTCGCCGCCTGAGAACTGCGTTGCGCCAGATTACGCACTTCACCGGCGACCACGGCGAATCCTCTGCCTTGTTCACCGGCGCGAGCGGCTTCGACCGCGGCGTTGAGCGCCAGAATGTTGGTCTGGAAAGCAATGCCGTTGATCACGGAAGTGATTTCAGCAATGCGTTTCGAGCTGCCTTCGATTTCAGACATGGTTTTGACCACCTCTTCCACCAGTTTTCCGCCGGACTGCGCGGTCTGGGTGGCGTCCAGCACCAGTTTGTTGGCGTGATGGGCGTTGCTGGCGTTCTGTTTCACGGTTGAAGTTAACTGCTCCATGCTGGCGGCGGTTTCTTCCACGGCGGCAGCCTGAGACTCCGTGCGGGAAGACAAATCGTCATTGCCCGCCACAATTTCGCGGGCAGCGGTATTGATCTGGCTGACGCCCAGACGGATATCGTCAATGATGTTGTGCAGATTGGCTTTCATCTTCGCCATGGCGTTGAGCAACATCCCCAGTTCGTCGCGGCGGGTGCTGACAATCGGCATGGTGAGGTCGCCGGCAGCAATGTTTTCGGCGATATCGACGGTCTGGTTCAGAGGCTGGGTAATTTGGCGAGAGATAAACAGGGCGGCGACGATACCCAGCAGCAGCGTGACCAGCGTCGTCAGGGACAACCACAGCGTGGCTTCGTTGATATCTTTCTGTGTCTCGCGGGTTTCGTTCTCCACCATGCCGGTGATCTGTGAAATCAAGGTATTGGCCTGCACGCCGAGCAGATCGACCTGTTTCAGCTCTTCCTGGTAAGCCGGAAGGTAGGCTTGCACCAGAGATTTATAGCTAGATAGTGATGTGACGATCGACGCCAGCTGTGTTTGACGGTCTGCGGGCAGCGATTGGATCAACTGGTCCAGCATCTGTTCGGTGTCTTCGACTGCGGCAATGAGCGTCTTTTCCGCATCCTGATTAAGGGATAGCAGCAGGCCGCGGCCCTGATAGCGGATGTTGGTGAGTTTCAGATCCAGATCGGCTAATTGAAGTTGTAAAGGGAAATTACCTTCATTTTTAGCCTGTTGCTCAAATGCATTTAACACCGTTTGTGTTTCAGAAATATTCCAGCTTTGTCTTATCTGATCCTTTTTACTCACAGCATCCACATAATCTTTTTGCTTTTTCTGATATTCCACTATGGCTTCAGATATTTTTCCCAAACGGTCTTCGTAATCTAAATACCAAGACTTATTTTTTGCTTCGCCGACTAAATTGACAATATTGTTAATATGTTTGCTGTTGTTTGTGATGGCATCGGGGTTGTATCCCGCACTGTATAGAACGCGATAATAGCGGGCTTGGTTGACTTCATCGTTGATTTGGGCACTGAAAGTCGCTTTATCGAAGCGATCTTTCAGCGTGACGATGTACATCATCCCAACTGCGGCTATAAGAAGGGTCAGCGCTAAAATTAGAGAGAATCCTAATCCTAACTTCCTGCCTACCTTTATATTTTCAAATTTAATCGCCATTTTACTCTTCCATTATTAATGAACTCAGTCATTAAGGGAGATCCCTAATGTGTTGACTGTCATTTGTTGCAGCCAGAAGAAAATCTCCGCCACCCTGTACAAGGTGGCGGAAAATAATCAAAGAGCGCTCGAGAAAATTATCGGCATGGTAAAGTAAAGCTTTACTGTTTACTTCGTCATAAAAGAATGTAAAGCGGAAATAAAAAACCCGGAATAAGTAAGGTTATTCCGGGTTGGAGGGGGAGCTCGCATTTAGCGGGGCAGGCTACCTATTTGGCAAATTATTTTTTTGCTTCGGCAAAGCGTTTTGCAGCTTCGTCCCAGTTGACGACACTCCAGAACGCTTTGATGTAGTCCGGGCGACGATTCTGGAATTTGAGGTAGTAGGCGTGTTCCCACACGTCCAGAGCGATGATCGGGTAGCCGGATGCGCCGGAAATCGCTTCACCCATCAGCGGGCTGTCCTGGTTAGCCGTTGAGACGACCGCCAGTTTGCCGTCGTCTTTCAGCACCAGCCAGGCCCAGCCGGAACCGAAGCGGGTTGCCGCGGCTTTCTCAAAGGTTTCTTTAAAGGCGTCAACGCTGCCGAAATCACGTTCGATGGCGGCTTTCAGATCGCCGGTCAGCGTCGTGTCCAGCTTCAGGCCTTTCCAGAACAGGCTGTGGTTGACATGGCCGCCCACGTTGTTACGCAGCGCGGTTTTCTTGTCAGCCGGAACCTGATCCAGTTTAGTGATCAGCTCTTCCGGAGACAGTTTCGCGAATTCTGGCAGAGATTCTAACGCGGCGTTGCTGTTGTTGACGTAAGTCTGGTGATGTTTGCTGTGATGGATTTCCATCGTTTGCTTGTCGAAATGCGGTTCCAGTGCGTCATAGGCATAGGGCAGGGATGGCAGTGTGTAACTCATATTTTGCATCTCCATAGTGGGCGTGCATTGATATAAATGAAGCGGCACTTGATTTGTTAGTCCCGCGTAAGCATGAGGTTCATTATAGTTAATTAAATGATATTGAAAATGGTTATTCTTGGCTTTCTGCCGATGTGTGGCAACTTTATTCCTTTTCCTACAGTCACTTATAAGATAATGGGTAGGCCTAACAACCAATCGGTCTAAGCGGCTAGTCGCGCAGACGCCGGGGATGGGTGTAGATCGTCGCACGTCCCGGACGGCAAAAACCCACCAATGTGAGCTGGCTGCGTTGCGCAACGTCGACCGCCAGCGCGGTGGCTGCGGAGACGGCGAAGAGAATTTCTACGCCGCAGAGAACGGATTTTTGCACCATCTCATAGCTGGCGCGGCTGGATACCAGCGCCGCGCCCTGCTGCCAGGGCTGACGGGCGCGCCTACCCAGCAGTTTATCCAGCGCGATGTGTCGGCCTACATCCTCGCACCCTCCCAACAGCAAACCTTCCGGCGAAATCCAGGCGGCGGCATGGGTACAGCCGGTCCGCTCTCCGACGACCTGAACATCGCGCAACTGGGTTAGTGCGGACTCAAGCCGCGACAGTGAAAACGTTTGAGTGAAGGGGAGCGGCTCTATTGGCTTGCCGATCTCCTCCAACTGCTCGACGCCGCACACGCCGCAGCCGGTGCGGCCTTCCATTGCGCGGCGTCTGGCTTTCAGCCCGGCGAAGCGACGGCTGGAAAGCTCAATCCGCACTTCGATACCGTGACAGGTAGGCACGACATCGATGCCGTAGATATCGTTCGGCGATCGAATAATGCCTTCCGACAATGAAAAACCCAGTGCGAACGCATCCAAATCTTTGGGGGAGGCCATCATCACCACATGTGAAATGCCGTTGTAGACCAAGGCGACCGGCATCTCTTCCGCCAGCCAGTCGCGGCGGGGTTCCGCCAATGCAGACTGATGCCAGATGGTGTGCTGACTGGCTCCGGTCAATGGAGCCTGCGTATTTTCGCGCTGAGAAGGGTTGTTTTTCACCGGTACTTCCTGCGGTCGTTATGTGAAGCGGTGACATCAGTATTTCACCGAGCCCGGCGGGACGCGAATGTTATCTCCCTCCGCGGGATGACGAAGACGTTCGGCGGCTTCGGACGCACTGTTTCGAATTAGGTTCCATTCGTTGCCTAAAAATGAGCGCTGAATCGAATTCCTGTCCTTTTCAGACCGGCCGTATCTATCACAATTGATTAACATCATCTAGGATGAGTCCAACGATTTTCTGTTTGGGTAAGCACACCGTTCTGCATCAGGTGGCCTGGCGGTGTTACTGCGAATACCATGCCCAGTCCGCAGCATCAGCATACAAAGGAGACAGAAATGACCTATAACACTTCCTCTAGCTCAAGCCGTGTTTCTCCCGGAGCCTACGGCTTCGATGTCAGCCTGAAAAAACGTTACGAAAACTTTATCGGCGGCGCCTGGGTTGCGCCTTCCAGCGGCGAATATTATGTCAATCTGACGCCCGTCACCGGCCAGCCGCTGTGTGAAGTCGCCAGCTCGAATACCCGCGACGTGGATTTGGCGCTGGATGCTGCGCACGAAGCCAAAGCCGGCTGGGCCGCGCTATCGGCGGCCGAGCGCGCGCAGATCCTTAACCGCATTGCCGATCGTATGGAGCAGAATATCGATCTGCTGGCGAATGCCGAAACCTGGGATAACGGCAAACCGATCCGCGAAACTCGCCATGCCGACGTTCCGCTTGGCATCGATCACTTTCGCTATTTCGCCGCCTGTATCCGGGCGCAGGAAGGCGCGATCAGCGAAATCGACCACGACACCGTGGCCTACCATTTCCACGAGCCGCTCGGCGTCGTCGGGCAGATTATTCCGTGGAACTTTCCGCTGCTGATGGCGTGCTGGAAAATGGCGCCGGCGCTGGCGGCGGGCAACTGCATCGTACTGAAGCCCGCGAAGCTGACCCCGCTCTCCGTCCTGTTGCTGATGGAGATGATTCAGGATTTGCTGCCGCCGGGCGTGATCAACGTGGTTAACGGCGCAGGCGGGCAGATCGGCGAATATCTGGCGACGTCGCCGCGGATCGCCAAGGTCGCCTTCACCGGCTCGACCGAAGTTGGCCAGCAGATCATGGGCTATGCAGCAAAGAACGTCATTCCGGTGACGTTGGAGCTGGGCGGAAAATCCCCCAATATCTTCTTTGCCGACGTCATGGACAAAGAGGACAGCTTCTTCGACAAAGTGCTGGAAGGGTTCTCTCTGTTCGCCTTCAATCAGGGCGAAGTCTGTACCTGCCCGAGCCGGGCGCTGGTGCAGGAGTCTATTTATGAGCGCTTTATGGAGCGCGCCATCAAGCGGGTGGAATCCATTCGCGTCGGCAACCCGCTGGACGCCCATACCATGATGGGCGCACAGGTGTCGTCGGGACAGCTGGACACCATCCTCAACTATATCGATATCGGTAAGAAAGAGGGCGCACAGGTGCTGACCGGCGGGCGGCGCAAGTCGCTGAACGGCGATCTGACCGAGGGCTACTATCTGGAACCGACGATTTTGCAAGGCAGCAACAACATGCGGGTATTCCAGGAGGAGATCTTCGGGCCTGTGCTGGCGGTGACGACGTTCAAAACGCTGGACGACGCATTGGAGATCGCCAACGACTCCCCCTATGGTCTGGGCGCGGGCGTATGGAGCCGTAATGCGAACATCACTTACCGCATGGGGCGCGGCATTCAGGCCGGACGCGTGTGGACCAACTGCTACCATGCCTATCCGGCGCATGCCGCGTTCGGCGGTTACAAACAGTCCGGTATCGGGCGGGAAAACCACAAAATGATGCTGGAACACTATCAGCAGACCAAATGCCTGCTGGTCAGCTACTCGGACAAACCGATGGGGCTATTCTAGGCATCACAGGGTGAGACGTTAAATAAACAGGGCTGCCTCGGCGGCCCTGATGTTTATCAGCTGGATATTTGGGCGAGCAATCGCATTGAGTTGCCGCGGGGCACCCTATAAGCTGTTTATTATTGAATCAAAATAGGGCGAGGCGCGGATGACCGACAGGATCGGCTGGGTGGACAACCTGCGGGCGATAGCGTGCCTGATGGTGGTGATGGTCCACAGTGCCGCAGGGTATGTCACCGGCGGCGGCGCGCCGGGAAAGGTCTATTGGGAGGTCGCCAATTTGCTGGATTCCGCCTCTCGCGTCTGCGTGCCGCTGTTTTTCATGATTTCGGGCTACCTGTTCTTCGGCGAGCGGCAGGCGCAGGGTAAACACTATCTGCGCATCGGCTGCTGCATTCTGTTCTACAGCCTGTTGGCGCTGGGTTATATGGCGTGGTTGACCCCCATTAATCCGTGGCTGGCGCTGAGGAACAGTCTGCAAAAACCCGTGTTCTATCACCTGTGGTTTTTCTATGCCATCACCATTATTTACCTGTTTTCTCCGCTGATTAAAGTGCGTCAGGCGTCGGGTTATGCGCTGGCGGCGGCGATCGTACTGCTGGCGGTGGTCGCCAATCCCAATATGCCCGCGCTGATGAACGGTCAGCATCAGATGCTGCCGGTGAACCTGTCTATGTTCGGCGACACCATCTATTACCTGCTGTACGCTATTACCGGCAGGATGATCGGGATGATGACGATCCCCCGCTGGACGGCGCGATCGGCGCTCGGCGTCTTCGTTTTAGGGTCTTTGCTGGTGACGCTGGGGACTCGCCATCTGACGCTTGTTAACGGCGACTTTGATCAGACCTACTATCTCTACTGCGGGCCGCTGGTGTTCTTGGCCGCTACCGGTCTGTTGGTCAGTGGAAAATACTACCTCGCGGCGCCTTTACCGGGGCTGGCGCTGATAGCGCGTCATTCGCTGGCGATTTACGGCGTTCACGCGCTGGTGATCCACTATTTGCGCACGCATCAACTGACGCTCGAAAGCTCTCCGGTGGCGGATATTTTTTACGTCTTTGCGATGGCGCTGGCGGTCGGCCTGCTGTTTTCTCTGATGCTACAGCGCTTTGACCGGCGTCGTCTGGTGAGTTAGGGCTGACGCGACTGAGCCCGACGCAGTTGACGCGCCGAGGAGAAGCCGGGCAGCAACGCCGCTTTTTCCACGCCGATTCCCTGCCTGGTGCCCTGTTCGGCGCTCAGGCCGCAGATGATCAGATGGTGAATACCTTCCCGCTGCGACTATTCATGCGGTCCTGAGACGGTCAGGGCGTTGTGAACGTGTTTGTAGATCTGTTTATCCGGCTGATGATGGGGAAAACTCTGCCGCGTGACGAAGTCTGACTCCAACGGGAAAGGGTCCTCTTTCGCCGCGTGAAACACATCCTCCAACGCGACGCCCTGCCGTTTACAGCCATCGATCAGGCGCAGCAGCGCTGCCTGAAATGGGGGGAGATCGTCTTCCTGCCAGAAAGATCAATGCAAGAAAAAACGTTGTACATCAATTACTAACCGTGCAGTGTGCGGCATGGTTAATCTCCTTATTCAGGATAGTGGCTGTCATGCGCCCAACGTCAACGCGGGAGAAGGCTAAATCCGGACAGGATAGGGTTAAATTCGAACCAGCGATAAACCGGCGCTGCTTCGCCGTGGGACGTGACGCCACGCCTGGAATGAATTTTTTGCTGAAATCCTAACGAGTCTCTTCCTGTCCGGCTGAAAAGATGTTTAAATTATAAATCATATATTCTGCATAAATATTCATTGTGGAGTACGCGAGTAAAATGCCGTCGACCGTGTGAATCGCCGCGATCTTCTTCTGCATTTTGTCCAATATAGTGCGATGTAACCTACGTAATTCGGCGTTGGAGTGGTTACACTCAATGCCATCTAACTCGAGCAGGGATTAATTGTTATGACGACGATTTTGAAGCATCTTCCGGTTGGTCAACGTATCGGCATCGCTTTCTCCGGAGGGCTGGACACCAGCGCCGCCTTGCTGTGGATGCGTAAAAAAGGCGCGGTGCCTTATGCTTACACCGCGAACCTGGGTCAGCCGGACGAAGAGGACTACGACGCGATTCCTCGTCACGCCAAGGAATACGGCGCGGAAAATGCGCGCCTGATTGATTGCCGTAAGCAGCTGGTCGCAGAAGGCATCGCCGCGATTCAGTGTGGTGCCTTTCATAACACTACCGCCGGTATGACCTACTTCAACACCACCCCGCTGGGCCGCGCAGTGACCGGCACCATGCTGGTGGCGGCGATGAAAGAAGACGGCGTGAATATCTGGGGGGATGGCAGTACCTATAAAGGCAATGACATCGAGCGTTTTTACCGTTACGGCCTGCTGACCAACGCGGAACTGCAAATCTACAAACCCTGGCTCGATACCGACTTCATCAATGAATTGGGCGGCCGTCAGGAGATGTCCGAGTTTATGGCCGAGGCGGGCTTCAGCTACAAAATGTCGGCTGAAAAGGCGTATTCCACTGACTCCAACATGCTGGGCGCGACGCATGAAGCTAAAGATCTGGAGTTCCTGAACTCCAGCCTGAAAATCGTCAATCCCATTATGGGCGTCAAGTTCTGGGACGAAAATGTCAAAGTCCCTGCGGAAGAGGTCACCATCCGCTTTGAACAAGGGCATCCGGTCGCGCTGAATGGAAAAATCTTTGCAGACGACGTCGAGCTGATGTTGGAAGCCAACCGTATCGGCGGCCGTCATGGCCTGGGCATGAGCGACCAGATTGAGAACCGTATCATCGAAGCGAAAAGCCGAGGCATCTATGAAGCGCCGGGGATGGCGCTATTGCACCTCGCCTACGAGCGTCTGGTCACTGGCATCCACAACGAAGACACCATCGAGCAGTATCATGCTCATGGCCGTCAGTTGGGCCGCCTGCTGTATCAGGGACGTTGGTTCGATCCGCAGGCATTGATGCTGCGCGATGCGCTGCAGCGTTGGGTCGCCCGTGAAATCACCGGTGAAGTCACCGTTGAACTGCGTCGCGGCAATGATTTCTCCTACCTGAACACCGTGTCCGACAATCTGACCTACAAGGCTGAGCGTCTGACTATGGAGAAAGGCGACTCTGTCTTCTCGCCGGACGACCGTATCGGTCAGCTGACCATGCGTAATTTGGATATCACCGACACGCGTGAAAAATTGTTCAGTTATATGGAAAGCGGCCTGCTGATTGCGGGCAGCGCCGGTGTGCCGCAGGTGGAAAGCGGTGAACTTCTGCAGGACAAAACCAAAAAATAATCGTCGAGCTTCCGTCTGATGCATTGAAAAAGGGCATACCTAGGTATGCCCTTTTTGTCGCTAGTGGTCGCCGCTGCCCGCCGGTTTTCATTCCCGCTGATGCTCCGTGCCATCTGATTTCCGCGCTGAACGATGTGGCGAGGGGGCGGCAATCAGGGATAAAAACGACCTCCGTTTATTGGCAAAGTATTTGTAAATATTAGGGGCTGTGTCAAACGCAGGGGAATCGCAGTGCCCTCGTTAAATGGTGCGGCACACATGATTGCGAACCTGACTCACTGCGATGCTTCCCTCGTCAATAAAATAAAAAAATCCCGTGAGGGACTTTTTTGTGTGTTCTTCGAACAAGTTCATTAATTAGACAGATTGTGGATGTTATCCAGCAATACATGACGAGAAAACAGGTGGCGCTGTTTTCCGAAAATAATATCGAAGCTCATATTGCTAATAAAACGGGGCGGCTCGCGATCGGACGAGACGGTTTTCCGATATTTCAGCGGCGGAATATTATACGTTTTCGTAAAGCAGCGGGAAAAATGAGGCAACGAAGAGAAACCACAAGCATAACAAATATCGGTCAGAGACCAGTTGGGCGAGATATGAATAATCTCTCTCGCCAGGGTGACGCGAACGCGCCAGATCCATCGCATGGGCGTAATATTATAGACTTGATTAAACAAGCGGCAGATATCGAACTTTGATTTGCCACTCACGGCTTCGAGTTGTTCCAGCGTGATGCTATCGCTGATATTCTCAATAATATAGTCGATGATCCCTACCAGACTGGTTGCTTTATTGTTATTTTCCAAAGTCTTTTTTAAGTTCGGGTGACGACGATACATGTCCTGAATAAGATTGTGGTTGAAGCTTTCATTATCCAAGGTGTGGGGGTAGGCATTATGTCGATTCATGGTGTCATCCAAAAATGTATTTACCGTGCCTGGAGCGGTTAATAAAAATGCTGAAAACGGCGTTGGTATTGGGTTGTTAATTATTGTCATTGCTGTCATTGACAGGGATACTCACGCAAATTGTGTGCCATATTTGGAATGGCCTTTTTCAGCGAGAAACGTAACGGTTTTTCCATTCAGTATTCCATTTTTGGGATGGCGACATTTCGTTATTGGGACTGTTCGTCTCGAAAATGGTCAGCGTTCTCAGCACGAGCGGGATATAAATGACAGGATCGTGTTAAAACTCCTCTTTAAACGTAATGCCGCAAAAATATCCACGCCGACCGGTCAGAAATGCATGGCGATGAGGCGTTGCTACGTATACGTTTACATCGGACGTTCGTTATTTCGACCCGATCGCTTTCAGACGTCGTGACCAACAAGGATGACAAAGTGAATAAGGTGGATAGGGAAAACGCGATAAATCGGATGGGGGAGCGGACATGAGCCAGGAAAACAGGATGGATATCTGTGGTAGCGCTGAGCATAGTGTACGAAAACTGGCGAACCCGCAGTGTATTTTGGTCCACCGGCAGACGTTGGATCGACCGGAAATTTCTGCCAAAGCGCGTTTGGCCTGCCGGATGGCGCCGCATGATACGCTCACCGCCAGCAAACTGGCCGAGGGCATTCTTCGGTGCCTGCTGGCGCCGCTGTGTCGCGCGTTGCCGCATGAGCTGACATTCGTTCGCACTCCCTTCGGCAAACCGTTCCTGCCCCAATATCCACAGTTTCATTTCAACCTGTCCCACACTCAGGCCGCTTTTGCTTTTGCCATCGCTCAGGGCGACGCCGTAGGGGTCGACGTTGAGGGAAATCGAGGGCGTGTCGAGCATAAACGCGGCGTGGCGAAACGTTTTTTCCATCCTGATGAAGCAAGTTGGCTGGATCAGTTTTGTGATGAAGAGATGTATGTACAGGCCTTCATTCGGATATGGACGCGTAAAGAAGCCTATCTGAAGGCGTTAGGACTTGGCCTGAGCAAGCCGTTGGACTCGTTCAGCTGTCTGACGCAGGAAGACGGGCGGATTCAGGTGCGGGATGGCTCTCATCCCGCAGGCGCGCAGATGGAGGAAGTCTGGTTTGAGGAAGCAAGCATGGCGCTCAGCTGCTGCATGTTGTCGTCCAATGAGACCGCGTTGAGCTGGCGGTATACCACCCTCACGGAACCGGACGCATTAATGGAGTGGCTGGGGTAATGCCGGCCTATACTTTCAGGACGGCGTGGGTTCGCGGTCTCCAGGGAATTACCCCCGGCGCATGCTCGTGCAGACGTTTCTGCAAAGTGATTGTGGTGATAATGGCGTATGTTTCCCGTCACTGACGAGAAAGAGAAGAAGGCACCCTTTGCCGATATCCCGATCCGTAAAGGGCGTCGCATCCATGGGTTTCTCCGGCGTCGCCGCGCAGTCCACCACGAGGGGTATACACGCAGAGCTTCAGCACAGAAAGAAAGCGTTTCCATTCCGATCTCCATCTCTCGTCATCCTGCTGGAGCATGAGAGTAACCGGCCTAGTCAGACCATCAACATCCTTTCTGACAACGCGACGGTCCGTCTTCATCCTTGTTCGAACGGCGCAATCCTGCGCTCTGACCGTGACGTGAATACATCCTTGTATATTTCCGCCTGCTTATGCCAGCGAAAACGCTTCCTTAAAAAGATTATGCCTGGTGACCGCGGGCATTGTTGTCTGAAATTGTGGGACAGAGTAATAATTGCAGTATGTAGGTAAACGCTGTGCATTGTGGCGCGAAATGTCGCCTGACGGCGAGTCAGAGCCATTCCGCACAATAGAAAACGGAGCAACTGTTGTATGCGGCTCCCAGCCCTACGGACAGCATGACATGCGGTTGCCCTGCGCTTCATAGCGATCGCTGAGAACGGCAATCAGGCTAATGAGGTTGACGGAATCCAGCAGACCATCAGGAGCGTACATCGGCGCGCCCTGAAATATGGCGTTGATGCGTGCATGATCGACGCCAATGGCTTTCAACAGCTCGCGTAGTAGTCAATGTGTCGTCTCGTCGCGGTGATGCCCAGATTCTGAGTGTTCCATACAAACTCTCCGACACGCTGTATTGAGCGCAGTATAACGGTCGATTAGGGGGTCACTTATTCTAAATTGTATACGCCGAGTTATGCTTTTTTGTGTACGTATACACGCTGAATATGCGTGTTTTTTTGGCTTTATGCCCGACGAAAGCGACATTTGGAATTGCCGATTGAGCGAGTGTTGGAAGAAGAAAATAAGAGGATGCCGGTGAAAGGTAAACGACACCATTAAAAAACCCGCTATACGGTCGAAGCCGGTTCAGCGGGTTTTATTTTGGTTCGAAACGCCCCGTCTTCGTTATTAAATAAGGCTCGTATCGACCTCAGGCAGAGACTCGAAACCGGGTCTGGCAAAATAATATCCCTGAGCGAAATCAATCCCGATTCCTTTAAGAAAACGATATTCCTTTTCTGTTTCAATACCTTCTCCCAGTACCTTGATATTCAACGTTTTCAACATGTTGATGCAGTGGGTGACGATAGTCTGGCGAGTCTCATCCCGATCAATATCGCGGATAAGCGCCATGTCCAGCTTGACGATATCGGTTTGAAAGTCCGCCAGCAGATTCAGCCCGGAATAACCTGAACCGAAGTCATCAATCGCCGTTTTGAAGCCCAGCTTTTTGTAGCATTCAATAATCGACTGTATGCGTTTGCTGTCTTTGGCCTGCTCATTTTCGGTGAACTCGAACATGATGTTTTTGATAGGGAACTGGTACTTTCTGGCCGCTTCCAGCGTAGAGCGGATACAACGTTCAGGACGATAAATGGCGTTGGGCAGGAAGTTGATGCTCAGCATGCCGGGCAGCTTCAGTCGGGCTGCGAGCGAGATAGCCTTGATTCGGCACAGCTGGTCGAAGCCGTAGCGCTTGTCATTGCTTATTTGCGAAATAATGCTGAAAGCAGACTCGTTATTGCAGCCTCGGACCAAGGCTTCGTAGCCGAATACGCGTTTAGTCACGCAGTCTACGATAGGCTGAAACGCCATGGTGAAGTCGAGGCCCAAATTATGACTGTCCGCGCAGTGAGCGCAGCGGGACGACATAAAAGAGGGCGATTGGAAAGTCATGGTTTAGGGATTTCCTGGATTAGGGGAAAATGGAAGCGCTCACCCGCGTGAAGCGGGACGATAAGATCGTGACGCCCTATAATAAATGTATAGCTTGTAAGCTGCTAAACTGCGTCTACCTGGCGATTTATCGGCAATATTTGTCTAAGAATTAAATGAACTTGACCGGACGATGCATAAAAATACGGAAATGGCGGGTTATCTGGATGATAAACATCGATATATCCAAAACGGTGCGGTAAAGCGCTTTACGGAGGAGGTGTGCGGGTGCGGTGAGCTGTCTCGGGGAATGATGCCCGCCCGTGGAGGAAAGCCAACGGGCGGACACCGAGAAGGTTACCAGTAGCGGGCGATTTCCTGGCGCAAGGCGTCGGCGATGACGCTTCCGTTTTCACCGGCCAACGCCCGCCCGGCGATAAACGTTTTAGCGTTAATCCCTCGGAAATGCTGCAACGCCTCAGGCACGATACCGCCGGTGATCGACACCTCAAATCCCATCTCCGACAGGGTATGCATGCGTTGGATGTCTTCGGGCGTCCAGCCGACTCCGGCCAGCTCCGCGTCTCGCGAACGGTGGTAGATCGCCTGCGTGATGCCCAGTTTTCGCCAGGCCTGCGCGTCTTCCCACGTCCAGTGGCCGTAGAGCTCCATCTGAATTTCTCTGTGGTAGTCGTCCGCGATGCTTTTACAGGCGGTGATCGTAGCGATATGGGCCGCGGCCGACACCGTGATCCAGTCCGCGCCTGCGGCAAAGGCCATTTTTGCCAGAATGGCGCCGCCGTCCGTGGTTTTCATATCGCAGACCAAAATATGGTCGGGATACTGCTGGCGCAGCGTGCGGACGGCGTTCATCCCTTCGGCGAAGGCCAGTATGGTGCCGACTTCAATGACGTCGACATACTCCGCCACGCGCGCGGCCAGATCGACGGCGGTGGGAAGGTCAGTAGAATCCAGTGCAATCTGTAATAAGGGCTGAGTCATGGTATGAGAATCCTTTTTCAGTGTTGAGACGGCGGCATGCGCCGTCCGGATCATGATGAGCGGTGAAACGGCTTATGCCGCGAGCATCATTCCATCGTGGCGTCAGTCTGACCGTAGTAAGCGTCAGCGCCGTGTTTGCGGAAATAGTGTTTGTCGGACAGAATCTGCGGGAGGCGAATCTGGTCATTCAGCCGCCGCGTCGCCAGCGCCATCGCCGCCACCTCTTCCAGCACGACGGCGTTATGCACCGCTTCCTCGGCATTCTTCCCCCAGCAGAAAGGAGCATGGCCATAGGCAACCACGCCCGGCACGGCAATGGGGTCGATGTCCCGTCGGCGAAAGGTTTCCACGATGCTCACGCCCGTGTTCTTTTCATAGTCGTCGGTGATTTCCTCTGATGTCAGCGGGCGGGAGCAGGGGATATCGCCGTAGAAATAGTCGGCGTGGGTAGTGCCCAACACGGGGATATCCATACCGGCCTGCGCCCATATCGTCGCATGACGAGAATGGGTATGGACGATACCGCCGAGACGAGGGAACGCTTGGTACAGCACCAGATGCGTGGCGGTATCGCTGGAAGGTCGAAGTCGCCCCTCGATGACGTTGCCGTCCAGATCGACGATGACGATATCGTCAGCCGTCATGGCTTCGTAGCTCACGCCCGACGGTTTGATGGCGATCAGCCCGCGTTGACGATCGATCTGCGAGACGTTGCCCCAGGTGAGGGTGACCAGCCGGTAGTGCGGAAGCTGTCGATTGGCGGCCAACACCGTTCGTTTCAGGTTGCTCAACATCTGTTATCCCTCCTCGTTGGCCGCCTGCGCGAGCGCATTGTCGATCGCGCGGTAAACCTCGTCCTTGCTGCGGCATGTGCGCAGTCTGTCGAGGTTGATGCCGGTAGGGCTGCTCTCGTCCTCCAGCGTTTGGGTGACTTCCGTCAGACCGACGATATGTTCGTCGGACGTACTGCCCGCCAGTGTGATCAGCACATCGACAGGTTCGTCCTCGCCATCGAAGATGACGGGGGTGGCCAGCGTCACCAGTGCGAAGGCCGTGCGTATGACGCCGTCTTCCGGACGTGCGTGCGGCAACGCAAGGCCGGGGGCGATGACGAAGTAGGCACCCATTTTCTCAATGCTGCGGATGATCGCGGCATGATAGCCAGGCTCAACCGCGCCGGCGGTCTCCAGCATGCCCGTGCCGATCCTAATCGCTTCCCGCCAGTCGGCCGCATGGGCCTGAAGCCGGATAGTGTCGTTGTCTATCAGTGATTGCTTGAAGTTCATGGTGTGCTCCTTTCTCGGCCGTTCCTTCAGCCGGACGCTAGCGGGAAAAATGCGTTCTGATCAGGTTGAGCAGTTCGTCGCCAAATGACTGGGGATTGAGCATGTTCTGCACGGCCAGTACGAATTTGCCCGCACCCGGCTCTATCTCTCCCGCGAGGTGGCGTGAGGCGACGATGATGTCGGTCATCGCGAGCTTCGATTTGTAGTCCGCCACCGCGCACGACTCCATCACATGCGGTATGTCCCTTTGCTCCAGGAACTTGGCGATTTTCATTTTCATCATCATGGATGACCCCTGCCCATTACCGCAGACGGTCAGAATCCGAACGGCCCGTTCCGCATTGACTGGCTCGGGTTCGGCGAGAGGCTGCGTCGCGGCCGCAGGCAGATCCGACGTCGGCGTCGTGGCATCTTCTTCCGCGCGCAAACGTCGGGCGGCGAAAAACATATAGGTGACGGCGCCGAGCAGGAGTACGCACAGAAACAGCGGCGACCAGGACAGCCCCTGCATGATGGGGGGGAACAGCAACGCCCAGTCGGCCATGCCCATCCAGCCGTTGAGCGGCGTGCCGTGGTGGGCGAACAAGGCAATCGCCCAGGCGGAGCCCAGCACTTCAATGACTCCCATCACGAAGCAGATCTTCATCACGGCTTTCCAGCCGCCGAAATGGTTGGCGAAGACGCCAATGGTGGCGTTAGAGAAGAACATGGGCACAAAGCCGGGAATGATGACGATGGGCGATTGGAAGGCGAGGAGCAACAGTAGCGCGGCGAACTGACCGGCGGCGCCCCACATAAAACCGAACACCATGGCGTTTGGCGAGTAGGCGTAGATAGCCGCGCAGTCGATGGCGAGCACTGCGTTGGGAATGACCCGCTCCGAGATGCCCTTGAACGCCTCCGAAAGTTCCGCGACGAACATGCGGACGCCGACGACGATAATCTGAATGGCTACGGCGAATTTCAGGCCGGTTTCCAGAATATAAATACTCCAGTGGGTGGAACCGGCCATCATCTGCAGGTTCTTCTGGCCGAAGGAGAGCAGGATAATGCCGAAGAACACGGTCATGACGATGGCGGTCGCGGCGATGCTGTCGTGAAAGATGTTCAGCCAGCGGGGAAGTTTAAGGTTATCGACGCTCTCTTTGGGGTCGCCCAGCCGGTGGGCGATTTTGGTCGCGATCCACGACGCCGCCTGCTGCTGATGACCGATGGAGAAGCCCGCGCCGCCGGTGACGGCCTCCGTCGGCTTGAACATGATGTTGGAAAAGATTCCCCAATACAGCGCGATGATGACGGCGGAGGCGATAATGGTTTCCCACATCGTGGCGCCCAGCACCAGATAAAACATCGCTATCAGCCCGGCCTGCTGAAACATGATGTGGCCCGTCAGCATAATCGTTCGGATACCGGTATAGCGGCGCAGCACCACCATCAGGATATTCAGGGCGAGCGCCAGTAGAACGGTGTAGCCCACCCAGGCGTAGCGATCCCCCATGACGGACATCGTCGCCATCATGGCGGTGTAGGGGTCAATCACCGAGCCGCTTAGCCCATGATATTCGGCGATCTTCTCTATCACCGGTTTGAACCCTGCGACCAGCGTATCGGCGCCCACCTGGACCAGCATGAAACCGATGATGGTTTTGAGCGTCCCTTTGAGGACCGTGGAGATATCCCGCCGCAGCAGCAGATACCCAATCAAGGTGACCAGTCCCAACAGCAGTGGCGCTTTGGTCATAACCTGGCTGTAGAAGATGTGAAAAATAGCGTATAGCGTTTCCATGATGCCGCTCCGTATCGGTGAAGGGCCATATGCCCGACGGTGATAACTCAATCCCTGTTACCTGCGTCCTTTCCTGCCAACGTGTGATTTAACTTCTCCTGCTGTTTTGTCGAATCGAGAGAAATCACGAATTTTCATTCTATGATTTTTTGTGATCTTTGGAATCATCATAAACAAGCGGCGGCGAAGATCAAGCTGTGCGTTGTGATTATCACGTCAGTTTACTTTTCTTTGTCTGCCGGCACTGAAAATGTAATACAAATAATGAGTTAATATCTTTGTTCTGTCGTTTTTTGTGAAGGAAGATTGGTTTTTGTGGTGTTAAAACCGTCAAGTCGGCTCGTCAATAGGTGCGAAAAGTAATCATTGATAATCATATTTGTGATTGATATAGTCATTTTTAATCACCGCGATCGCGTTTTTGTGATGAGCACCTGGGGCAAACGAAAAATACGGGGCGGGGGTGACAGAGTCTGCGACCCATGGAAACCGGTCGACGGCGGTTGTTGTAATCATGAAAAAGGATAAAACGATGAGCAAAGTAACTGACATTACCCGGGAGTCATGGATATTGAACACGTTCCCCGAATGGGGGACCTGGCTCAACGAAGAGATCGAGCAGGAGGAGGTCGCCGCAGGGACGTTCGCCATGTGGTGGCTGGGCTGTACCGGCATCTGGTTAAAGTCTGCGGGCAACACGCAGATCGCCATCGACTTCTGGTGCGGCACCGGCAAGAAAACCCACGCCAATCCCTACATGAAAAAGCAGCATCAGATGATGCGCATGGGCGGCGTGCGCAAGCTGCAACCCAATCTGCGTACGTCGCCGTTTGTTCTCGACCCCTTCGGTATCAAGAAGATAGATGCGGTGTTGGCGACGCACGATCACGCTGACCACATCGACATCAACGTGGCGGCGGCGGTACTGCAAAATGCGGGCGACCATGTGAAATTCATCGGCCCCGAAGCCTGTGTCGAGCTTTGGACGGGATGGGGCGTGCCGGCCGAGCGCTGCATCGTGGCGCAGGTCGGGCAGGAGATCGCGATTGGCGATATCACCATCAACGTGCTGGACGCCTTTGATCGCACCGCGCTGGTGACGCTGCCTGAGGGCGTGTCCTCCCGCGATAAAAGCATTCTGGACGGGATGGACCGGCGCGCGGTGAACTATCTGGTGAAGACCAGCGGCGGCAATGTGTATCACTCCGGCGACTCGCACTACTCCAACTATTTCGCCCGGCACGGCAACGACAATACGATCGACGTGGCGCTTCTCTCCTATGGCGAAAACCCTCGCGGCGTGACCGACAAAATGACCTCATCGGATATCCTGCGTGCCGCGGAGTCGCTGAATACGCAGGTGGTCATTCCCTTCCATCACGACATTTGGGCGAATTTCCAGAGCGACCCTGGTGAAATCGAGCTGCTATGGTACAGGAAAAAAGACCGTCTGAATTACGGCTTCCGGCCGTTCTTCTGGCAGGTGGGGGGCAAATACGTCTTCCCGACGGACAAGGCCAAAATGCATTACCAGCATCCGCGCGGGTTTGACGATATCTTCACGGATGAACCCGAGCTGCCATTCCGCTCGTTCCTCTAACGTTCTCTGGTCACGAGGTGCGCAATGTATCACCTGAATAGCGCGTTGCGGCTGGGCGTGTATGAAAAGGCCATGCCGGCGCGGTTGGATTGGGAGCACAAGATTCAGGCTGCCAAAACGCTGGGGTTCGACTTTATTGAAATGTCCGTCGATGAGTCCGACGAGCGCCTGCAACGCCTGGACTGGAGCGATGAGGAGATCTTTCGGTTGCGCCGTTTGTGCGAGCATTATGGCCTGCCGCTGCACTCTTTGTGCCTGAGCGCGCACCGCCGTTTCCCGTTTGGAGCGGCCGATCCCTCGGTGCGGGACCAGGCGGGCGTCATCATGCGCAAAGCCATCGGGCTGGCCTATAAACTGGGCGTACGCTGCATTCAGCTGGCGGGCTACGACGTGTATTACGAACCGCACAGCGAGGCCACGCATCAACGGTTTATCGACGGCATGCGCGAGAGCGCGCGTCTGGCTGAGCGGGCGGGCATCATGCTCGGCGTGGAGATTATGGATACGCCTTACCTGAATTCGTTGTGCAAGTTCGAAGTGCTCAAGAAGGCGGTGCCTTCGCCTTACTTTATGGCCTATCCCGATGTCGGCAATATCACCGGCTGGAATTACGATACCTGTACCGAGTTGCAGATGAGCGGCGAACATATTGTCCAGATCCACCTCAAAGATACGCTCCGTGTGAGCGCCGAGTCTTCGGGACAGTTCCGCGACCTGTGCATTGGGGAAGGGGTGGTGGATTTCCCCGCCATTTTTCGCACGCTGGCCGGAATGCACTATTCGGCGCCGCTGGTCATTGAAATGTGGGCGCAGGATGAGCATTGGGCCGATCATCTGCGGCAAGCCAGGGCGCGTTTGGCGACGATGGCGCAGGAGGCAGGATTGGCATTGAATTGATGAGAGGACAAGCGGGTGGGGCTGCGGCTCCGCCCGGTGCTTTGATTTTTGAAAACAGCGTTATACAATCACAAGACATCATAAATAATCATAAATCAGGCATGAAATGACAGAAACACAACGACACAGCGCCATTCTGGCTCTGCTGAATGAGAAGCGCCATCTGACCGTGGCCAGCCTGATGCAAGCGTTCTCAATTTCTCCGGCGACGGCGCGTCGCGATATCAATAAGCTGAATGAAGCCGGACAGGTGCGCAAGGTGCGCAACGGCGCGGAGGCGCTGATGCCGACCAGACGGCTATGGTCGCCGCTGGACAGTCAAAGCACCTCGACTCACGATCAAAAAGTACGCATCGCTCAGGCGGCGGCCCGGCTGGTGCAGCCGGGTGAGAGCGCGGTCATCAACTGCGGCTCGACGGCCTTTCTGCTGGGGAAGGAGATTTGCGGGCGGGACGTTCAGGTCATCACCAACTACTTTCCTCTGGCCAACTATCTGATTGAGCAAGAACACGACGGCGTCGTCATCATCGGCGGGCAGTACAACAAGAGCCAGTCCATTACCTTGGCGCCGCAGGATGAGATTTCGTCCCTGTACGCCGGACATTGGATGTTCACCAGCGGCAAAGGTCTCACGGCTGAAGGGCTGTACAAAATGGATATGCTGACGGCGATGGCGGAACAGAAAATGTTGGATCACGTCGGCAAACTGGCGGTATTGACGGACAGCAGCAAACTCGGCCAGCGCGCGGGTATGCTGTTCTGCAACGCCGAACATATCGATGTGCTTATTACTGGCAGCGATGCCAACCCGGAGGTTATCCAGCAGTTGAAGGAGAAGGGCGTCGAGGTGATGCTGGTCTAGTGCTGGGGGGGCGTCACGCCGGACTCTGCCAACTTCCCGGGTTCGCCGTCGGGCCTGATTACCCTCTGAGGCGTTTTGGGCGTTTAACCGTCAGACAGGGTTCGTCGGCGACGGCGTTGCGGCCGTGGTTCGGTGGCCGCGAACGCGTCCTGAGGTTATCGCGGGGCGGTAACCGGCTGCGCGGCTTTCTGAGGCGTGAGTATCGGATAGTCCAGTACGATGAGGTTAGCCAGAATCGGGCGGAAAATCGCTTTCAATGCATCGTGTTTTGGGTGGGGCAAATAGCGCTGGCGCGCCGTTTCGTCTTTAAACGTCATCATCACGCAGTGCGTGAAGCCCTCATTTTTCCCTTCTGGACTGTCGTTACATCCCCACTCAACGCTGACGACGCCTTCGATGTCGGCCGGCATCTGCAAAAAAGCCGATTTCACCCGCTCGATGTCGGCTTCCGCGGCCTCCTCCTTGAAGGTGATAAGTAAGATATGGCGTATCATTTATGACTCCGTTTGTGATGTCCTGCAAAGAGCATAGCCCTTTACGCGGCGACTTTCATGGCGGGCACCGCGTCTCTGAAACCCGCATGCCGGCGCTGTGTTTTTCCGTCATGCCCGGCAAAAGTCCGCCGCGCGCACTCCGCAGCCCCGAAAACACCGCCGTCTCAGCGCTCGGTGTTAGGACGATGGCTGATACGAAACGAGACCCGCTGCGGATGGTTGACCGACACCAGATATTCCACCGGCTGTTGAAAGCGGTCGGCGATCACGCCGCGATAGATCAGGGCCGGGCTGTCCGGCGGGGCGTTCAGCAGCGCCTGCTCTTCTTCATTCATGACCCCGACCCGAATGGTGCCCTCGTCGGAAACGCCGAAGAGGCGGTAGCGCTCCGCCAGCAGCCGATACAGCGACCCGCTCTCCTCCAGCATATCAGCCGTCAGATCCGGCATCAGCGCACGGGGCAGATAACTGGTTTCTAGGCAGAAAGGTTCACCGTCCGCCAGCCGCAGTCGCTTGATCATCACCACCGGGTCGCCCGTTTCAATGCTCAGTAAAGGGGCGATCCGGGGGCTGGCGACGGTATCTTGAAAATAGATTAAGCGGCTGCCGGGCACCGCGCCGTTCAGCTCGGTGATCTTGCTGATGCCCTGCTCGATAGCCTGCGTCAGCGGTCGTTCAATGGCCGTCTGAGTCAGCCAGGTGCCCTGATTGCCGCGTCTCTCCAGCAATCCGGCCTCGACCAGTTCATCGATGATTTTACGCAGCGTCATTCGGCTGATGCCGAGCAGTACGGCGAGATCGCGCTCGGCTGGGATCTGATCGCCCTCGTTGTATTCCGGCGTCTTCAATACCTTCAGCAAAGCCTGTTTAGCTTCCAGATACGCTTTACGCGGACGGCGTTTCCCTGTGTTCGTCTTGTTCATGGTCTGTTTTCTGGTCAGATTCATGCCAAAGAAAGCGTGATTTTCGCAAAGGTTTGCGCTTGTTTTATCATCACTTATGCCGTTTTTTCGCCGTATTATCCCCCCGGTCTAACCAGACCACAACACTCTAACACACTATTATAGTTGAATAATATGGATAAATTCGTTGCCCGGCGTGTGTGATCGGCGTATATCTCTGATGGTATATTTTACGGTATATTTATAGGGGTGAATGATGAAAACGCTTGCCTGGGTATCCCTGAGTCTGGTGATGGCGCTCCTCTCCGGCCCGGTTTTCGCGCTGCAACAAATTCGTTTCGGCACCGACGCCACGTTTCCGCCGTTTGAGTTCAAGGCGGCGGACGGGCGGCTGCAAGGTTTCGATATTGATTTAGGCAATGAGATCTGCGCGCGTATGAAGGCCCGATGCGTCTGGGTGGAAAGCAGCTTCGACGGCCTGATCCCTGCGCTGCATGCCCGCAAATTCGACGCAATCCTCTCTTCGCTCTCCATCACGAGTGAACGACAGAAGGCCATCAACTTTTCTCACAAATTATTCAACACGCCGGCGTATCTGGTCGCGGCGAAAGACAGCGGGCTGAAGCCGACCGCCGAGTCGCTGCGCGGTAAACGCGTCGGCGTGCAGCAAGGGTCGGTATTTGAAATCTACGGCCAAAAGCACTGGCGAGATGAGGGCGTTGAACTGGTGTCGTACCCTAGCGCCGAAGCGGTCTATGCCGACCTGGTCGTAGGACGACTGGACGCCACGCTGGATGATGCCACGGTGGTGACTGAGGCGTTGCTCAGTAAGCCAGAGGGCAAAGGGTTCAGCCTGATCGAGCCGCAGGTTAAAGACGATGCCGTTTTTGGTCCGGGCACCGGCATCGGCGTCCGCAAGCAGGATACGCCGCTGCTGCAACAGCTTAATGGTGCCATCACGGAGATCCGTCAGGACGGCACGTACGACAAGCTGGCGAAAAAATACTTCACTTTCAATGTCTATGGCGACTAATTCATGAATACAGCAGCGATGATCTCCTCCTTTATCGAACGGCGTTTCCGCCCGCAGGGAGGCCTGCGACAGGTCTTTCTGGTGGCCTGCGGCGGGTCGCTGGTGGATATGTATCCGGCGGACTATTTCCTGAACAGCGAATCTACAACGCTGCACAGTCACATGATGACCGCTAACGAATTCGTCCACGCGCCTCCGAAAAGGTTGGGCAAGCAGTCCCTGACGATCGTCTGTTCTCACGGCGGCGACACGCCGGAGTCGGTGGCTGCGGCGGAGCTGGCCCAGCGGCGCGGCAGCGTGACCGTCACGCTGACCCATAACGAGGCCGCGCGGCTGATCGACTTTTCGGACGGCAATCTGCTGTATGCCTGGGGGAATGACAGCCAGGTGGTCAATAATCCGATGGCGCTGATCCTGAGCCTGTGCGTTGAGGCGTTGCAGCAGGCCGAGGGCTTTGATGGCTACGCCGACTTTCAGGCGGGCATGGCGCAGATCGACGAGATTATCGACCAGGCGCGCGGACAGGTGCAGCCGCTGACGGCGGCGTTTACCGAACGCTATGCGAAAGAGTCGCTGTTTTACATTCTGTCCAGCGGTGCGTCTTACGGTCACGCCTACGGCTTCGCCATCTGCTCGCTGATGGAAATGCAGTGGCTGAACGCCGCTTCCATTCACAGCGGCGAATATTTCCACGGGCCGTTCGAGGTCACAGACCACAGCACGCCCTGGATCCTGATGATGAACGAGGGGCGCACCCGCCCGCTGGATGAGCGCGCGCGCGACTTCCTGCACCGCTATGCCGACAAGGTGGAAATCATTGATGCCAACGCGCTGGGGTTGGGCGTTATCCCGGCTGGCGTGGTGGAGTATTTCAATCCGATACTGTTCTATAGCGTCATGTGCGAATACCGCGCGGCGCTGGCGAAGGTGCGCCAGCATTCGCTGGAGACGCGGCGTTACATGGGTCAGGTGGATTACTGAGGTAAGGATGATGAAAGTCCTGGGACTTGGCGATAATGTCATCGATCGATATACCCATACCGGCATCGGCTATCCGGGGTGCAATGCGCTGAATTTCAGCGTCTACGCGCGCATGTTGTCGGCAGAAGCCGCTTATCTGGGCGTGTTTGGCGACGATGGTGCGGCGGAGCACATTTGCCGCGTGCTCGAACGGCGCGGCATTGGTCTCGAACACTGCCTGACGGTCTCCGGCGAAAGCGGCCACGCCAATCTTACCCTTAAGCAGGGGGAGCGCGTGTTCCTCGGCTCCAATGCGGGCGGTATCCGTCAAAGCACCTCTATGCGTTTCGTGCTGGAGCACCTCTCGTGGCTGGGCCATTTTGACCTGATCCATACCAGCACCTACAGCTATATCGACACGCAGCTGACGGATCTCGCCGGGCTGTCCGGCCGGTTGTCCTACGACTTTTCGGATGATTTTGACGCCGAACGGGCGCAGGCTCAGTGCCGCTGGCTGGATTACGCCTTTTTCTCCTGTGCGGACCGCTCGCTCGATGAAACCCGTCGGCTGCTGCTGGCGGCTCACGACGCAGGTTGCAAGTGGGGTATCGCAACGCGTGGGGCAGAGGGCGCGATACTGTACGACGGCCATCATTGGATCAGTCAGCCACCGGAGCCGATCGCCCCCGTCGATACGCTTGGCGCGGGAGACGCTTTCATCACCGCATTCCTGCTGGCCCACCTTAACGGCAAAACGCTATCTGCCAGCTTGCGTCAGGGCGCCAACTTTGCGGCGCGCATCTGCATGATTGAAGGCGCCTTCGGTGAGGGAATGCGCTATTGATGGGGATTGTGGCCCCGTTTTGGCTGCTGCTTTAGTTGAACGATGAGGCCCTGCGAAAGCCAGCCATCGTCGCCTTATCTTCCGCTCTCAGCGTGCTGCCCTCTGTGCCGCATCGCGGCTGCAAAACGTTCAGCGCAACCGGGTCGCTTGCACGTCTGATAATGGGCCTGCCTCTTTCAAGGGGTCGCATCGATATGCGGTCGGCCTCTACGTGACTGACGCGGAGAGTGCCGGAGCCGCACAGCGGAACGTCGCTACCGGTGGGACAATAAATAGTCGACACTCTGGCCTCGGTGGCCGGCACTATCGCTATAGGTCGTGGAAGGATCGGTGGCGACGCGCACATCGAACCGATTGAAAGAATCATCGTTCAACGCATGTCTGACCAAATCGTCGGAATGTAACGATGGCAGCCCGGCTTTCGCCAGTTTTCGCTGCAGCTCCTCGGAACTGAGCGGTACGACCTCTCGAAGACGCCGGGTGTCGCTTCGGTTGGCGGAGTCAGAGGCATCCCAAAGCAAATGGTTGTGTGTCGCCATCAGCTCCGTCATCGGCGCATGCGTGTCGCGTTGCATGTCGTGCAGCACCGATTGGTCCAGCGTGCATGCGCTGGGATGCGTTGGCCAGGCATCCACGACCACCGTATTGCGTTCGCCCCACGTAGGGTCGCGAGGGTCGCCCAGCATAACGAACTCGTGGCTGTTATTTTCCGGAAGCTGGAGACGTACACGGCATATGGGCTGCGACACGTTGCGTTCTTTCAACGCGGCGACGGCGACGGCGGCATGTACCGCACAGTTGCCCCCCTGGAATTTCTGCGCCCGTTTGATCTGATTTTCGATTCCGCCATGAGGAAACTTTTGGTATGCCAGATGCATTCTCGCCCAGCTCTCTCCCGATGAGGCCCGGACATCCTGCCGCTGATTTCCCGCCCCGTGCGGGAGCATATTTTTGACGACACGGTTCGCCCAGCAGGCGTCGGCCAGTGCCGACAGGGTGCCGGATTTCACTACGACATTTTTGTGCTGATAGCCCGACAACCCTAGCTGACTCGGGCTGCGGGTATCATGCACTTTATTGCCGGTATCATAATTCTCGACAATCGCGCTATACGTTGAAGCTGAAGAGGATCCGCGGAAAATGTTAAACCTAGGCATCATTGCCTCCTAAACCTGAAAATGGTGTCCCCAGCAGGAACACAACCCAGGACTATCCCTTTACTCCCTTTTGGAAACGGGTTGTAAGCCCGCGTGAGGGGGAGAACGAGTTTCTTGGGACTGACTTGCCGTGGGGAGAGACTTCCCGCAGCAGTATGAATCCGCCCGCATCAGAAAATCGTGGAACGTCTTCGCAGCATGCTCTACGGATAACTCATCTAACGGCTGACGGACGTACAGCACCATTTTTTTGCTCTGGCTGTCGTACCCCAGCGTGATAGCCGGATGACGCAGGCTGAACAGGTTCTCCGCCAATAACGTCTGAAAACCCTCAGGTGTCCGCCACGCGTGCGGGGCAATGAACGTTGCGACGATATTCAGATACCCTGGTTGGCTGCCAATCAAGTGAATATGCAGATCGTGGTCGAAGACCAACTGATAGATGTCTTCCTCTGGACGCGGCGGCGGCAGCTCGCCGGGCTGATATCTCTGGATAATGCCCCGAGAAATAACATGAAATTTTTCATTCAACATAACAAACGCTCACGTTGACGGGTTTCTGTGTGTGGTTTCAGTGGGGGAAGGGTTCCCGGGTGTTGTGATTATTTGTTTTCCATTGTCGTCGAGAAGCCGCCGCGTTCTATTTCCGTAAGCCTTCGTTCAGCGCCATCGACTCGACATGGCTAGGGCGAAACAGGCCTTCCGATGCGACTCGGGGTTATCCCAGACCACCCACGCAACTGAAAAGTGCAAAATGAAAGGGGGGAAGCCCTGAATATCAGCAAAGATTTAATAAAAATGTATTAAGACAACCGCCTGAATAAAAAACGTCAATGCTCAGATTACGTTTTATTTAATACATATATAACCAATGAATGTCACTCAGGGGATTTATAGACACAATCATCTGTAAAGCGTTAATTTTTACATCCGCCATAAAAAAACCTTAAATGATTATCTTGATCTCACTGATTTTTGTGGTGGACTCAGCGCTTTGATAGAGTAAATTTTGCTTATTGCGACATTTTCCAGAAGTAAACATAGTGTTTCTCTTTATAAGGTAAAATTAAATAACGAAAAACAGTAAAATGGGAGGTAACAATGAGTCGGAATCGAATAATAACAAAATGAAATTGAAATTTATTTCACTACCTACTTGCGAATAATCTTTAATAATGAAATTATAATCACCTATTCCAAAATATCGGATGCCTTTCTCAGTATCTATCGGTGAGGGATATTTTCTTGTTCAGGCAGGAAGCATTAGAAAACAAGAAACTGAAATGGCAAGGAAGCGCTATTTTACTTTCAGGACTTTCACCTTGGGTGATTATGATTGTTTGCGCTATTTTTATCGCAATGTTTATGATCTTCATCACCCAAGGTAATTATACGCGCCGGGCTAACGTCAGCGGCGAAATATCAACTTGGCCGCACACCGTCAGTATTGGCTCCGGCGTACAGGGATTTGTCGTAAAGCAGTTTGTATCGGAAGGGCAGCTAATAAAAAAAGGCGATGCGATTTATCAAATCGATGTCAGTAAAAGTACCGTCGACGGCGTAGTCAGCGATAATCAAAGACAAGATATTGAAAGCCAACTGGTGCGCATTGACAATATTATCTTACGGCTGGAGCAAAGCAAAAAACATACCCTGGAAATGATGGAAAAACAGAAAGTACAGTATATTAATGCATTTAAACACTCCTCCGATATTGTCCGCCAATCAGAGGAAGGCTTAAAAAAAATCAAACAGTACATGGACAGTTATCAGCAGTACCAGGCCAAAGGGTTAATCAATAAAGACCAATTAAGCAGCCAGATAGCATTGTATTATCAACAGCAAAATGACTTATTAAGCCTCAGCGGACAAAATGAACAGAATGCTTTACAGATTACCAGTCTGGAAAGCCAGATTCAGACCGAAGCAGCCGAGTTTGATAACCGGATATACCAAATGGAACTTCAGCGCTACGATCTGCGAAAGGAGCGGGTGAATACCAATGTGGGCGGAGAGATCATTATTCGTGCCTCATCGGAAGGGATAATAGATTCATTAAGCGTCACCGAAGGGCAAATGGTCAATCCTGGCGACAGCTTATTACAAATTATTCCGAGCAATATAAAAAGCTATTACTTGGTGGCTTGGGTGCCCAATGACGCAATGCCTTATGTCTCGGTTGGCGACAACGTCAATGTGCGTTACGAGGCGTTCCCCGTCGAGAAATTCGGCCAGTTTGCTGCAACGGTCACTATGGTATCGAAAACGCCGGCGTCTCCACAGGAAATGCAGACTTATCAGGGCGCGCCAAAAAGTACTCAAACGGCGTCGGTTCCCTACTATAAAGTCGTGGTCAAGCCTGAAAGAAAGACCGTCCGTTATGACGGCAAATCGCTGTCCCTTGAGAACGGTATGAAGGCGGAGATCACGCTCTTCCTGGAAAAAAGAAAAATATATCAGTGGATGCTTTCGCCATTCTACGACATGAAGCAGAGCGCAGAGGGGACGGTCAATGAATAAGGCATTATTCAAATCTATCCTCGGCAAAATGGATTTAAAGCTGTGCCGCCGAATTCCGCTGGTGCATCAGACCGAAGCATCGGAATGCGGACTGGCCTGTCTGGCGATGATCTGCGGATATCATGGAAAGAATATCGACCTGATCGCCCTGCGGCAGCGCTTCAACCTTTCCGCACGGGGCGCCACGCTGGCCGGAATCAATGACATCGCCGAGCAGTTGGATATGTCCACGCGGGCGCTGGCGCTGGATCTTGATGATATTAGCGCATTGAAAACGCCGTGCATTTTGCACTGGGACTTCAATCACTTCGTGGTACTGGTCAGCGCAGGAAATCGTCGCTTTGTGCTTCACGATCCCGCGCGCGGCCGCCGGACGGTCGGGCTTGCTGAGATGTCGCAGTATTTTACCGGCGTCGCGCTTGAGCTTTGGCCCAGCAGTCAATTTGCCGCAGAAACGGTGAAAAACAGGGTGCGTCTGGGGACGTTGATTCGCAGCATCTCCGGCATTAAAGGGGCGCTGACCAAGATTTTTTGCTTTTCGTTGGTGATTGAAACCATCAATTTGGTGGTACCGATAGGCACGCAGCTGGTGATGGACCACGCTATTCCAGCGGGCGATAAAGGTTTACTGACGTTGATATGCGCCGGTCTGCTGTTTTTTATCCTGCTGCGCACGGCGATAAGCACGATGCGGTCCTGGTCGTCGATGATCATGGAGACGCTGATCAATGTGCAGTGGCAGGCGGGCCTATTTACTCATCTGATGCACCTGCCGCTCAGCTTTTTCGAACGGCGCAGACTCGGAGATATTCAATCCCGTTTCGACTCCTTGGACAAGCTGCGCAAAACGTTTACCACCAGCCTGGTGGGGGCGATCATGGATGGCATTATGGTGGCGTGCGTCCTGGTCATGATGGTGTTGTACGGCGGTAATCTGACCTTGGTCGTGCTGGGGTTTAGCGCGGTGTACATCCTTATCCGCCTGCTCACTTACGACCGCTATCGCCAGCTGTCGGAAGAGTCATTGATTCGGGGAGCGCGAGCCGGTTCCTTTTTTATGGAAACGTTATATGGAATCGCCACCGTCAAAATGCAGGGGATGAGCAGTCGACGAAGCAGCCACTGGCTTAGTCTGGAAATCGATACCATTAACACGGGAATCAAGGTGACAAAAATGGACCTGCTTTTCGGGGGCCTGAATACCTTTATTGCCTCCTGTGACCAGGTGATGATTCTGTGGCTGGGAACGAGTCAGGTCATTGATAACCAGATGACCATCGGGATGTTCGTGGCGTTTGGCGTATTCAGGGAGCAGTTCTCCGAACGGTTGGCGTCGTTGACCAACTTCCTGCTTCAATTACGCATGATGAGCCTGCATAACGAACGTATCTCCGATATTGCCTTGCATCCGCGTGAACCCCACAAGATGGGTATTGGCAATACAGTTGAAGGGCGGCCGATTTTGCTGGAAACCCGTGATTTGAGTTATCGCTACGACAGCCAATCCAAAGCGGTATTCAGCGAACTGAGCCTTCATATCGCCCCGGGGGAAAGCGTGGCGATAACCGGGCCTTCCGGCGCGGGGAAAACAACCCTGATGAAGGTATTGTGTGGTCTGTTCGAAGCGGAGTCTGGCTGCGTGCTGGCCGACGGCGTGGACATACGCCAACTTGGCGTGAACAACTACCATAAAATGATCGGCTGCGTGATGCAGGACGATCGACTATTTTCCGGGTCGATAATGGAAAATATCTGCGGATTTGCAGAGAATATCGACGCCGAATGGATGATGGAATGCGCCAAAGCCAGTTACATTCATGACACCATCATGGAGATGCCGATGGGCTACGAGACGCTCATCGGCGAATTGGGTGAAGGACTTTCCGGGGGACAAAAACAACGCATTTTTATTGCCCGTGCGCTGTATCGCAAGCCGGGAATGCTATTCATGGATGAAGCGACCAGCGCGCTGGACAGCGAAAGCGAGGATTATGTGAGTCAGGCCATTAAACAGCTGAATATCACACGCATCATGATTGCACACCGGGAGTCGACGATTAACTCTGCAGACAGAGTCATCACGCTGCAGGCGACGCAAGCATAAATTAATAGTGATGGATCTAATTTATATTAGAAATTAAATAGAGTCATATTATTTGATTGTTAGAGCGGTCATTATTATCTCTTTGTTAAAGACATAATAAAAGAAATAAAAAATCAGATTAAAAAACTGATATGCAATAGAGAAAGAGATTAAGTCATTTATTATCTTGCTTCAATTAAGATTGTGGTATAGAAATAGATAGACGCTACAAATGGTAAAAATAAAATAAAAAACAGAAAGTAAAAGCACGGCGTTTTATGTAACTATTAACCTCGATATTTGAAAGTATTTATAATAAACAATTAATAACCGCGCGTAAGAATTAAGTGGTATCAACTTTACATTCTACTTTCGCTTGAAGTTTTGATAATTTGAATAATAGTGTATTGGTGGGTAAGAAAATCAATAGAGCCTACAAATGTGTTTATCTTAGATACTTATTTAAATTCCAAGTTTCAACCTCAGTCGTATTTTTATGGCTGATTGAAAAAGTGTTCATAACCTGTAGAAATGGGTTAAGGACAGAGTTATAGCAATATCATTTTTTCATCTTAAAGGAGATACAAAATGAAAAAGCAAAATAAAATGCGTGAGTTGAACGCTAAAGAAATGAAAGCTGTTTCTGGTAGCGGTGGTGTATCGATCGGTCTCAATATCACAATCCGTCCTTTCAAAGGTAAAAGACCTGGTCCCGGCTGAGGTCGATAACTTGGTATTCATGCTCTGCGTTAGATGACATTAAGTCAAAAGAGTCCACGAGGTTATATTGAGTTAATTCTGGGCTCATTGCCGGGCAGTGAATAACCAATATCTACAACATTGAGTTGTCTATATTGCATAAATAAACCGCCCTTTATTTCGGCCTCTTCTCACCGAAATAAGGGCGGTTTTCTTATTTTTCAGTGAAAATAATGGTTGAGATTATTCTCTCGGTTTCCAGAAAATATCTATTTTAATGGTTTTTTGAGCGTCATGTAGCTCTTGATTTAAGGTTGCTTTGAAGTTCGTGGGCGCTTTTTGTGAACTGGCAGAAGGCCTCTTCTTTAAATTCAGGCGTAAAACGTAGCGGGGTCATTCCTGTTTGTTAAAACGGAAGGCAATCCGTGTTAATCAACAGGGATTAGATCGGTAGGATTGAAGTTGTCCATCAAATCCCGTAGAGATTGTGCTAATTGGATAACGGTTTTTTCACCCGTGGCAGCTTCTACGGTTAAATTTTCCAACGCATTATCGTTATCACGTATTTTGACACCATTACGGTAGAGAAAGGTCATGGTAACGAAAAACGCGGTTCGTTTATTACCATCATTAAAGATATGACCCCGAGCGATAGCTACCCAGTAAGTGGCCGCAAGCTCAAAGATATCCGTTGTGCCTTCATAGTGTGCGCGATTCTGTACCCGATAAATGAGCGCTTCGGCCCTACCGGGATCGGTAATGCCAGCGACGCCGGGAAGCCGTTGTAATATTCGGTCATGGAAAGCGATAACTTCCTGAGCGCTAATCCATATCATCTGTTTGTCAGTGCCTCTACCGTGTGGCCATGACGTTGCATAATCTCTTCGAACTCCGCATCTAATTTAGCGTTCTGGTATGCCTCGAATTCAGTTTTGCTGATGACCACAGCTGAACTGCCATCGCGACGAGTAATTTCAACGGCTTCGCCATGAGTGGCTGCATCTAGTACTTCTGAAATGTTGGCTCTAGCCTGAGTTGAGGTGTAAGTTCGCATGATGTGTCTCCTTAAATGTACATCTCAATTGTACGCTTCATGCTGCTTTATACAATTGTTAAAATATTCGACATAAATCAATTGGTTACTTTGGTATATGGCTGTTGGTCAGGTTCCGATTTGATATACTTATAATTCCAAAGAATTCTTTTTCTGCGGCTTTGTTGAAAAAGAAAAGGGTAAAGCTTCGAATTAGAAAAACATTTTCTCTAAATAGAGGGCACTGCCTTTTGGCGGTGTATTCCGGTGGTACGCACTAGATGCTAATACCAACAAAAACGCCCTGAAAACAGGGCGTTGTGGCAGTCGGTGGAACGGGGTGGAAATTATTCGATATTCTGAATCTGTTCCCGCATCTGCTCGATCAGCACCTTAAGCTCAATGGCGGCGGCGGTGACGTCGGCGTTAATGGACTTGGAGGCCAGCGTGTTGGACTCACGGTTGAACTCTTGCATCATGAAGTCCAGACGGCGGCCGACGGCTTCCTGTTTGTTGAGGATTTTGTAGGTTTCCTTTACGTGTGCTTCCAGGCGGTCCAGCTCTTCGGCGACGTCGACGCGCTGCGCCATCAGCACCAGCTCCTGCTCCAGCCGGTTGTTTTCCAACTGCACCTGCGCGTCTTCCAGCTTGCCGACCAGCTTCTCTCGCTGCCATTGCAGGATGTTCGGCATGTGCGCGCGGACCTTGGCGACTTCGGCGGTGACGCCGGCCAGCCGCTGTTCGATTAGCGCCTTCAGCGCATTGCCTTCGCTTTCGCGGGCGGTGATGAAGTCATCCAGCGCGCCGTCCAGCGCCTGCAACAGTTCGGCGCTGATGGCGTCCAGATCCTGCTCTTCCGCCGCCATCACGCCCGGCCAGCGCAGGACATCGACCGGGTTGATTTCCCCTTCGTCGCTCTGCATCTTGACCCACTTTGCGGCTTCAACCAGCTGTTTCGCCAGTCGTTCGTTCATAATCAACGAACCTTGCGCGCGGGGATCCAGTTCAAAACGCAGGTTGCATTCAATTTTGCCGCGCGTCAGCCGGTTGCGGATACGTTCGCGCACTACCGGCTCCAGGCTACGGAAATGCTCCGGTAAACGGAAATAGGTTTCCAGATAACGTTGGTTAACGGAACGCAGCTCCCAGGCTGCGCTTCCCCACTCGCCCTTGATTTCTCGACGAGCGTAAGCGGTCATGCTACGGATCATTGATGCATACCTGTTGGAAAATGATGGGTTGATTATAGCGTCGCGGGGTACGTCCGGATAGCAAAAGCGGTCCGGCGTCCGGGCGGTCGGTTTATGGCGTCAACCTGGAGGACGAAAGGGCGGCCTCCGGCGTTTCTGCGGGAGGCGAAAACGGGGCGGGACCGCCGTCAGCGTGGAAAAAGACCAGGACGGCGCGCTGGGCTGACTGTCCTTGCGGGCCACGGGGCGGGAATCGGCGTTTGCGGGCTCCGTGCGCCGCTCAGGCCGCCTGCAGGAAAGACGCGCACTGATTGGCCAGCTCGGCGCATTTGTTTTTCAGCACCTGTTTTAGCTGCAGCGCTTCGCGCGACTGGGGGATATCCCGGCGGCTGATCATCATCACCTCGAACGGCAACGGCTGAATAATCGGGACGATTTTGAGCTGGTCGATGTAGCGGCGCGCGGTGAATAAATCCACAATGCCGGTGCCGCCGCCGGCCAGCACCATGTCGGCGATGACGGAATAGGTTTTGATGAACAAAGACGCGGCCGGCTGCAGCCCGCGGTCGTTCAGGGCGCGATGCACCACCCGGCCCAGCGGATCCTGCTGCTGCATCATCAGCAGGTTATTCCGGCACAGCCACTCCAGCGAGACGGGGCCTTGCTGCGGGCTGTCTTTGGGCAACAAGGCGACCATGGAGGACTGGCACAGCGGTTCGGTGACGAGGTCGTCCGGTACTTGCTGCCCGAAAACCAGCGCCAGATCCAACTGATCTCGTTGGATCGCCTGGCATAGCGTGCTGAAGTGCTCGGTCACCAGCTCGACGTTGACCTGCGCCGAGTGCGATTGAAACGCCACCATCGCCGGCGCGACGATCTGCTGTCCGAACGCGTGCGCGGCGCCCAGCCGTATCGTCTGACGTTGGCCTGTGCGTATCTGCTCCGTCAGCGTGTTGATGGATTGCAACTGCTGATACAGCGCCTGCACTTCTGGGATCAGGCGGTGCCCTTCGTCCGTGATCACCATGCCCTGTGCCCGGCGTTCGAACAGGGCAAAGCCCAGCTGCTGCTCGGCATGGCTCAGCACCCGGCTGACGTTTGGTTGGGAGACGTTCAGCAAACGCGCCGCGCCGCTGATGGTGCCGGCTTGAAGAATGGCCTGGAAAACTTCGATATGGCGTAGTCTCATAACCTGTGCCTTAAGTCATTTTGTCGACCGCGCGGCGACGAATATCGCAACCGGCTACGGTGAAACTCAGCATACTGACTGTTGCAAATGCAACATTTACGCCATGTCGTTATGATTTAAGGTAGTGATGAGCCAAACCCGCGCCGCGGCTATGCGCCCCAGGTGGCGGCGAGCACGCGCAGCCAATTGGCGTAACAGATTTTCTCCATTAACGCGCGGTCGTAGCCCTGTTCGGCCAGCGCCTGCACCAAAATGGGGAAACCGGCGACATCGCGCAAATCGGGCGAAACATGGGTGCCGTCGAAGTCCGAGCCGAATCCCACATTGTCTTCGCCCGCCTTCTCCAGCAGATAGTCGATGTGCCTTACGATCTCCTGCACGGTGGCGTGCGGATCCTTGCGCCCGTCCCGGCGCAGAAACGCGGTGCCGAAATTCACCCCGACGAACCCGTTGCTCTCCCGAATGGCCGCCAGCTGGCGGTCGGTGAGATTACGGGACTGGGCGCACAGCGCATGCGCATTGGAATGACTGGCGACCAGGGGAGCGCCGGAGATCTCCGCCGTCTGCCAGAACCCTTTCTCATCCATATGGGAAACGTCCACCAGAATGCGTTTGGCGTTGCAGGCCCGCACCAGTCGCAGCCCCGCCGCCGTCAGCCCGTCGCCCGTATCCGGCGAGGAGGGGAAGCGGAACGGCACGCCCTGACCGAAAAGGTTGTTGCGGCTCCACAGCGGCCCCAGACTGCGTAATCCGGCGGCGTAGAGCACGTCCAGCAGATGCAGATCGGCATCCAGCATCTCTGCACCTTCAATGTGCATCACCACCGCCAGCGCGCCCTCGGCCATGCAGCGGCGGATCTCCGCGACGCTCCGGCAGAGACGGACCCGACCCGCCGACTCAGCCTCAATCCTCAGCAGGAGAGAGAGCATCGCGAAAGCGTCTTCGCGTGCCTGCGTCATCGTCGGCGCGGCGTGCTCCCGGAACAGCGCGTCCACGGCTGGTATGGAACTTGCTTCGGGTTTGGGCGAAGGAACATAGATGGCGAACAGTCCACCCGCAAAGCCTCCCCGGCGCAGGCGAGGCAGATCGATCTGACCTTGCGACGGGCCCTGAAGAAAGGTCCGGACGGGGTTATCACTATGATGACGCCACAGGTGCGACAGCACATCGTTGTGACCGTCGAAAACAGGGATGCATTCAGTCCCGGAAAAGGCGTTATCAGACATGGGCTGGCCACCGCTACAGGAGTGGAAAATGACGTAATTTGCTCGAACAGGACGCGATTTGCGGCGTAATGGAGCAATATCCCGCCGGAATGGAAGGATCTTCCAGTGGTTCCATTAAAGCCGGCGTCCGAGTGCAGTGTCAAGTCGAGGTCTAAAAGCCATTAATTTTTTTGTCAATCAATATGTTGGGATAACTATGGTCACCAGAAGACATTTCCTTGCCGGTTGTGCGACCGTGCCGTTCGTTTCCTATCTGAATATTCATTCCGCCTTTGCCGCTACGCCGCCGACCATTCTGGTGATGGCGATGCAGCTGGACAACATGACCAGCCTTGACCCCCAGGAAAGCTTCGAGTCCGTCGGCTCGGAAATCTGCGGCAATCTCTATCAGCGTCTGGTGATGCCGAATCCGGACCAGCCGAACGAGGTCAAGGGCGAGCTGGCGACGCGCTGGGAGGTCAGCAACGGCAATAAGACCTTCACGTTCTACCTGGAGTCCGGCGCGAAATTCGCCGACGGCAGCCCGGTCACGGCGGAAGACGCCGCCTTTTCGCTGCAACGCGCGGTGAAGATGGATAAGAGCCCGGCGTTTATCATCAACCAGTTCGGTTTCACCAAAGAGAACGTCGACCAGCACATCACGTCCCCGGACGCCAAAACGCTGGTCATCAACCTTGATGAGCCGGCCTCGGAAAGTTTCCTGCTCTACTGCCTGTCCGCGCCGGTGGGCAGCGTCGTGCAGAAAAAAGCGGCGCTGGCGAACCAGCAGGGCGACGACCAGGGCAATCAGTGGCTTAAACAGCACAGCGCGGGCTCCGGCGCCTTCTCGCTCATCGCCTGGAAAGCCAGCGAGAGCGTGATCCTGTCGCAGAATCCGCATTTTCCCGCCGAGAGCGGCATCCGCCGGATCATCATTAAACACATCGTCGACCCGTCGGCCCAGTTGCTGATGCTGCGAAAAGGCGATGTGGACATCGCCCGCAACCTGACGACGGAGCAGCTGCGCCCGTTGGAGAATGACGGCGATTTCCACCTTCTGCGCAGCGACGTGTCGACCGTGATGCTGATGTCCTGCAACACCACGGTGGAGGCGCTGAAAAAGCCGCAGGTGTGGCAGGCGCTGAAGTGGGCGCTGGACTATCAGGGCATCCAACAGAACATTATTCCGCTGACTCACCGCGTACACCAAAGCTTCCTGCCCGCCGGCTTCCCGGCGGCGTTAAACGATACGCCGTTCCGGCAAGATACCGCCAAGGCCAAGGCGCTGCTGGCGGAGGCGGGGTATCCGAACGGCTTCGACATCACGCTCGACCACTATTCGGCGCAGCCGTTTCCGGATATTGCGCAGGCGGTGCAGACGCAGCTGGGCGCCGTCGGCATCCGGGTGCGGCTCATCGCATCGGAAAACCGCCAGGTGCTGACGAAGATGCGGGCGCGGCAGCATCAGCTGGCTATCACGGAGTGGGGCGCGGACTACTTCGACCCCAATTCCAACACCGAGGCGTTCTGCGTCAATACCGACAACAGCGAAAACGCGCGCAGCCGCACGCTGGCGTGGCGCTGCGGCTGGTCCGATGAGAAATTCAACCAGATGACCAAACAGGCGCTGCACGAAAGCGACCCCGCCAAACGCCTTGCGCTGTACGAAACCATTCAGCGCGAGCACCGCGAGCGCAGCCCGTTCATCCCGATGATGCAGCAGACGTTGAACATCGCGTGCCGCAAGGCGGTGAGCGGCGTGCAGATGTCGGTCCTGCGCGACAGTCCGTATGAACGGGTGAAAAAAGTTTGATGCGTGTCGCGACCCGTTTTTTCAGCACGTTGGGCAGTCTGGTGCTGACGCTGTTGGGGTTATCGGTGCTGACTTTCTGTATTGGCCGTCTAATGCCGACCGACCCGGTACTGGCGGTGGTGGGGGACAACGCGCCCCAGTCCGTGGTGGAGCGCGTGCGGCTGGAGATGGGGCTGGACCAGCCATTATGGGTGCAGTACGGCCGCTACCTGAACCAGCTGCTGCATGGCGATCTGGGACGATCGCTGCTGACCTCCAACCCGGTGACCAGCGACATCGCCCGCTATTTCCCCGCCACGCTGGAGCTGGAGACCGCCGCCATCGTCATCGCCGCGCTGGCGGGCATTCCGCTGGGCGTGTGGGCGGCGGTGCGGCAGGGCAGCTGGCTGGATCAGACCATCCGCGTGATCTGCCTGGCCGGTCACTCTCTGCCGGTGTTCGTCCTGTCGCTTTTAAGCCTGCTGATTTTTTATGCGGTGCTGGGCATCGCGCCCGGTCCGGGGCGGCAGGACATCATCTTTCAGGATATGGTGCCGCAGGTTACCGGCCTGCTGACGGTGGACTCATTGCTGGCGGGAGATACGGACGCCTTCAGGGACGCGCTGGCCCATATGGCGCAGCCGGTGCTGATCCTGGCCTACTTCAGCATGGCCTACATCAGCCGCATGACGCGCACGTTTATGCTGAACGCCCTGAACGGCGAGTTCATCGTCACCGCCCGCGCGAAAGGGCTATCTTCGGCGCGGGTGATCTGGCGGCACGCTTTCCCGACCGTGGCGGTGCAGCTGGCGACGGTACTGGCGTTGACCTACGCCGGTCTGCTGGAGGGCGCCGTCGTCACCGAAAACGTTTTTTCCTGGCCCGGACTGGGGCAGTACCTCACCACCGCGCTGCTGAACGCCGACATGAACCCGGTCGTCGGGGCTACGCTGCTGGTGGGGACGACGTATGTGCTGCTCAATCTGCTGGCTGACCTTCTCTATCGACTTTTGGATCCCCGCGTAAGATGACTTTTCCCGTCTCACGAGCCTGGTTGCTCGACGAAACGCCCGCCACGCGCCGACAGGCGGTGTGGGGACAGCGCTATCGCCTGTGGTTGGGGCTGAGCGCCAATCCGCTGGCGATGGCCGGACTGCTTGTGATCACGGCGGTACTGCTGGTATCGCTGGCCGCGCCGTTGCTCACGCCCTATCCGCCCGGATTTCAGGACCTGGCCAACCGGCTGGCGCCGCCGTCGGCCGCCCACTGGCTGGGCACGGACGAACTGGGGCGCGACGTACTTTCCCGCATCCTGTACGGCGGCCGCACCACGCTGGGCATGGTGATCGCCGTGGTGGCGATCACCGCGCCCGTCGGTCTGCTGGTCGGCTGCGTGGCCGGTTACGCCGGCGGCCTGCTGGACAAGGCGCTGATGCGCGTGACGGATATCTTCCTCTCATTTCCTCGTTTGGTGCTGGCGCTGGCCTTCGTCGCGGCGATGAGGCCGGGGGTGGAGAGCGCGATTCTGGCGATTGCCCTCACGGCCTGGCCCCCCTACGCCCGGCTGGCGCGGGCGGAAACGCTGCAGGTGCGCAACAGCGACTTCATCGCCGCCAGCCGGCTCTGCGGGGCATCGGCGCTGCGCATCATTCTGCGCCACATCATGCCGCTGTGCGTGCCCAGCCTGATCGTGCGCGTCACGCTGGACATGAGCGCCATCATCATCACGGCGGCCAGCCTCGGTTTTCTGGGCATGGGCGCGCAGCCGCCGTCGCCGGAGTGGGGCACGATGATCGCCACCGCCCGCCGTTTTCTGTTCAGCGAATGGTGGGTGCCGCTGATGCCCTGCATCGCGATATTCGTGACCTCGCTGGCCTTCAACTTTCTCGGCGACGGTCTGCGCGACGTGCTGGATCCCAAGGAGTGTTAAATGCGGGTGGAAATTGAAAATCTGCGCATCGCCTTCGCCCAGCGCGGCGAAACGGTGGAAGCGGTGCGCGGCGTCTCGCTGTCGGTCGGCAAAGAGAAATTCGCCATCGTCGGCGAAAGCGGATCCGGCAAGTCGCTGACCGCCCGCAGCCTGATGCAACTGCTGCCCGGCAATGCGCAGGTTCAGGCGGATAAACTGAGTTTCGACGGCATCGACCTGCGCGGCGCGAGCGAGAAAACGATGCGGCGGATCCGCGGCAAGCGGATGGGATTTATTTTGCAGGATCCGAAATACTCGCTGAATCCGGTGATGACCATCGGCCAGCAGATCGCCGAGTCCTGGCGCGAACACTGTGGCGGCGGCCGGCGTGCGGCGATGGCCGCGGCGGTGGAACTGCTCGAACAGGTGCGCATCCGCGATCCGCATCTGGCGGCGGCGCGCTATCCTCATGAGGTGTCCGGCGGAATGGGACAACGGGCGATGATCGCCATGATGCTGGCGCCGGACCCGGAGCTGCTGATCGCGGACGAACCCACTTCGGCGCTGGACGCCACGGTGCAGGCGGAGATCCTGCGGTTAATTGACGATTTGGTGTCCCAGCGCGGCATGGGGCTGATCCTGATCAGCCACGATCTGCCGCTGGTCTCCCATTTTTGCGATCGGGTCGCGGTCATGTACGCGGGGCGGATTGTCGAAATGCTGGCCGCCGGCGAGCTACAGCAGGCGCGGCACCCTTACACCCGTGGCCTGCTGGCTTGCCTGCCTTCGCTTAAACATCCGCGCGATCGGCTGCCGGTGTTGCAGCGCGACGCCGCCTGGAGGGACGCATGATTACGCTGGACGGATTACGGATCGCCTTCGGCGCGATCGAGGTGGTCAGGGGCGTCTCGTTCGAGGTCGCGAGCGGAGAGAGTTTCGGCATCGTCGGCGAAAGCGGCTCGGGGAAATCGACCCTCCTGCGGGCGCTGGCCGGGTTGAATGACGACTGGCAAGGCACCATGACCTTCGGCGGCATGTCGCTCTCCGCGCGACGCGGGCGACGCTTTTTCCGTCAGGTGCAGATGGTGTTTCAGGATCCCTACAGTTCGCTGCATCCCCGTCAGACGATAGACCGCATTCTGCACGAGCCGCTGTTGGTTCACCGCTTCGACCGCGCCGAGCAGCGCATCGCTCGGGCGCTGGAGGAGGTCGGTCTGCCGACGTCGGCGCGCTTTCGCTTCCCACATCAACTCTCCGGCGGACAGCGCCAACGCGTGGCGATCGCTCGGGCGCTGATCGCCGAACCCGAGGTGCTGTTGCTGGATGAGCCGACGTCGGCGCTGGATGTCTCGGTGCAGGCCGAAATCCTCAACCTGCTGACCGACCTGCGGGAAGAGCGCCGGCTGACCTACATTATGGTCAGCCACAATCTGGCGGTGGTCAGCCATCTGTGCCGGCGCGTGGGCGTGATGCAGCAGGGCGAGATGGTGGAACTGATCGGCGTCGACGACCTGCGCGCTCGGCGCATCCGGCATCCGCACACCGCGGAGCTGTACGACCTGAGTATGACGTTGGAGGAGCCGTCATGAGGTTACATTGGCAGGAGGCCGAGGCGCTGGCCCGCGAGGCGTCGCAAGGCTGGAACGAAGACGGACAGCCCGGCGGCGCGATCGTCCTGTTCGACGCCGAACGCATTCACAGCGCCTGCGCGGGCGGACTGGCCGATCTGGCGCAGCAGACCCTGTTTACGCCGGACACGGTAGTGCGTTACGCCTCGGTGACCAAGCACCTGTTCGCGGCGATGGCGACCGGCCCGGCCGCGCAGGCGCTGCGCCTCGACGATCCGCTAGCGCGGCATCTGCCCATGCTGACCGGCGCCAACGGTCAGGTCACGGTGGAGCACGCGCTGTCGATGCTGGGCGGGCTGCCGGACGTGCGGGAGACGTTCTCGCTGTTGGGCCTGTCGGTCTACAACGCGACGGCGGCGGCGGATATTCTGGCGTTTCTGGCGCGCCGGGGCGAGTTGAACTCTCCGCCGGGCGACGAGATCTTCTACTCCAACACCGGCTACCGGCTGGTGGAGGAGGCGCTGAAGACGCAGGGGATTCGCTTCGCCGATCTGCTGCATCGTCACGTCAATATTCCCCTCGGCACCCGGTTCGCCGCCCCGGAAACCTGGTTCGACATCGTCCCCGGTCTGACGCCGGGCTACTGGCCCGGTCCGGACGGCTGGCAGCTGGCCTGCGCCGGTCTGCACCTGTCCGCCTCGGGCTGCGTCGCCGGCAGCGTGCGCGAGCTGGCCGTCTGGCTGCAATCGCTGCTGAGCGATCGCGGCCCGGGGGCGGGGGTGCTGTCACGGATCGCCGCGCCGCGCCGCCTTAACGACGGTCGGGCTACCGGCTACGGTTTGGGATTGGCCCACAGCCGGCTGGGGGAGGCGCGGCTCATCGGCCACGGCGGTTCCCACGCCGGCTACAAGATCTATTTCCTGCTCGACCCGGTCAGACGGGCGGGCATGGCGGTGGTGGCGAACCGGGAAGACGTCGGCACCTATGATATCGCGCTGCGGGTGACGGCGCGTCTGCTGGGGCAGCCGTTACCCCGTCAAGGCCATGCCCTGACGCCGGGACTCTACGTGGCGGAGCAGGGCGGCGACTGGCTGGAGGTGACCGCCGGTAGCGCCTGCTGGCTGGGCGCGACGGAAACCCTCTATCGCGGCGCGACGCCCGCGGAGGCGGTCTCCCTCTCCAGCCATCTGCCGATGCGCCTGTGGCAGGAAGGGGCGGGCATTGTCGGGGAGATAGGCCATGTGTCGCGGCGATTTCTGCCGGCGCAGGCGGACGGGAGTTTGACGTTGTTGCAAGGGGGCTGGCGCTTGCCAGAGAGCCGCAGCGAGTTGGTGATTGAGGGCGATCGGCTGATGATGGGCATCGGTCCCGCCGCCATCGCCGCGCGGCTGGAGCCGCTGGGGCAAGGCCGCGCCAGGGCGATAGCGCAGGACGGCCCCTCGGAAAAACGCTTCGCCGTGCATCTGGAAGACGGCCGGCTGCGGCTGCAGCTCAATCGCAGCCGGGGAGTGTATTACCAGCGCGACCCACTGCCGCCGCAGGCGGAATGATCACGATGACGCCGGGCTGACGCGCGTCTTTCACGCTTCTAGCGATAGATATCCACCACCGGTTTCGCGCCGACGTAGCCGTAGCCGCGGTACATGCCCTCGCTGTTGAAGGTCAGGGCGATATGACCCGCGGCGTCGACGGCGATCAAACCGCCGCTGCCGCCCAGCGCGGCCACGCTCCCCATAACGACCCGCTCCGTCGCCTCCGTCAGCGTCAGCCCGGCGTATGCGATCAGCGCCGAGACGTCGTAGGCCGCTACCGTGCGCATAAATACCTCGCCGGTGCCGGTGCAGGACACCGCGACGGTCTGGTTGTTGGCGTAGCAGCCCGCGCCGATCAGCGGCGAATCGCCCACGCGGCCGACCTGTTTGTTGGTCATGCCGCCGGTCGAGGTGGCGGCCGCCAGATTGCCCGCCGCATCCAGCGCCACGGCGCCGACGGTGCCGTATTTGTGATGCGGATCGATAGGATCGCCGCCGGCGGTCTCCCCCTCGCCGTCGTGATCCAGCAGGATCCTGCCGCCGCCGGCCTGCGCCTGCAACAGCTGCTGATAGCGCTCGTCGGTAGAGAAGAAATCCGGCGGCACGATTTCCAGCCCCTGCTCGCGGGCGAAGGCCTCCGCGCCCTCGGCGGTAAACATGACGTGCGGGCTCCGCTCCAGCACCTTGCGGGCGGCCAGCACCGGGTTGCGGATATGACTGACGCCGGCGACGGCGCCGGCCTCCAACGTGCGTCCGTCCATAATGGCGGCATCCAGCTCGTGCGTGCCCGAGTGGGTAAATACCGAGCCCTTGCCGGCGTTGAACAGCGGACACTCTTCCAGCCGCCGGACGGCTTCGGTGACCGCATCCAGCGCGCCGCCGTTGTCGGCCAGCACCGCCTGTCCGGCGCGGACGATCTCCTGCAGCGCGGCGCGATAGCGCTGCTCTTTCTCACTGTTCATCGCCGTGCGGGCGATAGCGCCTGCGCCGCCGTGAATGACAATTACCGGTTTCATGATGTTCCTCGTCGGGAGCGAGAGCGCGTCGTTAGTTGTTCGCGCTCCCGGTTGGCATGTCGGCTTGACGATGGCGTCAGACCGAAGGTCGGATTCAGTTCTGGGTCGAGGCCAGATAGGAGAACGCGCACAGCAGATTGACGATCTCCGCCATGCTGGGCGCGCTGTAGCTGACGGTGATCGCATCCACCCGCTCGACGTTGGGGATCAGGCAGAACAGGTCGGCCATCACCGGTTTCGCCACCATAATCTCCAGACGATAAGGCGGATGCAGGCGCGTCGTTTGCTCCTGGTGCGCCTGCTGCACGGCGTGGGTCGCCGCCTGACGAATGACGTTGCGCGCTTCTTCCGGGCTTAGAGATTCGGCGGCGGTCTGGGAAATAGCGCGTTTCACGCAGGCGTATCCGGTCGCCGGGTAGTAGCGTTTAATCCACTGTTGCAGGATGTCGTCGCCGCTGACCAGCCAGAGCGGAGCCCCCAGCTCGGCGCCGGCCGCGGCGTAAATATCGCACTCGCCCATCACTTCGCCGTTGATTTTGACGCGGTAGAACGCCCGGCTGTTAATGGTGTGCGCCAGCACGCCGAATTCACCGGCGGCGGTGTGATAGCCGATGAACATCAGCCCGTCGAACGGCCCTTCTTGCAGACCTTCCACCATCGACAGTCCGCGCGGTTTGCCCTGCACCAGACGGGCGCGCGGGTCGATGTTGTCCGCCCGCAGGTTGGTCATGGACGCATGGCTGTCGGCGACCACGACTTCGCCGGCGCCGCCGGCGAACGCCCCTTCGATGGCGGCATTCACTTCCTGCTCCATCAGCGCGCGCGCCAGCGCATATTCCGGGTGCCCGGGGCTGCATTGTTCCGGGCGCATCACGCCGGCAACGCCCTCGATATCCGCTGAAATAAAGACTCTCATGATAATGTCCTCAATCGAAAATGTGTTGCGCCAATTTGTCCAGCACCTGGGGCAGCGCCGGGCGGAAATGGCCGCGAAAGCCGGTGACGGGCTCGGCCTGCAACAGCGCGTCCAGTACCGCATGTTCGGTGGCGTCCGCCGCCGCGCTGAGCAGCGGCTCCAGCCGTTCGTCGTCGGGCGGTTCCGGCGTCGCACGGGTAGAAAAGGCGACGGCGATATCGCCGGAACCGTGGCCCCAATAGCTGCCCAGCCGACCCAGACCCGCGCCCGCGCGTTTGGCGATGCGGCTCAGTTGGCGGGCGTCCAGCGGCGCGTTGGTCGCCATAATAATGATGATAGATCCCGCATCGCGCTGCGGCGTGAGTTCGGGCAGGAGCGGCGCGATGGCCTGCCCCATTGGAACGCCGTCGAGCGTCAGCGAGGCGAGGGTGCCGAAGTTGGCCAGCACCAGTACGCCGAGCGTCGCATCCATATCGGCGATGTGCCGCGACGCTGTGCCGATGCCGCCTTTGAGGCCGAAACAGCTCATCCCGCGCCCGGCGCCGACGCTGCCGCGCGCGAAAGCGGTCGCCGCATCATCCAGCGCTGACTGCGCCATCGCTTCGGTCACGGCCAGCGCCTGAATATCGTTCAGCCAGCCGTCGTTGCACTCCAGCGCCAGCGGATTGACGGTCGGCAGCGAACGGCCCAGCTCCGGATTGCGGCGGATGGCGTCGCGCGCCAGGGTGGTGAACAGCGTGCCGACGGCCAGCGTGTTGCTGAGCAGGATCGGAGTTTGCAGCCGTCCCAGCTCTTCTATCTGCACCAGCCCCACCGGTTTGGCGAAGCCGTTGAGCACGGCGCCGCCGCAGGGCAGGGGATAGGTGAACAGGTTGCCGCCGGGGGGGACAATCGCGGTCACCCCGGTCTGAATATCGCCCTGGGCCAACGTGGCGTGGCCGACGCGCACGCCGGGAACATCGCTGAGCGTATTGGCGGGGCCGCTGACAAACCGCGGGGTGCCCAGTTGGCGCTCATCCCGCCAGCGTTGCAGCAGCGCCCTCAGGCGCGCCTGTTGATAAACGCTCATGCTCGCCTCCTTATCGGTTCAGCTTTGGATCCAGCGTGTCTCGCAGCGCATCGCCCAGCAGGTTGAACGCCAGCACCGAGAAAAAGATGGCCAGGCCGGGAAACACGCTGACGTGCCACTGTCCTGCCATCATCATGCTGCGGCTCATGGCCAGTACGTTGCCCCACTCGGGGACATCCGGTTCCGGTCCCAGACCGATGAAGCTCAGGCTGGCGGCGGTCAGAATGCTGGTGCCGATGCGCATGGTGAAATAGACGATCACGTTGGACAGCGTGCCGGGGAGGATGTGGCGCAGCAGAATGACGCGGTCCGGCGCGCCGGCGCAGCGCACCGCTTCTACGTAGGCCGCCTGCTTGAGCGACAGCGTCGAGGCTCGCACGATGCGGGCGAACACCGGTACGCTGAACACGGCCACGGCGATAATCACATTGTTCAGCCCCGGCCCGAGGATCGCCACCACCGCGATGGCCAGCAGCATGCCGGGAAAAGCGAACAGGACGTCCGAGCCGCGCATGATCAGCATATCCACCCAGCGGCCGTAGTAGCCCGCCAGCAGGCCGAGCGCGATGCCGGCCAGCATGCCCAGCGTGACGGAGAATATGCCGATATAGAGCGAGATGCGCGCGCCGTAGATGATGCGGCTCATCACGTCTCGGCCCAGATCGTCGGTGCCCATCCAGTGGCTGGCGGAGGGCGGGGAGGACAGCGCCATCCAGTCCGACTCCAGCGGGTTGTAGGGCGCGAGCCAAGGCGCGAAAACCGCCACCAGCACCAGCAGGAGGATGAATCCGCCCGAGATCATCGCCATCGGATTGCGCCGCAGGGCTTGCCAGAAGTCGCGCCACGGCGAACGGATGGTCGCCGCGTCGAGCGGGGCGGCGGCCACGGCGGGTTCAGTGGGAAGAGTCATAGTCGTCGCTCCTAACGCAGGCGGATCGCTGGGTTGACCACCGCATACAGCAGGTCGACCAGCAGGTTAATCAGGATAAACTCGAACACGAATAGCATGACCAGCGCCTGAATCACCGGCTGATCCTGCGTCTTAATGGATTCGATCAGCAGCCAGCCGAGGCCGGGCCAGCTAAATACGCTTTCCACCACGATGGAGCCGCCGAGCAGGAACCCGAACTGCAGCCCGAGCATGGTGATGACCGGGATCAGCGCGTTGCGCATGACGTGTTTCCAGACGATCAGCCGGCTGCGCAGCCCTTTGGCTTTGGCGGTGCGCACGTAGTCTTCCTGCATCACTTCCATGAAGGCGGAACGGGTGAAGCGGGCCATGACGGCCGCCACCGACGCGCCCAGCGTCAGCGCGGGCAGAATGAGGTCGGACGGCCGGGTAAAGCCGCCGACGGAAAAAACGCCGAACGGCATGGCGACGAACTGGATCAGCAGCAGTCCGAGCCAGAAGGGAGGCATCGAAATTCCCCCCACGGCGAGGCTCATCAACGACCAGTCCTGCCAGCGGCCGCGTTTGAGCGCGGACACCACGCCGATCAGCAGGCCCAGTACGACCGACCAGGCGAACCCCGCCAGCGCCAGGTACAGCGTCGGCATGAAGCTTTTCTGAATAACGCTCAACACCGGCTGCTGGGTGCGGTAGGTCACCCCCAGATCGCCGTGCGCCAGACCGCTGAGCCAGTTGAGATACTGCTGCGGCAGGGGATCGTTAAGCCCCAGATGCTGGCGGGCGGATTCCACCGCTTCAACCGTGGCGTCGGGGCCGGCGTAGAGCCGCGCCGGGTCGCCCGGCAGCAGCTTGATAAAACCGAACACCAATAGGGAGACCACCAGCAGTACCGGGATCATTTCCAGCAAACGTCGAATAAAATAGGCAAACATGGCGCTCCCCTGTGCGATTACTTGAACTCGGCCTGGTCGAAGACCAGCGAACCGTCGGCCAGCATGTAGACGCCGGACAGGTTTTTGGCTTTACCCACCAGATTGTCCGGCGCGCCGAGGAAGACGACGGGCGCATCCTTCCAGATCAGCTTCTGCGCTTCGGCGTAGGCGGCGGCGCGTTTGCCCGCGTCTGCGGTGGCCAGACCGGCGGCGATGGCTTTATCCACGGCCGGGCTGCTGTAGTAAGCGACGTTGTAGGACGTCGGCACCCAGGATTCGGTGGCGTACAGCGGACGCAGCGCCCAGTCGGCATCGCCGGTGGACGGAGACCAGCCGTTGTAGAACAGGTCATACTCGGCTTTCTTCGGATCGGTCACGCCCCACAGTTTCTGGTTGCGCATGCCGGAATCCATCGGCGTGACGGTCACTTTGATGCCCACCTGCTCCAGCTGCTGCTTGAAGAACTGCGCGCTGCGGATGTAGTCGGTGCGGTTGGTGGTCCACAGCTTCAGCGTCAGGCCGTCGCCGTAGCCCGCTTCCTTCAGCAGCGCTTTGGCCTTGGCCGGATCATAGCTGTAGTTGGGTTCGGTCTGCGGCTGGAAGAACTGGACGTTCGGCGCCATTGGCGACTGCGCCGTGGTTCCCATGCCGGCGAAGCTGACCTTCAGCCAGATGTCGCGATTGATGGCGTAATTGAGCGCCTGGCGCACGCGGATGTCTTTCAGCACCGGGCTTTGGTTGTTCATCGCGATCCAGAACAGGTAAATACCGGCGTCGCTCTGAATAGACAGCTTGCCGTCGTTTTTCACGGTGTTCACCAGATCGGACGGCAGCGGATAGGCCACGTCGCTCTGGCCCGCCTTCAGCGAGGCCACGCGGGTGGAGTCTTCCGGCGCGGGATAGAAGGTGACGCTGTCGACCTTCGGCCAGCCCTGCTGCCAGTAGCGATCATATTTCACCAGTTTGACGTTTTTCCCCTGCTGCCATTCGGTGAACTTGAACGGGCCGGTTCCGACCGGATGCACGCGCAACTGGGCTTCGTCCGGATACTGTTTCAGCGCCGCCGGGCTATGCATGACCGCAGACGGGTGCGCCAGCGTGTTGATAAACGCGCCGAAGGATTCGTTCAGGTCGATTTTCACCTGGCTGGGAGAGAGCACCGCCACGCTTTTGATCATCTTGAACAGACTGTTGCGCTTCAGGCCTTTGCTCTGGTCGCTGAGGCGGTCCAGGTTGGCTTTGACGGCGTCGGCGTTGAACGGCGTGCCGTCCTGGAAGGTCACGCCGTCGCGCAGCGTAATGGTGAATTCGGTGGCGTTGTCGTTGCTGGTGTAGCCGGTGGCGAGTCTGGGCACCAGTTTCATCGCGCTGTCGAACTGGAACAGACGCTCGAAGATGCCGCTCTGTACGGAGTAGCTCAGCGTGTCTGAGGTATCGTGCGGATCAAGTCCGGTGATATCGGCATACATGGAAATGCGCAGATCCTGCGCCTGGACGGCGGCCGCCAGACACAGGGATAGCCCGAGCGCGACGGTGGAACGGCGAAGTAGTAGCTTCATGGTGTCTCTCCTGCGTGATGTTGTGATGTGAATAAGCATGGTTATGCGTTGCTGTCGTCGGTGCTGACCCAGTGATGCGGCGCGACCTGGCGGTATTTCGACTTCGGCACCGACTCCCCGGCTTTTCTGAGCGGGGAGGGAATTTCGCTGTCGTCCAACTGACGTTCGCTGCGGCGCCGGGGATCGGCCACCGGCACCGAGGCCAGCAGGCGGCGGGTATACGGATGCTGGGGGTTATTGAACACCGACTGCCGCGGCCCGATTTCCACAATCTTCCCGAGGTACATGACCGCCACGCGGTTGGCGATACGTTCCACCACCGCCATGTCGTGGGAGATAAAAATCCACGACACGCCGGTCTTCTGTTGTAAATCCATCATCAGGTTGACCACCTGAGCCTGAATAGACACGTCGAGTGCGGACACCGCCTCATCGGCGATAATCACTTCCGGTTTCAGCGCCATGGCGCGGGCGATGGCGATGCGCTGGCGCTGTCCGCCCGAAAATTCATGCGGGTAGCGCTGGGCGTGCTCCGGCTCCAGGCCGACGCTTTTCAGCAGTGCCTGCACCTGCGGCGTCGCCTCTTCCAGCGACTTCACCAGCCCGTGCAGCATCAGCGGTTCTGCGATCGTAAATCCGACGGTCAGGCGCGGATTGAGCGAGGCGTAGGGGTCCTGAAACACCATCTGCATCTTGCGGCGCAGCGGCTGAAACGCCTTGTCCTTAACCAGCGAGACTTCTTTGCCCTGAAACTGAATGCTTTCCGATTCGCTATCGACCAGCCGCAATAGCGCACGGCCGGTGGTGGATTTGCCGCAGCCGCTTTCGCCGACAATCGCCAGCGTTTCACCCGGCCAGACGCTGAAGTCGATCTGCTCCACCGCATGGACGTGGTGCGTGACGTGGGACAAGATGCCGGTGCGCACCGGGTAGTAAACCTTGAGACCGCGAATATCCAACAGCGGCGGCGCATCGTATCGCGCGGTGACGTGGTCGCTTTCCGGCGCGGGTTGGCTTTGGCCCAGCAGCGGGAAGCGGCGCGGCCAGCGGCTGTTTTCCATATCGCCCAGCTTGGGGACGGCGGTGAGCAGCGCCTGGGTGTAAGGGTGCTGCGGCGCGGTGAAAATGGCCTCGACCGCGCCCTCTTCGACCACTTCGCCCCGGTACATCACCACAACCCGGTCGGCGATTTCCGCGACCACGCCCATATCATGGGTGATGAACAGCACGGCCATGTCGCTCTGCTGTTGCAGGTCGCGCAGAATTTGAAGAATGCGTGCCTGGACAGTGACGTCCAGCGCCGTCGTCGGTTCATCGGCGATAAGCAGCTGCGGATCGCAGGCCAGCGCCTGCGCGATCATCACCCGCTGGCGCATGCCGCCGGACAGCGAGTGAGGGTAGCTGTTCATGACCCGGTCGACGTCGGCGATGCGCACTTTGCGCAGCAGTTCCCGCGCTTTGCCGACGGCGGCGGCCGCATCGCAGATTTGGTGGTCCAGCAGCGCTTCGGTCAACTGGTCGCCGACTTTGAGCACGGGGTTCAGGGAGGTCATCGGCTCCTGAAAAATCATCGACATTTCCCGGCCGCGCAGCTGACGGCGGGCGTCGTCCTTCATCTGCAACAGCGAGTGCTGCTCGCCGCCGCGCGTGGTGAAGCGAATGGCCCCGCGCTCAATGTGGGCGGCGCTGGCCAGCAGGCCCATCACCGTCAGCGAGGTCACGGATTTGCCCGAGCCGCTTTCGCCCACCACGGCCACCACTTCACCCTTGTTCAGCGTGAAGGAGACACCTTTCAGCGCCAGATGGTTGCCGGAGCGGCCGTTGAAGCTGACGCTCAGGTCGTTGATTTCCAATACCGGACGCGGTGCGTTGCCGGATGCTGTGGCGGCGGTGGGCGTCGTGGGCTTGATATCCGTCATCGTCACTCCGGGTTTGCGGTTATAGCCAGATGCGGCCGAGGTTGTAAGTCAGGTAAGGGGCGCTGTCCGCCGCCAGCCAGATAGGGCCGTCCAGATCGACGTGGATGGCGCTGAGCGTGAGCGGCAGCGCGGCCTCCATCGCCAGCGAGGAGCCGAGCATGCAGCCTATCATGATGCGCAGGCCGCACCGTTTGGCCTCATTGATCATCGCCAGCGCTTCGGTCAGGCCGCCGCATTTGTCGAGCTTGATGTTGATCATTTCGTAGCGATCGCGCAGCGCAGCAATGTCTCCGCCGTGATGGCAGCTTTCATCGGCGCAGATCGGAATCGCGTGGATGAAGTCCGCCAGCGCGCCGTCTTCTCCGGCGCGCAGCGGCTGTTCCACCATCGCGACACGGCAGGCGGCGAGCTGCTGAAGCAGCGGCCCCAGATCGCGCCCTCCCCAGGCTTCGTTGGCGTCGACGATCAGCGTCACGTTAGGCGCTACCTGACGAATAGCCGCCACTTTCTCCACAATCTGCTCGCCGTTTAGCTTGATTTTCAGCAGCAGCGCGCCGCGGGAGACCGCGTCAGCGGCCGCGTTGACCATATTTTCGAGCGTGTCGAGGCTCAGCGTCTCGGCGGTGATGACCGACTGCGGCGGCTGGATGGCCAGATGCTGCCACAGCGTTTGTTTATTCAGGGCCGCGTTGAGCCGCCATAGCGCACAGTCGATTGCATTGCGCGCCGCGCCCGGCGGCAGCAACGATTGCAGGTCGTTCAGTGAAACGCCGCGTTCCACGGCGCCCCGAACCGCCGTCAACTGACGAGCCACGGTCTCAGGCGTTTCCTGATAGTGGGCCGTCGGCGTGCATTCGCCGCGGCCGATAAAGCCGCGCTCTTCCAGCGTAACCCGCACCACGGTGACCGCGGTGCGGGTGCCGCGGGAGATGGCGAACGGGCGGGCCAGGGGCAATTCCACGGTTTCGATCTGCATCTGTCGCATCGGTTTACTCCTGTTCTTTCAGCAGTGCGGCGATATCCTGCATCCCGAATCGGACCGAGTCGGTGGCGGGCACGCCGAAGCGCCGGCCGATCTCCTGACAGTAGTCGCGCGCTTCCTGTTCAGTGTAGTTGGAAGTGTTGATCGCGAAACCGGCCAGCTTCACGTCCGGGCTGGTGACGCGGGCCGCGCGCAGGTTGGCGTCCACGCAGTCCTCCAGGCTGACCATCGGCTGGTGCGGCAGATGGCGCATATGGGGACGGCCCATTTCGTGGCACATGACCAGCCAGTGCGGCTGCGCGCCGTGGATCAACCCAGTGCTGACGCCTGCGTAAGAGGGGTGGAACAGGGAACCCTGTCCTTCCACGATATCCCAGTGGTCTTCGTCGTTGGCGGGGGACAGCGCTTCGGCGGCCCCGGCGATGAAATCGGCAATGACCGCGTCAATCGCGATCCCTTCGCCCGCCACCAGCACGCCGGTCTGGCCGGTGGCGCGGAAGTCCGCCTTCATGCCCAGATCGCGCATCGCCGCTTCCAGCGCCAGCGAGGAGTACATTTTGCCGACGGAGCAGTCGGTGCCGACGGTCAGCACGCGTCTGCCGCTGCGTTTTTTGCCGGAGCCGACGGACAGTTCCGGGCGCATGTGGCGGATGTCGAACAGCTGTACCTGATGCTTCTCCGCCAGTTCCCGCAGGCCCGGCACGTCGACCAGGCGCTGATGCAGGCCGTTGGCGACGTTCATGCCGGCTTCAATCGCGGCGCGCACCGTGTCCAGCCAGTGAGACGGCAGGAAGCCGCCGGCATTGGCCGTGCCGAGCACCAGCGTTTTGGCGCCGCGTTCAGCGGCGGCGGCGATATCCAGATCGTCCAGGCCCAGCGTGAGCGTGCTGCCCGGCAGGCGCAGTTGGCCGATGCACTGTTGCGGACGCCACGCGTGAATGCCGCGTGCGGTTTTGATTGCCAGAGGATCGGTCACGTCGCCGAGGAAAAGCAGGTAAGGTTGAGGGATCAGCATAATGTCGTATCTCATTGTTAATGGAATAAAGTCAGAACCTCCGGCGCTCGGGAGAGGTCGATGCGAGCCCGTCTTCATCCGGCGGGCGACCTGCGCGCCGTGTCGGCCCGACGTTGCGCTGTTGTCATCTTCCGCGTCGTTCGTGCCTGCCGGGGGCCAGTTCTCTGCCTATGACTATTTCACGATGCCTGAGTGGTGACGAATACTTGTTTGTCGGTGGGGTATAGCCTGAGGGTATAGGTGGGTTTTTATCTATTTCATTGTTTTAAATATATAAAATAAGAAATGTGGGTGCGGCTACGGTGTGTGATAAACCCGTGTTATAGGGCTAAAAGTAGGGAACACAACGCATGCCCGGCAATCAGCAAGGCAATTAAAATAAAGGTCAGCGTGAATCCGCGCATAACGATGGTGCGCGGAACGCTGTAGGTATGCGGCGCGCTCTGGATGGCGTTCAGGCGCAGCGGAACCCAGATGAAGATCGCAAGCGACGCCAGCAACAGCAGAAGACCGGCGGCCAGCAGCAGCGGTTGGGTGCTTAACGTTCCGGCCTTCAGCAACAGGGCCGTGTTGACCAGCAGCAGGATGGCGGTGCGCGACCACGCCAGCACGGTGCGTTCCGGCTGAACGCCCGGGTCGCGCGGTAACGGGGAGGAGGACACCGTCAGCGCCCTACAGTTGAACGATCAGCAGCGCCAGCGCGATGGCTACCGCGCCAAGTCCGCAGGCGAAGACGACCAACAGGGAGGTGTAAGGCAGGGGGAGGCCGTTGCGCATCGCCCGTTCGTTACCCGCCCAGCGCCGGTAGGCCATCCCCGCGATCAGCGCCGCGGCCAGAGCCAACAATACGGCAATGCCCTGTCGCACGGCAGGCGACGCCAGCGTCGTCGTAAACTGGTCGATGGCGACCGCGCCAGCCAGCAGGGCCAGCGCGGTGCGGATCCAGGCGAGAAACGTGCGTTCGTTGGCCAGAGAGAAACGGTAATCGGGCGCCGTTCCCTGCTGTTGCCAAGGGCGTTGGGTGTGAGGATCTTGGTCGGTTTGTCGCGCGTCACGCATGGCGTAAATTCACTGGCTGATGAAAAGTCTAGCTAACAGTTTACATGCCGAAAGGAGGTGGCTCCAGCCGTTCGGGACGTTGTCGCCGGCGCGCTTCGCGCCCGTTTTAATCCGCCGGGCCGGTAGGCATGGCCGGGTGAAGTCCGTATAATGCGCGCCAGTCAACATTCACCCGCCGGAGAGAAGCCATGCGCCCTACAGGCCGAAGTGCACAACAGATACGCCCGCTCACGTTAACCCGTCATTACACCAAACACGCGGAAGGTTCCGTCCTCGTCGAATTCGGCGACACCAAAGTGCTGTGTAATGCCACGGTGGAAGAAGGCGTACCGCGCTTCCTGAAAGGGCAGGGCAAGGGTTGGGTTACCGCGGAATACGGCATGCTGCCGCGTTCGACGCACACCCGTAATGCGCGCGAAGCCTCACGCGGCAAACAGGGCGGACGCACGTTGGAGATTCAGCGCCTGATCGCCCGTTCTCTGCGCGCCGCGCTCGATCTGAAAACGCTGGGGGAATATACCATCACACTCGACTGCGACGTCTTGCAGGCCGACGGCGGCACCCGCACCGCCTCCATCACCGGCGCCTGCGTGGCGCTGGCTGATGCGCTGAATGCGATGGTCGCCAACGGCAAACTCAAGAAAAACCCGCTGAAAGGCATGGTGGCCGCGGTCTCCGTCGGTATCGTCAACGGCGAAGCGCTGTGCGATCTGGAGTATGTCGAAGACTCTGCCGCAGAAACCGACATGAACGTGGTGATGACCGAAGACGGCCGCATGATTGAGGTGCAGGGCACCGCAGAGGGCGAACCGTTCAGCCATGACGAGCTGCTGGCGCTCCTGGCGCTGGCGCGAGGGGGTATCGAAACGATTATCCAGGCGCAGAAAGCGGCGCTGGTGGAATAAAGAGTTTTGAAGAAGCGGCCCGTAGGGTCGCTTTTTTTTCGTGTGAACAAAACCGCCTGCGATTGGCGTCGCGGCGTTTACGGTTTTAGCGCAGTCATGCATTGTGCGACGCTATGTGTTCATCCTTAGCATAATCGCTGTCAGCCGGCCGTACTTCAAATAGGAAAGTTTCCCTGCGGCAGCGCGTCGGGTCGTGTGGCGGGGCGCGGAAGTCAGATGCTATCGGCCAAGGGGAGCAAACGCTGAACGTTTTACCTCAGGGGATATTCCCCGGTCGTCGTCCAAAGGCCGGTTGGCTTAGAGGACGCGGTTTTCGGTTTGTCGCCGGGTATTCATCCATCATCACAGGAGAAGTTGTCATGAAAGCCTATCAACGCCAGTTTATTGAATTCGCACTCAGCAAGCAGGTATTAAAGTTCGGCGAGTTTACGCTGAAATCCGGGCGCACCAGCCCCTATTTCTTCAATGCCGGGCTGTTTAATACGGGTCGCGATCTGGCCTTGCTGGGGCGGTTTTATGCCGCGGCGCTGATGGACGTCGCTATCGAATTCGATGTGCTGTTCGGGCCAGCTTACAAGGGCATTCCCATCGCGACGACGACGGCGGTGGCGCTGGCGGAACATCACGATCGCGATATGCCCTACTGTTTTAATCGCAAGGAAGCCAAAGATCACGGCGAAGGCGGCAGGCTGGTCGGCAGTCCGTTGGCTGGGCGCATCATGCTGGTCGACGATGTCATCACGGCGGGCACGGCAATCCGCGAGTCGATGGATATTATTTCCGCGCAGGGCGCGTCGCTGGCGGGCGTACTGATTGCTTTAGACCGTCAGGAGCGAGGACGCGGCGAGCTTTCCGCCATTCAGGAAGTAGAACGAGATTACGAGTGCAAAGTGATTTCCATCATCACCCTGAAGGATCTTATCGCCTATCTGCAGGAGAAGCCGGAGATGGCGGAGCATCTGGCCGCAGTGCAGACCTATCGCGATCGTTACGGCGTTTAACCGTGTGGCAGCGCCGCCGGCGAGCGGTGCTGCCATTCATCGTCCCAGCGTTTAACTTTATGCGAGCTGGGCGGCCAGCATCGGCCAGCGAAGTTCGAATTCCTGGGTGGGGAGAAAGCGAAACTCCGAACGGGTATATCGCGACAACATGCCTTCACAAAAGGCTAATAGTTGGCTGGCGAGCAGCGTTTCGTCATTCTTGAACGGCGCTCCGCCGCGCATTTTGTGTTCCCGCAACACCTGCTTGATCTGCGATTCGATGCGGTCGAACAGTTGGTTGATCCTGCCCTGCAGGCGGTCCTGTTCGAACATCAACGCGTGGCCGGTCAGAATGCGGGTCAGACCCGGATTTTTCTCGGCGAATCCCAAAATCAGCAGCAAAATTAGACGAAGACGATTAAACGTTTCCTTTTCATCCTGCAAAATCAGGTTGATACGGGTTGTCAGGCTGTCTTCGATAAATTCGATCAGGCTGTCGAACATGCGGGTTTTACTGGGAAAGTGCCGGTAAAGCGCCGCTTCAGATACACCGACGTTTGCAGCCAGCTTCGCGGTGGTGATCCGTTGACTGCCGTCGCTGGATTGCAGCATCTGCGCCAGCGCCTGCAAGATTTCCTCGCGACGGTTCCTTTTCGTATTTTCTTTCTCTGCCATGTCTGAAAAGACCCTTGATAAAGATTCAGCTGCCCACACCAGATAGCGCCACAGTCGTGGTTACACGCTGTGGTTTATAAATTTTTTTCGAAAGAATAGATGTGGATCAGTGACGGCCCGAATGACCGAAACCTCCATCGCCCCGTTCACTGTCGGCGAATGCGTCAACCAGATTGAATTCAGCCTGAACGACTGGCACGAAGACCATTTGCGCGATGCGCTCGCCGGGTTCTATCGTAAACGGCGTCGAGCTCCGGTTCCAGACGGACACCATCAACTGGCCCTGATAGTCGGAGTCGATCAGCCCGACCAGATTGCCCAGCACCACGCCGTGCTTATGGCCCAAACCGGAACGAGGCAAAATCACCGCCGCCAGCGAAGGGTCGCCGATATGAATAGCCATACCGGTCGGCAGCAGGGTGGTTTCGCCCGCGCCAAGTTCTACGGTGCTATCCAGACAGGCTCGCAGATCCAGACCGGCGGAACCCGGCGTGGCATATGTCGGCAACGGGAATTCCTGTCCGATGCGGGGATCGATGATTTTTACGTCAATTTTTTTCGTCATATCGGCTGACAATCTCGTCAATTAGCTGTTGGCCCAGGAGACGCTTGCTGCCGAGCGGCAACTGTTTGTCTCCCTCGCGCCAGAAAAGGTGCAATGCATTGGTTTTCGCATTGAAGCCGCGGTCGGCTTGGGACACGTCGTTTGCGCAGATTAAATCCAGTTTTTTGCTGGCCAGTTTCTGCCGCGCGTATTCTTCCACATTAGTGGTTTCGGCCGCAAACCCGACAACATAAGGCCGATGCTCCTTCATCGCCGCGACGTCGGCGATGATATCCGGATTTTTGACCAGGGTGACAGTCATTTCATCACCTTGTTTTTTGATTTTTTCGCGCTCCACGTTTTTTGCCCGATAGTCCGCAACGGCGGCGCAGCCGATCACGATGTGCTGTTCGTGGGCGGCGGACACGACCGTTTCATGCATTTCCAGCGCGCTGGCGACGTTGATACGTCTTACCCCGTTGGGCGTCGGCAGATTGACCGGACCCGCTACCAGCGTAACGTCCGCGCCGCGCGCCGCGGCCGCTTCGGCAATGGCGAATCCCATCTGACCGGAGCTGTGGTTGCTGATGAAACGCACCGGGTCCAGCGCTTCTCGCGTCGGGCCTGCGGTGATCAAAACCTTCAGATGCTGTAGATCGGCGGTTTGCGCGAAAAATTGCTTCGCCTGTTCCACGATATCCAACGGGTCGAGCATTCTGCCGGGGCCGACGTCGCCACAGGCCTGGCTGCCGCTGTCCGGCCCCCAGACATGCACGCCGCGTTCGGTCAGCCGCGCGAGGTTGTCCTGCGTCGGAAGAGCGCGATACATCTGTTGATTCATCGCCGGCGCGACGGCCAGCGGCGCGGCACTGGCCAGACAGGCGGTAGTCAGCAGGTCGTTGGCCATGCCGGCCGCCAGCCGGGCGATAACGTCAGCCGATGCGGGGGCGATAATCACCAAATCCGCCCATTTTCCGAGCGCGATATGTCCCATCGCGGCTTCGGCGGCCGGATCCAGCAAGTCGTCCGCCACCGGATAGCCGGAGATGGCCTGAAGCGTGAGCGGCGTGATGAACGCTTTGGCGGCAGGCGTCATCACCACACGCACCTCTGCGCCTTCATCCCGCAGGCGGCGGACCAGATCGGGGCATTTGTAGGCGGCGATACCTCCGCTGATGCCCAGTACGATATGTTTGCCGGCGAGCGCGAGCAGACTGGAGAGTTCCGTCATCGTTTTGTCCGAGTGTAAGCTAAAGAAAGTGTCGGGCATTTTACCATAAGCGTCCGAAGGAAACGGAATCTTGTCACGGGGGACCTGTTGCAACGACAGATTGCGCGCCGCCTCGCATCTTTTCCTCCGGCCCCTCGTTCGCCCATTTTCCGCATGCCAGAATGCCTCCAAGACGCAGGGTAGGAGACACTATCATGATGTGGCTAGACGGACAGGCGCCGAGGGAAAAACTGATACGGAAAGGGGCCTGCGCATTGACGGATACAGAACTGCTCGCCATTTTTCTACGTACCGGTTTGCCGGGGACGCACGTTATGCAGCTGGCGGAAAATTTACTCAACCAGTTTGGGTCGCTGCATCAGTTGATGACGGCGGAGCAGAGCCAGTTTCGTAAGGCTCGCGGCATCGGGCCCTCCAAGTATACGCAGCTGCAGGCGGTGGGAGAGCTGTCGCGGCGGCTGTTTTCGTCCCGATTAGCACGCGAAGACGCTATGATCAGCTCGGAGGTGACGCTGCAATATTTGCAGTTACTGCTGGCGCACCGCGAACGCGAAGTTTTTTTAGTCCTTTTTCTAGACAATCAGCATCGTGTCATTCGCCATCAGGAGATGTTTGCTGGTACGATTAACTGCGTAGAGGTGCACCCGCGAGAAATTGCTCGTGAGGCGCTGAAGGCGAATGCGGCAGCGTTGATTTTGGCGCACAACCATCCGTCGGGAAAGGCAGAGCCCAGTCAGGCTGACCGCGCCATTACGGAACATATCGTCAAAGTATGCCAATTGTTGGACATCCGCGTGCTTGATCACCTGGTTATCGGGCACGGTGAGTACGCCTCTTTTGCCGAGCGCGGGTGGATTTAGGGCATATTTCGGCGATCCTGAGGGATCTTTAGCTGTTCGGGACTTGAGCGCATACGCTTCAGAGCGTATACTACGCCACCTTTGAGAATCTTGGGTGTGGCGTTAAGAGCCTATCTCAGCAGGTTTCCCCTGATGACGGAGTCTTTTCAGTGAAGTTGCTGAGATGGGCTCTAGAGCCTGACGAGGCGGCCAACACCCTATACGAAGCTCGAGCTGATTTGATTTTTGGAGAATAGACATGTCCCGAGTCTGCCAAGTTACTGGCAAGCGTCCGGTGACGGGTAACAACCGTTCCCACGCACTGAATGCGACCAAACGCCGTTTTCTGCCGAACCTGCACTCACACCGTTTCTGGGTGGAAGGCGAGAAGCGTTTTGTTACGCTGCGCGTATCTGCTAAAGGTATGCGTATTATCGATAAAAAGGGTATTGAGACGGTTCTGGCCGACTTACGTGCCCGTGGTGAGAAGTATTAAGGAACTGAATCATGGCTAAAGGTGTTCGCGAGAAGATCAAGCTGGTTTCTTCTGCTGGTACTGGTCACTACTATACCACTACGAAGAACAAGCGCACTAAGCCGGAAAAACTGGAACTGAAGAAATTCGATCCCGTTGTCCGTCAGCATGTGATCTATAAAGAAGCTAAAATCAAATAATTTTAGTGGATTATCAAAAACCCGGCTTCGGCCGGGTTTTTTTTGTGTCTGCAATTGGCGAATACGGCTGTGGTAGAGTGTTGGCCATGACTTTTCTCGGGAGGAAACATGCCTGAATTACCAGAGGTGGAAACCAGCCGCCGGGGTATCGAACCCTATCTGGCCGGACATACCATTCTGCACGCCGAAGTGCGCAATGCGCGCCTGCGCTGGCCGGTATCCCCTGAGATTATGTCGTTGAGTGGTGAACCGGTGCTCAGCGTACAGCGTCGCGCTAAATACCTGCTGATTGAGCTGACTCGCGGTTGGATTATCGTCCATCTCGGCATGTCCGGCAGTTTGCGCGTGCTGCCCGAATATGTGGAACCCGGCAAGCATGACCATGTTGATCTGGTTCTGGACAGCGGCAAGGTGCTCCGCTACACCGACCCACGCCGCTTCGGCGCCTGGCTGTGGAGTGCGGACCCGGCGACGAGTTCCGTGCTGGCGCATTTAGGACCGGAGCCGCTCAGTGATGCATTCAGCGGTGACTACCTGTTCCAGAAAGCGCGGGGCCGCCAGACGCCGATAAAGCTCTGGATCATGGATAATAAGCTGGTGGTTGGCGTGGGTAACATCTACGCCAGCGAATCCCTGTTCAGCGCGGGCATTTTGCCGGAGAGAGCCGCTGGCACGTTGAGCGAGGCTGAGTTCCACCTATTGGCGGCCACCATTAAGAAAGTGCTGCTACGCTCCATTGAACAGGGCGGAACCACGCTGCGGGACTTCCTGCAGTCGGACGGCAAACCGGGCTATTTTGCGCAGGAACTGCAGGTCTACGGGCGCAGCGGCGAGCCTTGCCGCCACTGCGGGACGTTGATTGAAAGTCTGAAGCAAGGGCAGCGCAGCACGTTCTTTTGCCGCAGCTGCCAGCGCTGACGACGCGTCAGGCCAGTTTTTTCTTCAGGGCTGCCGAGATGGGGGAAGGGAGAAACGGATCGATGTCGCCGCCGTGCCGGGCGACCTCTTTCACCAGCGTGGACGAAATAAAGGACCACTGCTCCGCCGGCATCAGGAACACGCTCTCCAGCTCGGGCATCAGGTGCGTGTTCATCTTCGCCAACTGCCACTCATACTCGAAGTCGGATACCGCCCGCAGTCCGCGCACCAAAATATTCGCCTGATGTTTCTGAGCAAAATGCGCCATCAGTTCGCTGAATCCCATCACTTCGACGTTGGTCAGATGACTGGTCACTTCGTGCGCCAGCGCGACGCGCTCTTCCAGCGTGAACAGCGTATTTTTGCTGGGGCTGGCGGCTATCGCCAGGATCAAGTGGTCGAACATCCGGGCGGCGCGGGTCAGCAGGTCGAGATGGCCATTGGTCAACGGGTCAAAGGTGCCGGGGTAAATCGCTCTAGTCGTCATGATGTTTACGCTGGTTATTCAGGGCCCATAATCCAGTATATTTATTAAACGTATACTGCGCATTGACTATCGCCAGCAGCAGCCCGCGCTTGCCGTCCAGAAAGCCCGCGCGCAGCAGCCAGGTCTTGGCGAAGGCGCCGAGCGTATGGATCAGGATGGAAAGGTAGCTGCAGCGTTTACCCGCCTGGAAACGCGACTGCGCCCAGCTGGCGGCATAATCAAACTGCTTTTGCTGAAAGGCGAAAAAATCCCGACAGGTGAGATGCTTGAGATCGCCTGCCAGCGAAACGACGCGCGCGTCGCCATAATCCAGCGACTCATGCACCTCATTATCGTTGTAGCGATAGTGGCGCGGATAAAGGCGTATCACCTCATCGGGATACCAACCGCTGTGGCGCATAAAGCGCCCTAAAAACAGATTGCGGCGGGCACAGCGATAGACCGTTTTGCCGTCGGGTGCCGCGAGCACGCGCTCAATCGCGCGTTTCAGCTCAGGCGTGACGCGCTCATCGCAGTCGATCATGAAGATATAGTCGCCGCTGGCGTAGCTTTGAGCCCGCTGACGTTGCCGACCGAAGCCCGGCCAGTCGTCATGCTCGAATACCTGTGCGCCGTACTGACGCGCGATCGCCTGCGTGTCGTCGCTGCTGCCGGAATCCAGAACGATGATCTCATCCGCCCAGGAGACAGAGGCCAGGCAGTCCGGCAGTAGTTCAGCCTCATTGCGGCTGATGAGCACGACAGACAGGCGAGGATGGATCATTATTGTCTCCGCGGAGGTAGGTAGGGTTCCAGGAGTTTTAGCAGACTTTGCAGCGCGCCCTGATTTTTATGCAGTACCTGCACCGCGTGACGCCCGTAATACTGGCGATAGTCATCGTCGGAGAGAAGATTACTGACCTGTTCGACCAATGAGGCGGTGTCCGTCACCGTGATCAGGCCGTCGGACTGCTGCAATCGGGCGCAAATATCTTTGAAGTTGAACGTATGTGGGCCCATCAGCACCGGGAGCGCATGCGCTGCGGGCTCCAGCGGGTTATGCCCGCCGCGTCCTATCAGGCTGCCGCCGACAAAGGCCAGGTCGGCGATGCCGTACAGCAGCATCAGTTCGCCCATCGTATCGCCGATGACCACCTGCGATGAGGCCGAGGGGATAGCGCCTTCGCTGCGCAGGGTATATTCGAGACCGGCCTTGCTGACGATGGTTTTGGCGTCGTTAAAACGCTCCGGATGGCGCGGCACCAGAATCAGCAGCAGGTTAGGGAAGGTCTTCAGCAGTTCGTAGTGCGCATCGACGATGATCTTTTCTTCGCCGTCGTGAGTGCTGGCTGCGATCCACACCGGGCGCTGTGAGGCCCACTGGCGGCGCAGCGTCACGGCTTTCGCCGCCAGCTCCGGCGTGACGGAGATATCGAATTTCAGGCTGCCGGTGACGTTCAGCTGTTTACGCTTAAGGCCCAGTGAAATAAACCGCTCGCCGTCTTCCGCATTCTGAACGGCGATCAGGGTGATGCGTCGCATCAGGGTACGCATCAGTTTGCCCAGCTTTTTGTAGCCGGCGGCGGAGCGTTCGGAAAGACGTGCGTTGGCGATAACCAGCGGAATATGACGCTGATGCAGGGCATCGATCATATTGGGCCAAAGCTCGGTTTCCATTACAATGACCAACCGTGGCTGAACGTGATTCAAAAAGCGCTTCATCGCGCCCGGTAAATCATAGGGCAGATAGACGTGGTACACGTCTTTGCCGAAGGCGGATTGCGCGCGTTCCGAGCCGGTCGGCGTCATCGTGGTGACGGTGATGGGCAGCGAAGGATAGCGGTAGCGTAAGGCTCTCACCAGCGGTACAGCGGCCAGTGTTTCTCCCACGGAGACGGAATGCAGCAGGATACCTTCCGGTTTTACGGTGTCTTTGTAGAAGCCATAACGTTCGCCCCAGCGTTTGCGATAGGCAGGGATTTTGCGGCCGCGGAGCCAAAGACGGATCCAGATAAAAGGCTGGATAAGGTAAAGCAGAAAGGTATACAGCAGCTGTAACATAAGTATCGATATTTAAGTCAGAGATAGCGAATTCTATATATTTATAGCCGCTAAATCTATCACTTACGATAGCGGAGACTGCGATATCCTTTTTTTTACAGGGATGTGTAATGCTCAATCAATCAATATGTTGCAACTATTGCGCCTTGTCGCCATTAGAACGTAAATCACTGTAATATCGGGACTTTATAATGCGGTGTGTCGTGAGTTTCTTCTCAAGAATGTTATGAGAAAATTATATAATTCATATAAATAAAATTTGAGAATTGCGCTACAAATTATACCTTGAATTAATAACGCCATACTGGCGTTATCGAACGTCGTCATTATTGGAAAAGGACTCAATAATAGGCGAGTATGTTCTGTGTTTAATGATTATTTTTTCAGTGTCTCCGTTTGCTATTTTAGCCAATATTCCTCGTTTTTATTTACCACCATAAAATAATGCGTCGAAAGCATTTTAGTCTTTTTCTTCCCTTAATGACTGTATTGCCGTCCTAAGAGACCCTATCAGTCTATAGGTTCTTTGACAATGAATTAGAGATAAACCTTCTTTCACTAAAATCATGTAAATAATTGAATTATAAGTATCATCATTGAGTGGTTATTGATTATAAAAAGACGTTATCATTTTAGTATGACATTGGCGTGATGCGATAATTCCTAGTCAAAATACGGGCTCTTGCTCTCAGTCGTATATTCCTGTTTTATCGATGCCGAGTCTATTTTGGCGAGAAGAATGACGCAAAAATAGAGTCTATACTGACTCCCAACATTATTTCTTATGACGGCCTATTTTCTTCCAATGAGAAAAAGAAACAAAATATCCATATTCGCCTATTTTTCTGTGAACAATTGACGATGCCAGTCCGTCGATGCGGATCCAGGAGGGCGTTATATCCCTCTCTTTCAGATAAATCCCGACATCGCCGCAGTGCATGAAAGGCGAAGCAGAACGTTAATAAACACGGGAGAGACATTTTTTCTTACGCTGCCGTTGCGACGGGACGGAAAGCCGTAAGAATGTGAGCGGCCCGTTTGGGGCCGCTTTGCCGTTATCGAGAGGGTAAGTGGGACGGTTGACGCATCCCGAGAGCGAGATAAGCCGCGCATATAGAGTCGATGCGGTAGCGCTCGAGCAGGGACTTATCAATTGCCGGAGGAGAGGCCAGCACCGACTTCAGCGTTTCCGCCAGCGAGTCGGCGGACAGCTCCGCCAGACCTTGGGCCAGCGGACCGGTCAGTATTTCTTCCGGCCCTCCTGGGCAGCGTGTGCTGACGACCGGCGTTCCACAGCTCAGCGCTTCAACCAGCACGTTGCCGAAGCCTTCGCTGTCGGAACTCAACACCAGCAGGCGGGCATGGCGGATATAAGGGTAGGGGTTGTCGCAGAACCCTTGAAAAATAACGCGATCGGCCACGCCCAACTCGACGGCCAGCTGCCGTATGCGCTGTACTTCCTCGTCCCGGCCTTTTCCCAACAAGACCAACGGCATCTCGATGCCGCTCAGCGCATAGGCACGAATCAGACGGTCGTGACGTTTGTTCGGATGGAAACGACCGACGTGCACCAGATAATCCGTCCCGGCGCGTTCGCAGGGCTGGTCAGCCAGTGCGGCAATCGCCGCAAAATCAAACGGGTTGTTGATGACCGCCGCGTTGGAAGGCCGTACCTGAAAGGCGCTTTGTAAATCCGACAGTACCGCCTGAGACACCGCAACGATATTGCGCTGCTGGTAGACCTGCTGAATTTTAACCCGTTTCAACCAACGGGAGAGGCCGGTCCGATGGCCAAGATACGAGGGAGAAAACATGCCGTGCAGGCAGAACCAGACTTTGTCGGGATTCAGCGCCCGGCTGCGAGCCACAATACGGTCGGTCTTGTGCAGGTTTGACAACACCAAATCGAACGGACCCTGCTGCGCTTGCGCACCTTGAATTGCCTTATCCAGCATCGCAGCGCGGCGGCGAAGCTCGGTGAGCTTGCGCCAGGGCGCACGGCTATGGTCGACGATCGTCTGATAATCCACGCCTTCCGGCATCGGATATTCGCAGACGTCGCGCAGCGAAAAAAGCGAAACCTGGTGCTGCCGGGCGACCAAGCCGGCCGCCAGCGTCAACACCACTTTTTCTGCGCCGCCGCCGGGCAGACCGTCGATGATCATCAAGATTCGCATGCGTCAGTCCAATAGGGTTTGATAGAGCGAGATCAGCTGCTGAGAGAGCTTCTGCGGCGATGCGTCGATAATGCGCGCGCGCGCCGCGTCGCCCATGCGGCTGCCGGGTGCGGCGGCGGGCAGCGTCATAACGGCGTCGGTCAGCGCCGGGATGTCCAGCGCGTCGCAGACGAAACCATTTTCCCCGGCCCGGATGAATTCCGATCCGCCGCAGGTCGTGGTCGTGATGACCGGCAGTCCGCAGGCCATCGCTTCCAGAATCACGTTGGGGAAAGGGTCGTAGAGCGTCGGCAGCAACAGGCCGTCGGCGGCATGATAGTAAGGCTGTGGATCTTTCTGCATACCGGTAAAGCGTACTCGCGATTTGCATCCCAGTGAGGCCGCCAGCGCCCGGTATTGACGTTCCGCTTTATCCTGCCCGACGACGATCAGGTAGCGGTCCGTCCCGGCGATGGCCCGGATGGCCGCCGCCAGCCCTTTGCGTTCGAAGCCGGATCCGACGTAAACCATCACGCAGGCGTCATGCGGCAGCGCCAGCGCGGTGCGCATTGCCCGGCGCTGCGACTCTTCTGCGGGTAAAAAGCGTGTGCTGTCGATGGCGTTGTAAATCACATGGATCTTGTCCGCGTTGAGGCCGAACTCTTCGATAATTTCCTGTTTAATCAGTTCTGCGTTGCAGATGACCGCTTTCAACTGCGGCGCCCGATACATATCGCTTTCCGCCTGCATGACATAGCGATGGAACCGGTTGGCAAAGAGTAGCGGTTTGCGCCAGGCGGGCAGCAGACGTGCGCGCTGCATTAGCCAGCGACGATGAACGCCGTCGCCGGCGCGATAAATGTCGCATCCTGCGATACGTTCGTGGCTCTGCACCAAATCGAACTGCTCTTGCTGCCACAGGGCGCGGGCGGCGTCGGCGAATCCGCGCTCACGCCCGACTCGGGTCCAGTAGCGGGGATTACACAGGTGCAAATGCCAGTTTGGCTTCTTTTCACCCTGCCACTGACGCGTAATAACGTTCAGCTGTAAATCTTGATCTTCCAGCGCCTCTAGCGCGCGGCTTACAAAGCGTTCTGCGCCGCCGTCCGGCCGATATTTTTGCCGCACGATGGCGAGGCGAAAATGACTCATGATAGTTGTCTCCGTGCCGCGGCCGTGACCGCCTCGACGGGGATCAGGTCGAGATAGCGTTGTTGTGTGCCGGTGTTGATATCATCGGGGTCGGGTAGCGTGCCGTAGTCGCCGGCCCAGATCACTTCTCCCGGCGCCTGCCAGGGACGCCAGAAGTGCAGTTTCGAAGGGCCAAATAGAGCGATGCTGGGGGTTTGCAGGGCGGCGGCCATATGCATGGGAACGGAATCAACGCCCAAAAACAGGCGGGCATGGTCGATAAGCGCCGCCAACTGGCGCAACGTCAGCTGACCGGAGAGCGAGATCACGCCGCTGGACGGGCAGCGGGCAAGAATATCGGACACCATTTTTTGCTCTTTTGCATCCGGTCCGGATGTCACGACGACGGTGTGCCCGTCCTGCCGCAGTGCGGAAATCACCGCCGCCATATTCGTTTCGCTCCAGCATTTGAACAGCCAGCGGGAGGTGGGCTGGACGACGATGTAGGGACCGTCAACCTGCTGCTGCCGCAGTTTTTCCTGACACTGCGTCCAGTCTTCGGCGGTATACCCCATCGTGACCTGCGTGCTGACGGAAGGAATGCCCAGCGGTGAGAGAATAGAGAGGTTTTGCTCCACGGTGTGTTGGTGCTCATGCTGCGCCGTGCTGACCAAATCGCTATGGCAGTATCGCCATAGCGGATGCTGACGTTTATCAAAGTCAAAACCCAGCCGAACCGGCGCGCCGGTCAGTTTCGCTATCAAGGCGCTTCGCCACTGATCGGCCAGGTTGATGACGAGATCGTAGCGCTGATGACGCAACTGGCCGATCAACTGCCACTCTTTGCTGAGCTGGGTCCGCAGCCCCTGTTTTTTCCATTGGCGATCGATGGCGAAAATACGATGGATGCGTGAATTAGCCGCCAGCATATCCTGCGTTTCAAGGTACAGCAGAACATCGATTTGGGCATTCGGATAGGTTTGACTCAGAGTGTTGATGACCGGAGTGGTTAACAGCATGTCGCCATGATGGCGAAATTTTATCAGCAGAATATGCCTGACGGCATGGGCTGTGGTGTGATTCATCAGCGGTGTTTCTCATTGCAAGCAGAAGGCGATTTTAGATGACATCGCTCTGAGTGGCTACTACTGATCCCCGACGAACTTCGTTATCCATATCCATTTAACGTGCGTAGCAACATCTTTGGTTACAATAATGACTTTTAACGGCGACGGTAGCGGCTTAGGCTTCCTACATCACCGACCTACGTCACTTTACGTCCTTAGATTATCAGGCGCCATTTCCATGTGTAAACCAGCATTTATCATCACGATCGATACGGAAGGAGACAATCTTTGGCAGAGTCATGACAGGATTACGACAAGGAATTCTCATTATTTGCCGCGGTTTCAGCAGCTTTGTGAAAAATACGGTTTCAAGCCAACCTGGTTGACAAATTACGAAATGGCTTTAGATCCCGCCTATATTGAGTTCGCCAGGGATGTTATCGCCCGAGACGAGGGAGAGGTCGGGATGCACCTGCATGCCTGGAACAATCCGCCTGAGTTCGATCTGACCGGGGATGATTGGCGCTATAAACCTTATCTGATCGAATACCCGAAGGCGTTGATGCGCCAGAAAATCGAGTACATGACGTCGTTACTTGAAGATACGTTCCAACGCAAAATCCGTAGCCATCGCTCTGGCCGCTGGGCGTTGGACGAAGACTACGTTCAACTGTTGATTGAGTACGGCTATGAGATTGACTGCTCCGTCACACCGCGCGTGAACTGGCGGTTTTCGCCGGGTGACCCGAACGGGCAAGGCGGCACAGACTACAGTCGTTTCCCGCACCATGCGTACTTCATGGATTCGAATAACATTGCTCAACCGGGTAACTCTACGTTGCTGGAAGTGCCAATGAGCATTCAGTATAAGCACAGCGGTTTCCTCAACGCGATGACCCGGATATACGATCGCCTGCGAGGAAAACAGCGCAGCGCTTCCGTGAATTGGGTGCGGCCGAAAGGCGCCAACCTGCGTCAGATGGAATCGGTGGTGGAAAAAGTGTTGGCGGAGGGCAACGACTATGTTGAGTTTATGCTCCATTCGTCGGAATTAATGCCGGGAGGCAGCCCGACATTTCCTACAGAGCAACATATAGAAACGCTATATCGTGACGTAGAGGCGTTATTCGCCTGGCTGGCAGAGAAAACAAGGGGGAAAACGTTGTCGGAATATTATCAGGGAATTAAGGCTGTTTAGATGAAAAAAGGCTGGAAATTTAAACTCGTAGATCTGTTTTTGCGTATGTATACCCGTTGCTGCGGTCGGCTTCAGCCCGCGCCTCAGCTCGTGACGGAGAGCGCGTTCTCCCACATTGTCATTTATTCTACAACCGCGCTGGGCGATTTGATGTTTAATACGCCGGCCATCCATGCGGTGCGCCAGCGCTTCCCCCAGGCGAAGATCACGCTGGTCGTGCACAAGAAGCTGGAAGCCTTCGTTGAAGGTGGAGAAGATTGGCAGCACGTCGTGTGCTGGAATACCAAAATCAAAACGGTGCCTCAGCTGGTTCGGGACATCCGGCGGTTCGGCGTGCCCGACCTGGCTATCATTCTGCATTCACACGATCCTTACGACTATCTGAGCGCGGTGATGTCAGGGGCGAAATACGTGCTGCGCGATAACTATGTCGACGGTATCACGCCGATGGATCGCTGGCTGGCGGGGTATGTCGTCGGCTTCCGCGGGCATGTGATTCAGCGCAAGCTGGCGCTGGTTTCTATGCTGGGAGCGGACGTCAGCGATATCAGTATGCGCATTCCTTTTGCGGTGCCGCCGGCCGACAGCATCGGACGCGGAACGGTGATTGGATTTCAGATGGGAGCCTCGACGTCTGAACGGTGCTGGCCGGTGGAGTATTTCGCCGCGGTGGCCGAGCATTTTCTTACCACGGACCCGACCTGCCAGATTGCACTGACGGGGTGGTCGGGCGATAGCCCGCTAGCCGAGTCGCTGCTGCGGCAGGTAAACCCGGTGTTGCATGCCCGTATCGTCAACCATATCGGTTCGTCCAGCCTGAAAGCGTTAGTAGGACTGATCAACGGTATGGATGTGTTGGTGACCGGGGACACGGGGCCTTTGCATATTGCAATCGCGCTTAGGGTACCGACGGTTAGCCTGTTTGTGACGGCGGAGCCGCACAGCACCGGCCCTTATCAGGATCCGGACCTGCATGATGTCATTTATGGGGTCACCAATAACCTCGCGATTCAGCAAGGTCATGTGATGGAGGCGATTAAGCCACAGCAGGTGATGGATAAGGTAGCGCGTCGAATTGAGCGGATAAAGGCGAAGCGGGTGGTGTGATTCGCTAAGGCAGCTTTGCTGCAACAACCTCGTTGGCCGGTGCCTTCGGGCGAGTCAAAACGCCCCTGACGAAAGTCGAGGGGCGTTATATTTAGCGGGCCAGAAAACCGAACAGGTATCTGAACCACCACATCGGTTTCCAGAGCGTATTTTTCTTGCGTGCAGGCGGCTTACGGTGGACGTTTTTCACGATGCTCCAACTGAAGTTCAGAAACATTCTGCTGTGTCCGAACTCCTCGCCGTAGGTTTCGATCTCATGTTTCTTTTTATCATCGACGGGCGTGTTGGCCGAGAGATCGCGCTCCAGCGTGTGATACGACTTATTGCGGTTTACATTTCTTTCCGAACACAGGTATTTCTTTGACAAATAACGCTGAATGGAGCCGTGGTACTTCTGGTATTTCACGAAGCGATAATCTTCCGCTCCATAGTTGCCCGCAAATTCTTCGTCGTAGCCGAAGAATCGCATGAATCGGGCGCGGGACATAAAGAACAGGTTGGAGTGGCCTTTATAGATTTTCTGCGGGTTTTCCGGTGAGTTGCGATAGAGCTTGAAGAAAGTGCGTCCCGGATTGCGCCTGTCCGACATGTAGCGCAGCGTATTCTCATGGATGATATGGTCGAGGTCGGTCATGACGATTTTATCGGACTTGGCGTACAGCGCGCCGAGGTTTCGCGCACCGGCCTGATTCCACGGAATGTTCTCGTTAATCTTGATCCAGATAAGGTTTAGGTTGAATTCGGGGATGTCGTAACTGACCGGGGAGCCGTCGTCGACGATGACGAACTGGATAACGTCCAGCAGGTCGGGGGAGTACTGCTCGTACTCGCGCAGCAGCGAGATAACGGAGTCGATATCGCTTTGGTTGCAATAAAAGTGAGTGACGTAGCTTAGTTTGATATGTGACTTATCAACCCGGTTAATTTCTCGAATATTTTCCATGTTGGCCTGTACGTAATAATAAATTATCTAACGTTATTGTATATTTGAAAACACTGCATGCAATGAAAAACAGAATATCATCATTCGTATCAATGATATTCTGCTTGCTTTCAATCGTTAGCGGTTTGTTCGGAAGCGCCGGGCTTATAGGCGATAATCCCCAAGAGTAGTCCGCTGAGGAACATATATTCTTCCATATAATGATCTAATAATATTCTGTCCACCATTGAACGGAAGAAAAAACCGCTCGAAAGGAGTAGAAGCACTACGCCTACGGTCTTATTTTCTTTAAAGAACGCATGGATTGATATTTTAAATATCATCAGGTTGTAAATAATCCACAGTAAAATCCCGATAATGCCGTATTGCAGACCATATTCCAGAATACCGCTATGGCTATGGCTAATATCGATCAGCGGATTATTGTATTTCTCATGCAATCGTTGTAAAAATGCCGTTTTGCTGGTGCCAATTCCCAACGGATATTCAACGATAAAATCCGTCGCCTGGTGGACATAGGCGATTCGACATGCGTTCGAGTGGCTGACCGGTGTACCATCCGCATGCACGGGAATGACGCGTTCCGGGCTGTTAAAAATAAAGCAAAAGCTGTTGCTGGGAGCATTCCACCCCACTTCTACATCTTCTCTGATGTTTTTCCAGCGAGGGTCTTTTTCATAGGAAAACAGGCCGACGCTTACTACGGTGCAAATAATAAGCAACGAGTAGAGGCTTAATTTCCACAGATTAATGGTGTGAATCTTTCTAATAATAAACACCAGACTGATGGATAATATTCCGAAGACCATGCCGACTGTGCCCCAGCGGGTATTTGCGAGGCCGGTCGCAATGACGTTGGAGATAATCAACGCCACGACAACGCCGGTATTCAGCATCAACAGGCGTCGGTTTTCCAATATGCGCAACAGTAAATCAGAAAAAATGATGATGCTTATCAGATTGATTTGAAAGCTAAGTTCCAGACGTGATGGGAAGATATAGGTTTCTCCCCACATGACAGCGCCGGACTTAAAGTACATATACACAATCGTCAAAATATGAAGAAAAATTGGCGCCCAAAAGCTCAAAATGATGGCGGTAATCAGTTTTTTGTAGCTCAGGTTTGGAAAATTGAACGCAATAATTGAATAAAAGATTAGGCCGTAGACAAATAGCATGAGCGGCCTCATCCATTGACTGTGCCAGGCCCTCATCGTGTCGTGCAAGTGGGGGGAAAATAAAAGCGCGCATGACAACGTTACGACGGTCATTATGCCCAATATCACCAGCACATTTTTTATCTTGCCTGTATCCAGATTTTGCAAAAAGCGTCGGTCTTTGAAAAAAAGTAGCAGGGAAAAGACGAAGGCGCCGTAAATAAGTAAATTCCGGTGGAAAGGTAAAAGTTTGCTGGGAATAGCCCAAAAAGAGCACAGCAATAACGTTATGACCAGTAAAAATAGCGCAATGGGTTTATGGCTCGATATCGACATATTTACCTTCTGGGAAGAATCTCCAGCTCCCTATTCTGCATTTTGTCTGTTTTCGTACAATCAAAGTTGAACATGACATCAAAGTATCCCCTTGATGAGGTGGAATATTCTTATTTGTCATTTTTATAGTCAGGAATCATGTTTTTAATCCAGCGGCAAGCGGGAAAAAATGTCGGCGCTGGTGATGGAACGCATCGTTTTGTCATGGGATACGACGGCGATTTGATTTTTCCCATATCCGCCGATCAATCCCGGGTCCGTCGGGCCATAGAGCGTAATATTCGGCCGATCGAGCGCCGCCGTCAGATGACTAAGCCCGGTATCCACCGAGACGACGGCCTTGGCACCAGCCAATACCGTAGAGACCTGTTCCAGATTCAGCCGCGGCAGAACATCCACGTGCGGGAAACCGTCCGCGAGCCGCAGCGCGCGCTGATACTCATGGTCTGCTCCCCACGGCAGTTTAATCCCTAGACCACTCGGTTGCATAAGTGCGATCAGTTCGCGCCAGTTTTCTTCCGGCCAGTGCTTTTCGTCGCGGGTGGTGGCGTGCAGGAAGACCAGATAATGCCCGGCGTCTTCCGGCGGTGAGGTCAAAAATTGGGCTGCAATCGCGTAATCCCCGGTTTCCGCAGGGCGGCGATAGTTCAGACTGGTTGAAAACAGTTCACGAATGCGTTCGACGGCATGCTGCTCGCGCGCCACCCGGTGGCGGTATTGATAAAACCAACTGGCCAGCGGCTCGCGGGCGCTTTTCCAGTCCAGCCCGTGCTTATTGCCGTGCGCCAGACGCGTGACTAGCAAAGCGCTTTTGATCAATCCCTGCGCGTCGATGACCGCGTCGTAACGCCGGGAACGTAGCAAACGCTTGAACGCCGAACGCTCCTGGCGAACGGCGGCGCTGAACCAGCTTTTGCGCCAGCGGCGAATCGCGACCGGGATCACCCGGTTAACGGCCGGATGCAAGCCAGGGATCTGGGCGAAACCCTCTTCGACCACCCAGTCGAATTGGATGCCGGGTACGGCGTGCATAGCATCGGTCAACGCGGGTAGGGTGTGCAGAACATCTCCCATCGAGGAGGTTTTCACGATCAGCACTCTCATGCCTGCGCTCCTCGCTCGTGCAAATGCTTTTCCAGCGTGTTCAACACCCGTTCCGGCTGAATGTCGATCAGGCTCTGATGATAACCCTGTTCCGCATCGCCTTTGCGCACGCGATGATAGCCGCTGATCAAGCGGATCACTTCCGCTTCTTTGGAAAGCGGCGGCGTAAAGTCGGGACTGCTGGGGCCGTAGAGGGCGACGAGCGGCCGATTGAGCGCGGCGGCGACATGCATGAGACCGGAGTCGTTGCTGACCACGACGCGGCAGGCGGCGAGCAGCACGACGGCCTGGTCCAGCGTGGTATCGCCCGCCAGATTGAAGCAGGACGTCTGAGCCTGTGTCGTCAGGGTGTTGCGAATATCTTCGCCCGACTGACGGTCGTTGGCTGAACCGAACAGCGCTACCTGATAGCCGCGTTCGATCAGCGCTTGAGCCAGTGCGCCATAGTGGTAATGCGGCCAGCGTTTGGCCGGCCCGAATTCCGCGCCGGGGCAGAATCCGATTAGCGGTCGGTCGCCCTGCAGACTGAACTCGGCGAGTGCCGCTGAGATTTCGGCCTCGGAGACCTGCAGCTGCGGCCACGGCAGCGGCGCAGGGAGATCGTCCGCGCTGTTCATCGCCTTCGAGTCATAGCCGAGCGCGACGTAACGTTGCACCATCAGCGGAAAGGCCGCCTTGTCCAGCACGCGAACGTCATTCAGCAATCCATAGCGCATTTCGCCGCGCCAGCCGGTGCGCTGGGGTATCTTTGCGAAAAACGGCACTAACGCGGATTTGAATGAGTTAGGCAGGACGTACGCACGGTCGTAGCGCTGAAGCCGGAGTGCGACGCCCAGACGGCGACGCTCACCCAGCTGGAGCGCGCCGTGGCCCAGCGGCATGGCCAGCGCCTCATTCACTTCCGGCATGCGCGCCAGCAGCGGACGGCACCAGGCCGGCGCCATCACGTCGATGACGGCATCCGGATGTTCGGCCTTGAGCGTGCGATAAAGACTGTGCGACATCATCATGTCGCCGACCCAGGACGGGCCGATTACCAGAATTTTCATACCGTTCGAGATCCCCTACGGTCACGCAGGATTATGCGTCGCGGTTAAGCCAGGCCATGTAGTCGGCTACGCCTTCAGCGACGGTGTGGAACGGTTTGTCATAACCGGCCGCGCGCAGTTTGGTCAGATCCGCCTGCGTGTAGGACTGATAGCGGCCCTGCAGTTTTTCCGGGAAGGGAATGTACTCAACGCTGCCGGTCTTGTGGTAATCCAGTACGGCGTCGGCGACGGCCTGGAACGACTCAGCCCGGCCGGTCCCGCAGTTGAAAATACCGGATACGCCCTGTTTCCAGAACCACAGGTTAACGGCGGCGACGTCGGCGACATAGACGAAGTCGCGCTTGAAGTTTTCGCTGCCGGAGAACAACTTCGGATTTTCGCCCTGATGGATCTGCTGGTTAAGGTGGAATGCCACGCTGGCCATGCTGCCTTTGTGACCTTCACGCGGTCCGTAGACGTTGAAATAGCGGAAGCCGCAGACCTGCGAGCCCGCGTGCGGCAGAATTTCACGCACGTACTGATCGAACAGAAATTTGGAGTAGCCGTAAACATTCAGCGGCTGTTCGAACTGACGCTCTTCCACAAAGTGGTTGCTACGCCCGCCGTAGGTGGCGGCGGAAGAGGCATACAGGAAGGGAATGCTGCGCTCCAGACAGTAATGCAGCACCTCTTTGGAGTACTGATAGTTGTTATCCATCATGTACTTCCCGTCCCACTCGGTGGTGGAAGAGCAGGCGCCCTCGTGGAAGATCGCTTCGATATCACCCAAATCGTCGCCGGCGACGATATTAGCGATGAAATCTTCTTTATCGATATAGTCGGCGATATCCAGATCCGCCAGGTTGGCGAACTTGGTGCCGTCTTTCAGGTTATCAACTACCAGAATGTCCCGGTAACCTTGGTCATTCAACGCTTTCACGATATTGCTGCCGATAAAGCCGGCGCCGCCAGTCACGATAATCATGGGAATTACCCTTGCTAAGCTGTTAGGTGAGGCACCGCGCCTCACGCTATCTATTGGGCGCTATCATAGCATTTCATTTTCCAGCGGACAGCCTGGCATTATTTTTCTGCCGGTGGCGTACTGATGAGGGGATCGCCCGTCCAGGTCTGCCAACGCTGCTTGAGGTAGACGATGGGAGCACTGCGGCCCATGTTTTCGCTAAGCTGGCTAAGCACCTGCGGTTGGGGCATCGGCGGCAAGGGGCGTTTAGCCCGACACTGCGACGGCGGACGGAACGTGTGTTTCGAGGCGGTATAGACCGGCAAAGGTCGGTACCGCTGGGGGTCCTGAGGTTCGTTCAATAGCTGGCTAGGCCGTACCAGCACGATATCGGAGGGCAGCGTGGGCAACATTTGTTGCAGTACGCGGAGGGTATTGGGGTGCGGATGGCCGATGGCGATGGCGGAGCCGTTGCGGCGGGCCAACTCAACGGCTCGGCTGAACTGTTTGCGAATGTCGGCTTCGTTCTGGCTGTCATCCAGAAAAACCCTGCGTTTGATGACTTTAACGTCGGTGCCTTCCGCCGCGCGGCTGGCTTGGCTGCTGCCTATCGTCATGCTGTCCAGAAAGTAGAGACGGTAAGCGGCCATGGCCTGCATCACTTTCTGCATGCCCGGCAGGCTGGCGGTCATGGCGCTGCCCATATGATTATTAAGCCCGACGGCATAGGGCACCTTACCGACCGCCTCACGCAGAATGCGCTGGATCTCTTCGCTGCTCATGTCCGGTCGCAGAGTGTCTCGCTCCAACGGCTGTTTGCTCATCGGAGCCATGGGCAGATGGATCAGGACTTCGCGCCCCTGCTGGTGGGCTTGCGTCGCCATTTCTCGCGCGTTCGGCGCGTTCGGCAGCACCGCGACGGAAATCGCCGTCGGCATGGCCAGGACCTGTCGTTCATTGTGGAGGCGGTAGCCGAAGTCGTCGATAACAATAGACAGTTTGCCGGCCCAGGCCGGAACAATCAGGCCACACAGGGCGATAGCCGAAATAACGCGAGAAATAAATGGACGCAAAACTACCTTCCTAACCAGGGGAGTGGGTTAACGGCCTGACCTTGACGCCGAATTTCAAAATAGAGCGCCGGCTGGCTTTGTCCGCCGCTGGTGCCGACGAGCGCGATGGCTTGTCCTGCCTTGACCTTGTCGCCGACGGACACCAATGCGCTCTGGTTATATCCATATAGGCTCATGTCGCCTTTGCCGTGCTCAATCACCACCATCAGACCGTAGCCTTGCAGCCAGTCGGCCATCAGTACGCTGCCGTCGTCGATGGCTTTGACCTCGGAGCCTTCCGGCGCGCCGATCACCAGTCCTTTCCAGCGGAGTTCGCCCTGCAATGGCTCGCCGTAACGGTGCAGGGTTTGACCGCGAATCGGCCAGTAGGCCTGTCCATCCGGTCTTCCCAGCCCGCCGGTGCGCGCCATTAGAGAACGTTCGCTGTCGGTGGGGGTGTAGCGGGTGCCGCTGCGTTTCGCCTTATCTTCTTTTTCTCTGACGCGTGCGGCCTCTCGGGCTTCTCGCTCGGCGCGCGCGCGGGCTTCGCGCTCGGCGCGGGCGATTTTATCGCGCAGACGGGCTTCGTTCTGGCGCAGTTCGGTCAATTGCTGCCGGTCTTTTTCCAGCGTGCTTTCGAGCGTGCTAAGCGTCTTCTGGCGTTCGCCCTGGGCCTGTTCCAGGGTTTTCTGCTGCTGCTGTTGTTCGCTGAGCAAACTTTGCTGACGCGCCAGCCGGTCTCCCAGCGCCTGTTTTTGCTGCGCAAGGTCGGTGCGCGTTTGCTGCAGATGGGCGATAGATTCCTGACGGGCCTGATTCAGATATCCGAAGTACGCCAGAATGCGTTCGCGACGCTGGCTTTCCTCGCCGCTCAGAATGAGTTGAATTCCGCTGTGCTGACCCTGACGGAAGGCGGCATCCAGCTGTTGTGAGAGCAGTTGCTCCTGCGCTTTCTGTCGCGACTGCAGTTTGGCGATGGAGGCGTTGAGCGCCTTGATTTCCTGCGCGAGACTCTCCAACGTGCCGCGCGTTTCCCGCAGCTGGCGGCTGGATTGTGAAATAGACTGTTCCTGGCGTTTCAACTGCTCCAGCAGAGCGCTGCGCCGCTGTTGCTGCTCCGTCACGCTCTTCTCTTTAGCGGCGATGTTCTGCTGCAGAGATTTGAGCTGTTGCTGGTTGTCGTCGGCCCCGCTGCGGAACGGCAACAGTAAAGCGCCAATGCACAATGCACTGGCGCAGTATAGTCGCCGACGTCGGCGGCCGGTTGTCCCTAATGGTACAGAAAACGCGCTTTTATTCATGATGATGGATTATTCCACGATGCTCAGCCGCTGACCAGTTGTCTCACTCAGGCTTTCTATTACTAACTGTGTGCGAGAGACACCGACGCAGGCCGGAATGAGATCAATAATAGATAAGTGGAAGACGCTCCGCATAAATGATCGCGCATGCCGCTTTTTTGCGGGTTTTTATGTCGCTACGCGCAGATTCGCTCGGCGATATTGGCTTTCAGGCTGTAATTGCCCTATCGCGCAGGTATACTCAAACGCCTCAATATTGATTGCTTAACTGATTCCGGAGTCGTTACACCTCATGCAAGACATTATGCAAGAGATCATGCCATTCGTTAGCAGACACCCGATCCTCAGCCTGGCTTGGGTTGTGTTGCTTGTTCTGGTTATCGTGCTTACGTTTAAAAGTAAGTTTTCAAAGGTGAAAGAGGTTGCTCGTACAGAAGCGATCCGACAGATCAACAAAGAAGATGCGGTTATTGTCGATCTGCGCACGCGTGAAGAGTATCGCCGTGGCCACATCGCCAGTTCCATCAACCTGTTACCCAACGATATTAAAAACGGTAGCCTGGGCGAACTGGAAAAGCACAAGGATCAGCCGGTCATCGTGGTCTGCGCTAACGGGATGTCTTCCCGTCAGCCGGCGGAGCAGCTCTTCAGCGCGGGCTTTACCCGTGTTGCGATCCTGAAAGACGGTCTTGCGGGCTGGAGCGGCGAAAACCTTCCATTGGTGCGCGGCAAGTAACCGGGACGGCCGTCCGTCGCGCCCGCGGCAATGATTGACCGGGCGCGGGGCCCTTAGCGCTGGCGTTGACTTTCCGCAGACAGGGAAGCGCGTCAGGGAAATCTAACAAAAAAGGTATTTTCAACTATGTCCGAACACAACAACGTCGAAACCTCATTCCAAATCCAGCGTATCTACACCAAAGATATCTCTTTCGAAGCGCCGAAGGCACCGCAGGTGTTTCAGCAGGAGTGGAGCCCTGAGGTCAAACTGGATCTGGATACGGCGTCTAGCCAGCTGGCCGACGACGTCTACGAGGTGGTGCTGCGCGTCACGGTGACTGCGCTGCTGGGTGAAGAAACGGCGTTCCTGTGCGAAGTTCAGCAGGCGGGTATTTTCACTGTTTCCGGTCTGGAAGGCCCGCAGTTGGCTCACTGCCTGGGCGCTTACTGCCCGAACGTACTGTTCCCGTATGCGCGCGAATGCATCACCAGTCTGGTTTCTCGCGGTACTTTCCCGCAGCTGAACCTGGCGCCGGTCAACTTTGATGCGCTGTTCATGAACTACCTGGAACAGCAAGCATCCGAAGAAGGCGCCGCCGCGCCGCAGCTGGATGCCTGATGAACATGCCTGACGCTTCCATGGCCGTTATCGGTGCCGGATCCTACGGCACTGCACTGGCGATCACACTGGCGCGCAACGGCCATAACGTTGTGCTCTGGGGGCATGACCCTGCCCACGTGCAGGCGTTGCAGGATGCCCGGTGCAATCAGGCGTTTCTACCGGACGTGCCTTTTCCGGATACGTTGCTGCTGGAGAGCGATCTGACGCGTGCCGTGGCCGCCAGCCGAAATATTCTGGTGGTTGTGCCGAGCCATGTGTTTGGCGACGTATTGCGCCAGATCAAACCGTATCTGCGTGCGGATGCGCGCATCGTTTGGGCGACCAAAGGGCTGGAAGCCGAAACCGGGCGCCTGTTGCAGGATGTGGCACGAGAAGCGTTGGGCGATGCAATACCTTTGGCGGTGCTGTCGGGACCGACGTTCGCCAAAGAGCTGGCTGCCGGTCTGCCTACCGCGATCGCACTGGCGTCGACGGACAGCCTGTTTGCCGATGATCTGCAGGAACTGCTGCACTGCGGCAAAAGTTTCCGGGTTTATCGCAATCCGGATTTCATCGGCGTGCAACTGGGCGGCGCAGTTAAAAACGTTATCGCCATCGGCGCGGGGATGTCCGACGGGATGGGCTTCGGCGCGAATGCCCGGACGGCATTGATTACCCGCGGTCTGACCGAGATGACCCGCTTGGGCGTTGCGTTGGGGGCGGATCCCTCGACGTTTATGGGAATGGCCGGATTGGGCGATTTGGTCTTGACCTGTACCGACAATCAGTCGCGTAACCGGCGTTTCGGGATGATGCTGGGGCAGGGGATGAGCGTGGATGCGGCCTGTGACCAGATTGGACAGGTTGTTGAAGGCTACCGCAACACGAAAGAAGTCATGGCCCTTTCAACGCGCCTTAACGTTGAGATGCCGATTACCGAACAGTTGTGGCAGGTGCTTTACTGCGGCAAAGATGCACGAGAGGCCGCGCTGAGCCTGCTGGGCCGGTCGCGTAAAGACGAGAGCGCCAGCTAATCCCTTTTCGAGGAGAACGATATGCGCCGTTTGACGGCGCTTATCTCGTTTTGCCCAGCGTACAGAAGACATGACTTTAGCACGCGACGGAATTCGGAGGACGGTTGTAATGTCGAATGATGAATTAGAGCTGGTCTGGAAAAACATCAAAGATGAGGCGCGCAGTCTGGCCGACTGCGAACCCATGCTGGCCAGTTTTTTTCATGCGACGTTGCTGAAACACGAGAATCTGGGCAGCGCAATGAGCTACATGCTGGCAAACAAGCTGGCCAGTTCCACCATGCCCGCCATTGCCATTCGTGAAGTGCTGGAAGAGGCCTACGGGGCCGATCCTCAGATGATTGTCTCCGCCGCGCGCGACATTCAGGCCGTCTGCCTGCGCGATCCGGCGGTGGATAAATACTCTACGCCATTGCTCTACCTGAAAGGGTTTCACGCGCTGCAGGCCTACCGCATCGGGCATTGGCTCTGGCAGCAGGATCGTCGGGCGCTGGCGGCCTACTTTCAAAATCAGATCTCCGTGTCCTTTGGGGTGGATATCCATCCTGCGGCGAGCATCGGCTGCGGCATCATGCTGGACCATGCGACCGGGATCGTCATCGGCGAGACCGCTATCGTGGAAAACGATGTGTCGATTCTTCAGTCGGTCACGCTGGGCGGAACCGGTAAAACGTCCGGCGATCGCCATCCTAAAATCCGTGAAGGGGTGATGATCGGCGCTGGCGCCAAAATTTTAGGAAATATTGAGGTAGGACGTGGAGCCAAAATCGGCGCCGGTTCCGTGGTGCTGCAACCGGTTCCTCCTCATACCACCGCCGCCGGTGTGCCGGCGCGTATCGTGGGCCGACCTGAAACAGATAAACCTTCCATGGATATGGATCAGTATTTCAACGGCGCTCACGGTTTTGAATACGGAGACGGCATTTGAGCGCCGTCGATCTTGATGCTCTCAAGCGCTCTGGAATGAGGCGCACACTCGGGCGAAACGCTTTGCGTCGTCTGTCCTTGTGGTGTGATCTTCCTGAAGAGCGACGCAATTTTTCTGCCTGAGACCATACGTATTATTTCTATTTTTCCCCATCGCCGCACCCTCTGAAAAGATACCGCCTTGACGGCGTCTACGCGCGTATTATGAGTGATTGAGAACAGGGTATGTTGTTGAAATTAGCTGTACCTTCGCGGTGTTTACCCCTTTTGACCGTACTCTCGGCGCCTGTTATGGCTTCGGAGGTCGATTCCAATCATGTTTCCGCAAATGTGAGTGAGCAGGAAACGACGGCATCGGAGACAGGGTTCTGGCAACGCGCCAAAACCACCCTGTCCACGACCTGGAACGCGTCGCAGTCCTACGACCTCTATGTGCCGGCGATTACCTGACACAACCGCTGGACTTACGATAAGGAAAATGCCGAGAGTTACAATGAGCGTCCGTGGGGCGCGGGCTTCGGCGTGTCTCGGCTGGATGAGGACGGCGACTGGCACGGCCTGTATCTGATGGCGTTCAAGGACTCATTTAACAAACGGGAGCCGATTGGGGGCTACGGCTACGAAAAACGCTGGCAGCCGATGGCAGTTCTAAGCCCTCAATGTGAAATGTGGCTGACGGTTGCGCTTTATTTGTTCGGTTGTCAACCATATTTATGAAAAATCGCGCGCTGAACTCATTTACAATAGCGGTTCCTGTTGAGTGCTATTTGAGCGAGTCACCCCGTGCCATTACTCATCGTAACGACAATTCTGTGGGCCTTTTCCTTCAGCCTGATTGGCGCATACCTGGCGGGTCACGTCGACAGCTGGTTTTCGGTGTTGATGCGCGTCGGGCTCGCCGCCCTGATCTTTCTGCCTTTCCTGCGCTGGCGGGGCTATGCGCCGCGAGCGCTGCTGCTTTATCTGCTGGTGGGCGCCTGCCAGCTGGGCATCATGTACCTGTTCGCTTTCCAGGCCTATCTCTATCTCACCGTGCCGGAGTTCCTGCTGTTTACCGTCATGACGCCGCTGTATGTGACGCTGATTTACGATCTGCTAAAGCGTGAGCCGCTGCGATGGGGCTACGCGCTCAGCGCCCTACTGGCCGTGGCGGGCGCGGCGGTGATTCGGTACGACGGCATCAGCGGACAGTTCTGGTGGGGCCTGATGCTGGTACAGGCGGCCAATATCTTCTTCGCCGTCGGACAGGTCGGGTATAAGCGGCTGATGGAGGTCTATCCCATGCCGCAGCACAGCGCATTCTCGTGGTTCTATCTGGGGGCGCTGGGCGTCTCGGTGGTGGCCTGGCTGCTGTTCGGCAACGCGCACAAGCTGCCGACCACCCCGGTGCAGTGGGGTGTACTCGTATGGCTGGGCATTGGGGCTTCCGGGATGGGTTATTTCATGTGGAACTACGGCGCGACGCAGGTGGATGCCGGAACGCTGGGCATTATGAACAACTTTCACGTTCCGGCAGGCCTGCTGGTCAATTTTGCGATTTGGCAGGAACGACCGCATTGGCCGAGCTTTTTCGTCGGCTCGGCCGTTATTCTGTCGTCGTTGTGGGTGCATCAGCGTTGGGTTGTGATGCGTCCCGCACGAACGGCAGATGCGAACAGGCGTGCTGACGCGCCGAACGAATAAAAGCATCAATCACCGGCTGACGCTGCTCGCCATCGCGCACGGCGGCGTACAGTCGGCTCCACAATCCTTTCCCCAGCGTTTTGGTGACGACCAGTCCCTGACGCTCGAAGCTTTCCACCACCCAGTGCGGCAGCGCGGCGATCCCCATATGGGCCGCCACCATTTGGATAAGCAGCAGCGTATTGTCTACACTCTTCAGCGCCGGGCTGACGCCCGCTGGCTGCAGGAAGTGACGCCAGATATCCAGGCGCTGGCGCTGCACGGGGTAGATCATCAGCGTTTCCTCACTGAGATCTTCCGGGTCGATCTGCGCTTTGGCCGCCAGCGGATGGTCGGGGGACAGCACCAGCCGGACTTCGAAGTCGAACAACGGCGAATAGTGCAGGCCGCTGCGCGGCAAAATATCCGAAGTCATCACCAGATCCAGCGTTCCTTGCTGCAGAGCGGGCTGCGGGTCGAACGTGACGCCGGACTTGAAGTCCATGGCGACCTGCGGCCAGCTCTGATGAAAATTGTCCAGCGCCGGCGTCAGCCACTGAATGCAGCTGTGGCATTCAATGGCCAGACGCAGCGTGGCCTGGTGAGGCTCGTGGCAGGCCTGCAGCGCCTGCTGGATTTGCGGCAGCACCTGCTCCGCCAACTGCAGCAGGATGTCCCCTTGCGGAGTGAATCGCAGCGGTTGGCTCTTACGGACGAATAGCCGGAATCCTAAACGTTGTTCCAGATCGCTAAATTGATGCGATAACGCGGATTGCGTTTGATGGAGCTGTGCGGCGGCGGCGGCTAACGATCCCGTATTGCGCAGCGCCAGCAGCGTCCGTAAGTGTTTAAGTTCGATCATGAGAGTCCTTCACAGTGACAGTGAATAAATTGCGCTTGTGCTGACTACACTACCTGCGGATTATGGATGTGTAAACATCTGGACGGCTAAATGGGAATTCAAGCATGGCAATTGTAAATCATACTCTCGGTTTTCCTCGCGTCGGTTTGCGTCGTGAGCTGAAAAAAGCACAGGAAAGCTATTGGGCAGGGAACATCACCCAGGAAGAACTGCTGGCCGTGGGCCGCGATCTGCGCGCCCGCCACTGGCAACAACAAAAGGATGCCGGCGTGGACCTGCTGCCGGTGGGCGATTTTGCCTGGTACGATCATGTATTAACCACCAGTCTGCTGCTCGGCAACGTGCCGGCGCGTCACCGGAACGCGAATGGTTCTGTCGATCTGGATACGCTGTTCCGCATCGGCCGTGGTCGTGCGCCAACCGGGGAACCGGCTGCTGCAGCGGAAATGACCAAGTGGTTCAATACCAACTACCACTACATGGTGCCTGAATTTACCCGGGGTCAGCGTTTCAAACTGACCTGGACGCAACTGCTGGATGAAGTCGATGAAGCGCTGGCGCTGGGTCATAAAGTCAAACCCGTCCTGTTGGGACCGGTTTCCTATCTGTGGCTGGGTAAAGTGAAAGGCGAGGCGTTTGATCGCCTGTCGCTGCTGAACGATATCCTGCCGGTATACAAGCAGGTTCTGGGCGAACTGGCGAAACGCGGCATTGAATGGGTACAAATCGACGAGCCGGCGCTGGCGCTGGAACTCGAAGACAAATGGCTGTCGGCGTTCAAACCAGCCTACGATGCGCTGCAGGGTCCGGTGAAACTGCTGCTGACCACCTATTTTGATAGCATCGGCCAGAATCTGGATACCATAAAGGCGCTGCCGGTTCAGGGGCTGCACGTTGACCTGGTGCACGGCAAAGACGACGCCGCTGCGCTGAACGCTCAGCTACCGGCGGATTGGGTGCTGTCTCTCGGCGTGATCAACGGCCGTAACGTCTGGCGTGCGGACCTCAGCGCCTGGTACGAACGTCTGCAGCCGCTGGTTGGGAAACGTGCGTTGTGGATCGGTAGCTCTTGCTCGCTTTTGCATAGCCCCATCGACCTGAGCGTAGAAACGCGTCTCGACGATGAAGTGAAAAGCTGGTTCGCCTTCGCGCTGCAAAAATGCAGTGAACTGTCACTGTTGACCACCGCGCTGAACAGCAGCGACGGTAAGCCGCTGGAAGTTTACAGCGCGCCGATCCGCGCTCGCCGCACTTCAACCCGCGTACACAATGCGGCGGTGGAAAAACGTCTGGCCGCCATTGTGGCGAAAGATAGTCAGCGTCAGCATCCTTATCCAGAGCGTGCTGAAGCCCAACGCGCCCGCTTCCGACTGCCGTCATGGCCGACGACGACCATCGGTTCATTCCCGCAAACCACCGAAATCCGCAGCCTGCGTCTGGACTTCAAACAGGGGCGCCTGGATGGTCAGCACTATCGGACGGGAATTGCCGAGCACATCAAACAGGCGATCACCGAGCAAGAGCGCCTGGATCTGGATGTTCTGGTGCACGGTGAAGCCGAGCGTAACGACATGGTCGAGTATTTCGGGGAACATTTGGACGGTTTCGTCTTTACGCAGAACGGTTGGGTACAGAGCTACGGCTCCCGCTGCGTGAAACCGCCAGTCATTATCGGTGACATCAGCCGCCCGGAACCGATCACCGTCGAGTGGGCGAAGTACGCGCAGTCCTTAACCAGCAAGCCGGTGAAAGGCATGCTGACCGGTCCTGTGACCATCCTGTGCTGGTCATTCCCGCGTGAAGACGTCAGCCGTGAAACCATCGCCAAGCAGATTGCGTTGGCGCTGCGTGACGAAGTCGAAGATTTGGAAAAAGCCGGCATCGGCATCATCCAGATCGACGAACCGGCGCTGCGCGAAGGTTTGCCGCTGCATCGCTCCGACTGGAAAGCCTATCTGGAATGGGCCGTGGAAGCGTTCCGTCTGAATGCCGCGATTGCTCAGGACGACACGCAGATCCACACCCATATGTGCTACTGCGAGTTCAACGACATCATGGATTCCATCGCTGCGCTGGATGCCGATGTGATTACCATCGAAACCTCGCGTTCCGACATGGAGCTGCTGGAGTCGTTCGAAGAGTTCGAATATCCGAACGAAATCGGCCCCGGCGTCTACGACATTCATTCGCCGAACGTCCCAAGCGTGGAATGGATTGAGGCGCTGCTGCGCAAGGCGGCGGAATACGTCCCTGCCGACCGTCTGTGGGTGAACCCGGACTGCGGTCTGAAAACCCGCGGTTGGCCGGAAACGCGTCAATCACTGGCCAACATGGTGCAGGCGGCCAAACGTCTGCGTGAAACGCAGGCCTGATAGCCGACGAGAGAGCCGTCCGTCAGTGTCCCGGTGTTTTGCCGGGACGCATCAGTCGCCAGCATGTCTCAACGGGGGAACGATCGTTTCCCCGTTTTTTTATTTCGTGTCCTGACCGTTCAGTTCGCATTTTCCCCATCCGTCCCGGCGATCTTATTTAACCATCATGTTTTTAGCGCCTGGTGCGGCGTTCAGGCGAACGCCAGGTCATCTGCCTATTTCACCGAATTCAGCCGCCGCTGTTAACACGGCGGCGTGGCGCGTGGGTCGCTATCGTGAAGGCGTTGGCTGTTCGGTGGGCTTCTTCGCTTTTGGCATGTCTTCGCTGGACAAAAGGATCTTCGCCGTCTGAAAACGCTATTGGTCAACTGAGGCGGTGGAGATAGGGGGGGAGCGTGGGTTCCGGGAGTACGGACAGGACCTTCAGCTTTTTCAGCGTTCGATTTTGAGCATTCGCCAGATGCTCATCCAGCGTCTGCGCCGCGAGGTCCCAGCGCCCTTCTAACAGTTGTTCATAGATAACCTGATGCTCATTCACCATGGCGTCATCAACGGGCAGTGAAAGTGTTTCATGGAAGATGCGCGCGATAGTCAGGGTGGAGTGACTTTGCCGAAGAATATCGACCAGCGTGCGGTTGCCCGCAAACTCGAGACTGAGCAGATGAAGATCGTCTTCAACCTGCTCAAGTTCGGCTCCCGTGCTGACCTTGCTGGTTCGAATGCGTTCAATATGCGTCAGGCTGGCTTCGATGTGTTCTGGAGGGATACGCGGCCCGGCCCGCCGCAGCGCTGTGGGTTCAAGACTGGCCCGAACTTCGTAATGCTCGCGAATTTCACGGGCGGTTAGCGGCCCGGCCAGCCATTGGGAATAGGGCTCTTTCTCGACCAGACCGCGATCGCGCAGCCGCATCAGGCTTTCGCGGATGACGTTGCGGCTAACGTGGTAAAACTCAGCTGCTCTGGCCTCGTTAAGCTGGTAATGACCAAAGACCATACAGGTGGACAGCGCTACATGCAGGTCGCTGAGCACTTTTTCACCGGTGCTGCGTGTGTCCACCAGCTCTTGCTGCTGATCAAACCCAAGCATGGTGCGGTTGAGCGGCATACGAACAGGCTCGATTTCCGGGTCTTCTGACGCCACGATGAAGCCACGGCCTTCGAAGCGACTGATCAACCCTTCTTCATGCAACAGTCCGAGAGCCCGGCGGACGGGAACACGGCTGGTACCGAACAATTCGGCTAGCGGTCCTTCCAGCATAACCAATCCGACAGGCAACGTTTTTGCTTTGATGGCCTGCTGCAATACCTGATGGATCATTTCGTAACGTGCTGTGCCGCGAATGTCCGGCTTTTTATCATCGTGTGTAGTTAACATCCTTTATGACATCGTCTCCTGCCATGCGTATGCCGTCATTATTGCACACCTCTACGGCGATGTGCGTGACTGATAGCGGTTGATGAAGAGGTTGTCTGGGCAATACAGACCCTATAATGGATGCTTTAATATTAAGATACGTTTATGGCTAACACTCATTCTGTCAGTGAGCTTTCGGGTAGAGATGTTGGTATGTGACCTTTTTTTAAGCGGCGTCGATACATCTATCTACTATTTTTGCTGTTGGCGATAACCTTTTATTTTTTGTTGTCTCAGTCGCCCATTTATCTGACGAAGAGTCATTGGTTCATTTGATATTTTCACCCGGCTGGCCTTGGCTGGTTCTCTGTGCCGGGACAGCGTTTTTTATGATTGACGACGGCCCATTCACATCGGCCGGATTAGGGAGAATAGGATGTCATTACAGGGTAAACGCATTGTTATCAGCGGCGCAGCCAGCGGTATCGGCTCCGCTATCGCTGAACTTTTCTCACACAACGGGCCGCGTCTATTGTTGTCCGATCGCGATGCGGGAGGACTGGAACACGTCGTCGAGCGCTGTCGCCAACGCGGGGTTGAATGCCATGGCAGCATTGTGGATGTCGGCACGCCGTCGGGTGCGCAGCAAAGCGTTGACGACTGCATCCGGCACTACGGCGGTATTGATGTACTGGTCAACAATGCGGGGCGGTTGACGCAGTCACTTTGTGAAGCGATTACGCTGGAGATGTGGGAGGAAATGATGGCGGTAGACCTGCGCAGCGTATTTATCTCTTCCCAGCGGGCGCTGCCGTGGATGCGGCGCCAGCGCTGGGGGCGCATCATCAACATCGCCTCTCAGCTGGGTATCAAAGGAGGGGCCGAGCTGTGCCACTATGCGGCGGCGAAAGCCGGCGTCATTGGATTCACCAAGTCGCTGGCGCTGGAGATGGCTCCGCACAACGTATTGGTCAACGCCATTGCTCCCGGCCCGATCGCGACGCCGATGATTGACGGCATCAGTAGCGACTGGAAAAAAGCCAAAGCCACGGAGCTGCCGTTAGGACGGTTTGGCAAGGCTGACGAGGTCGCACCGGCCGCGCTGCTGCTGGCCAGCGATCCTGGCGGCAACCTCTTTGTCGGTCAAACGCTGGGGCCGAATTCCGGCGATGTTATGCCATGACCCACAAAATGCCGGCGTTGGGTTTGAGCGAAGATCCTGAACGCCGCCAACTGCGGTTGGTTGACGATTGCGGTATCGTCGATTCTGGACAATGGTGACGCAATAACGTGCTCACACGCCCGCACAAATTGGCGCGAGCGCGCCAGAATTTATGGCAACACGAGGGTTCTCAGGACGGTTTAACGGTTCGCCCGTGGAGGAGATGTTGGCATGGTCCACCTCAATTAAGCTTGGAGGGTATTATTATCGTGAAAAAAATGCACCTCCCCATCGCTCTTCGGGGATCTCTTCGCTTTTCTCCCCGTCAGCACGTCGGCAAACCGCCGGTGACATGCCTGCGCCCTTGCGGCGAGGAAACATCATGAGTCGGGAGATTCGCATTTCAGGACGCGAAAGCGTCAGTAGGCGCTTTCAGACGCCATTGATCATGACAAGCGGCGGGCAATGATGAAGAGCAGCGGTGTGACCTTACGAGTACTGGGAACCTCAGTGACGCTGCTGGAGCTGCTGCGCCAGCAAGCCGAGCAGGATTTAGGCCTGCGTATCGACTATCGGGTATGCAGCGTCAAAGAAGCGCAGCGCATTGCGGTCATGCACCCTGAAAGTTACGATCTGTATGACCAATGGTTTCACAATATCGACTTTGTCTGGCCGGCGCAGGCGATCCAGCCGCTTGAGATCGCTAGGTTGCAGTATTGGGATGAAATTAACGATCTCCCCAAACGAGGCACGCTGTATCCCGGTCAAACGCTGAGCTGCGGCAGCGTACCTTCTCATCGCCTCTATGTGCAGGAGAACGGTGAGCTGGGCGCCAATCCTACCGATCGAATCAGCATGCTCCCGCTGACGCACAACACAGACAGCTTCGCGTACCAGGTTGAGCAACTGCCCGCGTCGCTAATCGGTACGGAGGAGAGCTGGGGATGGCTGGTGAATCCCGCATTCTTTGGCAAGGTCGCGTTGCAGGATGACGCTTCGATAGGCGTGTTGGACGCCGTGCTGGCGGTGCAAGCGCGTGGACTGTTCAAGTTCGGCAACGTGGGCAACCTGACGCTGGAAGAGATCGACCTGCTGACCGATATATTGGCCGGTCTGCGCAGGCAAGGGCATTTTGCCGCGCTGGGTTCTACGCATGACGAAGCCAGCAAACTCATCGGTAATCAACTGGTATGCATACAGAGCCTGTGGGCGCCGACGTACTTTCGGCATCACTTCCGCCAAAAAGGGTTCAAGCTGGCGGTGCCGAAAGAGGGCTATCGCGCCTGGTACGGCGGCCTTTCGCTATCGCGTTGTGTCAGCGGGCGTTTGAAAGAGGCTGCCTATGATTACCTGAACTGGTGGCAGTCCGGCTGGCCGGGGGCGGTCATGGCGCGACAGGGCTACTATATTTCCAATCCGCAGCGCACGCGCGCGTATCTCTCCGACGCCGAATGGGATTTCTGGTACGGCGGTAAACCCGCAGCCGAAACGCTGCCGGATACCCGCGGCAATCCATTGATTATGCCGGGCGAACTGCGCGACGGGGGGAGCTACGAGCAGCGTATAGGGCATATCGCCGTCTGGAATTCGGTGATGGATGAGCACAACTATCTCGTGCGGCGCTGGCAGGGCTTCATCCACGCCTGATCGCTGACAGACGGCGGCGATCGCCTTGCTTACGCGATGTTGGAGCAACGGTCGTGGTGCCGATACCTCGCGCTGGCTGAGCGATATCGCCGCCCTCATCGCCTTATGGAAAATTTATTCATAATAGAGTGGTATCAGGAAATGATGATCCTTTAGCGATCGGTCACGCTCACTGAGTCACCGGGCGAACGGCGCTAGGTTAGGGTGATACCCTCTGAATTTACTACACCGATGGAGAGCGATATGTCAGACGTATTTCACCTTGGATTAACAAAGGAAGATTTGCTCGGCGCCGAACTGGCGATTGTTCCGGGCGATCCGGCGCGGGTTGAGAAAATCGCCCGTCTGATGGAGAACCCGGTATTTCTGGCATCCCATCGAGAATTCACTTCCTGGCGCGCCGAACTGGCGGGACAGCCGGTGATTATCTGCTCGACCGGCATCGGCGGGCCGTCTACGTCGATTGTGGTGGAAGAGCTTGCGCAGCTGGGTGTCCGCACGTTTCTGCGCGTCGGCACGACCGGAGCGATCCAGCCTCATATCGCCGTAGGCGATGTGTTGGTGACGACGGCGGCGGTACGTCTCGATGGCGCCAGCCTGCATTTTGCGCCGATGGAATACCCGGCCGTCGCGGACTTCGCCTGCACGTCGGCGCTGGTGGAGGCGGCTCGCGCCGCCGGTCATACGCTGCACGTCGGCATCACCGCCTCTTCCGATACGTTTTATCCGGGACAGGAGCGCTACGACACCTTCTCAAGCCGGGTCGTGCGCCGTTTCCGCGGGTCGATGGAGGAGTGGCAGAGCATGGGGGTGCTGAACTATGAAATGGAGTCCGCAACGTTGCTGACGATGTGCGCCAGCCAGGGGCTGCGCGCGGGGATGGTCGCGGGCATTATTGTGAATCGCAGTAAGCAGGAGATCCCGGACGTCGCGACGATGAAGCTGGCCGAAACCGCGTCGGTGAACGTGGTGCTGGCGGCGGCGCTTACGCTGCTTTCCTGAATCCATTCATGCCAACTCATTAAAGGAATGCTATGACGTTAGCCAAGATGCTGCACCCTTCCGTCCTGCCGCTGAACGGCGGGATCAATTTTCGCGATCTAGGCGGGCTGGCTACGGCCGACGGTCGGCGAGTCCGCCCCGGCAAGCTGCTGCGTGCGGGGTCACTGAATGAACTGAACGATCGGGATCTTACGTTTCTGGCTGAGGTGCCGGTTGCGCACGTGGTTGACTATCGCGATATCTCGGAGGCCGCGCTGCGTCCTGACCGGCTATGGGAAGGTGTCAGTTATCACGCCGTCCCGGCTAATCCGCCGAGTCATGAGGTGACCGCCAATCTTGAATCGCTGGGGGCGGAGACGCTGGCCGAGCTGGATGCGCGCGCTTTCATGCTCACCGTCTACGAACGGCTGCCGTTCGAAAACAGCGCCTACCGTCATCTGGTCCAACTGTTGCAGGCGCCGGGCGAGGGCGCGCTGGTGCAGCATTGTGCGGTGGGCAAGGACCGGACCGGCGTCGGCGTCGCGCTGGTGTTATTCGCGCTGGGCGCGGATGAACAGACGGTCATGGAAGACTATCTTCTGACGGAAACCACGCTGGAGCCATTCCGCCAGCGCCTGATGGAAGAGCTGACGCCTGTGCTGGGCGAGGCGGCAATGCGGCCGTTCGCTTTCATTTTATCGGCTCGAGAGGAATTTTTGCAGACCGCGCTGCGGACGATCCGTGAGCGACACGGCTCGATAGACAACTGGTTGATGCGGGATTACGGATTGGATGCGCCAGCGCGGGAACGCCTACGAGAACGCTATCTGGATTAAGCGCGATAGCAAAAAGGCGGGCCGACCTTGCCGCACGGTGATGGGGCATGACTGGTCCGCATATAGCGATCTCGTCTGGCCGCGACAACGGCGCAGAACGCGTTGTCGCGGCCAAACGGGCTGGGTGCGTCGCCGCCGTTTGACGGACGGGCGTCAGCCAGTATTGCGCATTCCTGCGGCGACCCCGGCGACGGTGATCATCAATGCTTGCTCTACATCCGGGTCCGGCGTCTCCTGCTGGCGGCAGCGGTGCAGCAATTCGGCCTGCAGAACGTTGAGCGGGTCGGTATAGACGTTGCGCAGCGAGATGGATTCCGCGATCCAAGGCAGGTCCGCCATCAGGTGGTCGTCGTTGGAGATGGTCAACACCGCTTTGATGTCTTTTTCCAACTGTCCGCGCAGCTGACGCCCCAGCGGCCACAAATCTTCCCCCACCAGACGCTGATCGTAGTATTCCGCCAGCCACAGGTCGGTTTTAGAGAAAACCATTTCCAGCATGCCGATACGGGTGGAGAAGAACGGCCAGTCGCGGCACATCGCTTCCAGCTGCTCCTGCTTGCCGTCGTCCATCACCTTCTGCAAAGCCGCGCCCGCGCCCAGCCAGGCCGGCAGCATCAGGCGGTTCTGCGTCCACGCGAAAATCCACGGAATGGCGCGCAGGCTTTCCACCCCGCCGCTCGGACGACGTTTGGCCGGGCGCGACCCCAGCGGCAGTTTGCCCAGCTCCGGTTCCGGCGTTGCCGCGCGGAAATAGGAGACGAACTCTGGATTTTCGCGGACGTAGTAGCGGTACATATCGCAGGAGATACGTGAGAGCTCGTCCATGATGTGGTGCCACTCTTTCTTGGGCTCCGGCGGCGGCAGCAGGTTAGCTTCCAGGATTGCGGAGGTATACAGCGACAGGCTGCTGATGGTGACTTCCGGCAGACCGAACTTGAAGCGGATCATCTCGCCCTGTTCGGTGACGCGCAGACCGCCTTTCAGGCTTCCCGGCGGCTGCGACAGCAGTGCGGCATGCGCCGGGGCGCCGCCTCGGCCGATGGAGCCGCCGCGACCATGGAATAACGTCAGCGCTACGCCATATTTCTCGAAGGTTTTAATCAGCGCATCCTGCGCGCGATATTGGGCCCAGGAGGCCGCCATCACCCCCGCGTCCTTGGCCGAGTCGGAATAGCCGATCATCACCATCTGTTTGCCCTGGATCACGCCGCGATACCAGTCGATGTTGAGGAGCTGCGTCATCACGCTGTCGGCGTTGTTCAGGTCATCCAGCGTTTCAAATAGCGGAGCTACCGGCAGCGTGTAGGGGCAACCGGCTTCCTTGAGCAGCAGGTGGACGGCCAGAACGTCGGACGGCGTGCGCGCCATCGAAATGACGTAAGACGCGATGGCGTTCTGCGGGGTTTGCGCGATGACCTGGCAGGTATCCAGCACTTCCTGCGTTTCTGGACTTGGTTGCCACTGGTGCGGCAGCAGCGGACGTTTGGAATTCAGTTCGCGGATCAGGAAAGCCTGTTTGTCGGCTTCCGACCAGCTCTCATAGTCGCCCAGTCCCAGATAACGGGTGATTTCGGCGATCGCTTCGGTGTGATTGGTGCTTTCCTGACGGACGTCGATGCGGACCAGCGGCACGCCGAAGCAGTGTACGCGGCGCATGGTATCCAGCAGCTGACCGTCGGCGATAATCCCCATGCCGCAGGTGTGCAAAGAGCGGTAACAGGCGTAAAGCGGGTCCCACAGCTGCTCGTTACAGACCAGCAGGTCCTGAGGCTCGGGGGCGGATTTTCCATCAAGCTGGGTATCGAGATAGTTCAGCGTCGCGACAAGCTGAGCGCGCATTCTCTTCATCAACTGGCGGTAGGGTTCCTGAACGCTGTCGCCGCCCGCCAACTTCTGCAACTCAGGCGTACAGGCGGACATGGACAGTTCGGATACCAGTTCCTGCACATCGTTCAGGAACAGCGCCGCCGCTCTTCGGCGACCCAGCAGCAGCACGCGACGGGTGATTTTTGCCGTGACGTTAGGGTTGCCGTCACGGTCTCCCCCCATCCACGACGTAAATCGGACGGGCGTCGCCTCTACCGGCAGACGATAACCGAGCTCTTGCTCCAGTTGTTCGTCCAGTTCGCGCAGAAAGGCGGGAACGCCTTCCCACAGGCTGTTTTCGACCACGGCAAAGCCCCATTTGGCTTCATCGACCGGCGTTGGGCGCTCTTTTCGGATTTCATCCGTGTGCCAGTACTGGGCGATAAGCTGACACAGACGGCGCATGATCTGGTGGCGCTCATAATCCGCCAAATCGTCGTGGTCGAGCTGTTTCAGGCAATGATTCACCTCACCCAGCTTATGAATTAGGCTACGACGGGTAATTTCCGTGGGATGCGCGGTCAGAACCAGTTCAATAGAGAGCGATTCCACGGCCTCGCGGATCTGATTTTCGTCCAGTTTGTCGCTGTCTTTCAGGCGGCGGATAGCCAGCGCCAGCGTTTCCGGGTTACTGGCCGCTTCTCCATGCGGTGAGATGGTGTGATATTGCTCGGCGGTGTTGGTCAGGTTGAGAAACTGGCTAAAAGCGCGCGCGACGGGCAGAAGTTCCTCGTTAGAAAGGTTTTGCAGCGTATTCAGCAGCTCTTGTCGATGCTCGTTGCTGCCTGCACGAGAGGCTTTGGAAAGTTTTCGAATGGTTTCAACACGCTCTAGTATGTTTTCTCCCAATGCGTCTTTGATGGTGTTCCCAAGCAATTTGCCGAGCATACTGACGTTGCCGCGCATTGCGGAATATTGTTCATTCATATTTGTCCCGACCCGTCTCTCGTTGTCCTGTAAAAATATTACGCTTCAAAAGTGGAGTGATGATGTTGTCTGGCAATGGAGGATCGCGCCCGTCTGTAGTCAGCGCTATCTTTACAGTTGTAACCGTTTCTGTAGTGAAAAGGCAATTTGCGAAATTTAATCACATGATCGACGAGATAAGACTAGCTTATTAAGGCCAAATAAACCCAGGCAGGACAAGGGCTGACGGGATGCCCAATAACGATAAAAACGCGTGAACCAGCATGGTTTTTATGTTTTCTCGTAATTAATTGTGCCAAATTTAGTCTGTTTTGTGGTTTTTTATTTCACGTAAATCCCGTTGTGGTAGCGTCCATCACTGCTTATTTCGCGATTATTCAGAATAAATTTTTAAGCGGAGGTTGGCGGAAAGGCGTTGCAGCTTGTCCCTCTACGCCACCGGCAGTCGGGCTCGGTGGAAAAACGGGTAAGTTTTCACCGGCATGGAGGAGAACGGATCTTGCCCGTCGACGACAGGCAAGACAGAGAGCTTAGTGCTGGCAGAAACGATGAATCAGCTGTGCAATCAGCGTGCGAGTCGGCTTGATGAAAGAGGTGTCGATATATTCATCCGGCTGATGCGCCTGATTGATGGAGCCGGGGCCGAGCACCAGCGTCGGGCAGAGCTGCTGGATGAACGGCGCTTCGGTGCAGTAGTTCACCACTTCCGTCGGTTGTCCCAACAACTTTTCCACCACCTGCGCCAAAGGGCTGTCGGCGAGACACTCATAGCCGGGAATGGGCGGATGCAGCTCGTTGACGGTCAAGCGTCCCGGCCACCGGGAACTGACCGGCTCCAGCGCCTCGGTCACCAGCCCGTTGATATCGTTCAACGCCATACCGGGCAATGGGCGAATGTCCATATGCAGTTCGCAGCAGCCGCAGATGCGGTTGGCCGCGTCGCCGCCGTGAATATGCCCGAAGTTCATCGTCGGGTAGGAGATGTGGAACGCGGGGTTGTGATAGCGCTCTTGCAGGGTATTACGCAACTTCATCAGGTGGGTGATGGACTCGTGCATCAGTTCAATGGCATTGACCCCGCGCGACGGATCGCTCGAGTGGCCTGACTGGCCCTGAATACGGATTGCTTTAGACATATGGCCTTTATGCGCGCGCACCGGCTGCAGCGAGGTGGGCTCGCCGATGATGGCGCAATCCGGTCTGATGCGCGTGGACTCGGAGAAGTATTTGGCGCCCGCCATCGTGGTCTCTTCGTCGGCCGTCGCCAGAATATAAAGCGGTTTGGAGAGCGTGGCCGGATCGAGGTCGCGCAGCGTATCCAGAATGAAAGCGAAGAACCCTTTCATGTCAGCGGTACCCAGACCATAAAGCCGATTATCGTGTTCGGTCAGGGTGAAGGGATCGCGCCTCCAGCGCCCGTCGTCAAACGGTACGGTATCGGTATGGCCCGCCAGCAGCAGCCCGCCGCTGCCTTCTCCCCGGCGCGCCAGCATATTAAATTTATGATGTGTTCCGGGAACGGGCTGCACTTCGACGCGAAAGCCCAGATCGGTAAACCAGCCTGCCAACAGGTTGATTAAGGTTTCATTACTTTGGTCCAGGTCGCTATCGGCGGCGCTAATGGATGGTGTGGCGATTAATGCCCGGTACAGCTCAATAAACGGGGGTAAATTCATCTTCACTGTTGACAGCCTCTGGTTTGAATAGTATCAATATTCATGCATTTTTTGTGAATAAAAATACAGTATTGCCAGGTGAAAGAACATCACAAACTGCGGCGCGGACCGCACTTGTGCTTTTTCTGGCATCGTGGGGGGAGCGGCTTATTCCGCATCAGTCCCCGGCTCTCGTCTCACCGATCACGATATAACAAAGGTATACGGATCTCATGTTGAATACGTTGATAGTTGGTGCAAGTGGTTATACCGGCGCGGAGCTGGCACTGTACCTGAACCGTCATCCTCAGATGAACATAACCGCTTTGGCGGTTTCAGCGCAAAGTGTAGATGCGGGAAAATTACTCTCCGATCTGCATCCCCAGCTTAAAGGCGTTATCGACCTGCCTGTCCAGCCGCTCACCGACGTTGCCGACGCGGCCAAAGGCGTCGACGTGGTGTTTTTAGCCACCGACCATAAGGTGAGCCACGATCTGGCGCCGCAATTTTTGGCGGCGGGCTGCACGGTGTTTGACCTGTCCGGGGCCTTTCGCGTGCAGGACGCCGATTTTTACAGTCGCTATTACGGCTTCGACCATCAGCATGCCGACTGGCTGGCGCAGGCCGTGTACGGTCTGGCCGAGTGGCAGGCTGAAGAGATCAAACAGGCGCAGCTGATCGCCGTGCCGGGTTGCTATCCCACGGCCTCTCAGCTGGCGCTGAAGCCGCTAGTGGAAAGCCGTCTGCTGAATACCGACCAGTGGCCCGTCATCGACGCCACCAGCGGCGTTAGCGGTGCCGGACGCAAGGCCACCATGACCAACAGCTTCTGCGAGGTCAGCCTGCAGCCCTACGGCCTCTTCACCCATCGACATCAGCCCGAAATTGCCGCGCATCTGGGAATTCCGGTGATTTTTACCCCGCATCTGGGCAATTTCCCGCGCGGTATTCTGGCAACGATTACCTGCCGTCTGCGTCCCGGCGTGACCGCACAGGACGTGGCTGAAGCCTACTACAACGCCTACCACGATAAGCCGCTGGTCCGGCTCTACGCGCAAGGCGTTCCGGCGCTGAAATCCGTGGTCGGCCTGCCGTTTTGCGATATCGGTTTCTCGGTGCAGGATGAACATCTGATTGTGGTGTCCACCGAAGACAACCTGCTGAAAGGCGCGGCGGCGCAGGCAGTCCAGTGCATGAATATTCGTTTTGGTTTCCCTGAAACCCAGTCCTTACTCTGATTATTTCTGAGGCGCAAAGACCCATGAATCCGTTAATTATCAAGCTCGGTGGCGTACTGTTGGATAGTGAAGAGGCGCTGGAACGTTTGTTCGGTGCGCTGGTTGAGTATCGTCAGCAGCATCAGCGCCCTCTGGTCATCGTGCACGGCGGCGGTTGTCTGGTCGACGACCTGATGAAAAAGCTGTCGCTGCCCGTCGTGAAAAAGCAGGGTTTGCGCGTCACGCCAGCCGATCAGATCGATATCATCACCGGCGCGCTGGCGGGCTCCGCCAATAAAACGCTGTTGTCATGGGCGGTTAAGCACGACATTCAGGCCGTCGGGCTGTGTCTGGCTGACGGCGGCAGTACGGTGGTGACGCGGCTGGATGAAGCGCTGGGTCATGTCGGCAAGGCGGAAGCGGGTACTCCCGCGCTGCTGACGATGCTGCTGGGGGCCGGTTATCTGCCGGTCATCAGCTCCATCGGCATGACCGCGGAAGGTGAACTGATGAACGTCAACGCTGACCAGGCGGCGACGGCGCTGGCTCAGACGCTGGGCGCGGATCTGATTTTGCTCTCTGACGTCAGCGGCATTCTGGACGGCAAAGGTCAGCGCATCGAAGAGATGACGGCGGAGAAAGCCGAGGCGTTGATCGCCCAAGGCATCATCACCGACGGCATGGTGGTTAAGGTCAACGCCGCGCTGGACGCTGCGCGCGCGCTGGGCCGTCCCGTGGATATCGCCAGCTGGCGTCACGCCGAGCAACTGCCGGCGTTATTTAACGGCGTCTCCATCGGCACACGTATTTCGGCGTAGCATCGAGTTTATCAATACCTGATTCGCCCGCACCGGGCGAGCCAGCGTAAAACAGCGTTTCTGGCGGGCGATGGAGTGCCATCCGCTCGCCATCATTTGAATACCGGGAGTTAAAGTTATGGCTTTGTGGGGCGGACGGTTTAGTCAGGCAGCAGATCAACGTTTCAAACAGTTCAACGATTCACTGCGGTTTGATTACCGTTTGGCGGAACAGGACATCACGGGCTCCATCGGGTGGTCTAAAGCGCTGGTGACGGTCAATGTACTGAACGAACAGGAACAGCAGCAGTTGGAACAGGCGCTGACGGTTCTGTTAAAGGAAGTTCAGGCCGATCCAGAGGCTATTTTGCAAAGCGATGCCGAAGATATTCACAGTTGGGTGGAGCAGCGCCTGATTGAAAAGGTGGGCGATCTGGGCAAAAAACTGCACACCGGCCGTAGCCGTAACGATCAGGTCGCCACCGACCTGAAACTGTGGTGTAAAGCGCAAATCGGTGAACTGAGGGAAACCCTTCGGCATCTGCGCGAGGCGCTGGTGGCGACGGCGGAGGCGAATCAGGATGCGGTGATGCCCGGCTATACCCATCTCCAGCGCGCTCAGCCGGTGACGTTCGCTCACTGGTGTCTGGCCTACCACGAAATGTTGGCGCGTGACGAAAGCCGGCTGGCCGATACGCTGGCTCGTCTGGACGTCAGTCCGCTGGGCTGCGGCGCGCTGGCGGGGACGGCCTATCCCATTGACCGTGAACAGTTGGCCGGCTGGCTGGGCTTCGCCTCTGCGACTCGCAACAGCCTGGATTCGGTGTCCGACCGTGACCATGTGCTGGAGCTGTTGTCCAACGCGTCTATCGGCATGGTGCATCTGTCGCGTTTCGCTGAAGACCTGATTTTCTTCAACAGCGGGGAAGCCGCCTTCGTCGAGCTGTCTGACCGTGTGACGTCCGGTTCTTCCCTAATGCCGCAGAAGAAAAACCCGGACGCGCTGGAGCTGATCCGCGGTAAATGCGGACGCGTGCAGGGCGCGCTGGCGGGCATGATGGTCACGCTGAAAGGGCTGCCGCTGGCTTACAACAAAGACATGCAGGAAGACAAAGAAGGTCTGTTCGATGCGCTGGATACCTGGCATGACAGCCTGATAATGGCCGCGCTGGTGCTGGAAGGCATTCAGATTAAGCGTCCTCGCTGTCAGGAAGCGGCGGAGCAGGGCTATGCCAACGCCACCGAACTGGCGGACTATCTGGTGGCAAAAGGCGTGCCGTTCCGCGAAGCGCACCATATCGTGGGCGAAGCGGTGGTGGAAGCCATCCGTCAGGGAAAAGCGCTGGAAGTCCTGTCATTGGGTGAACTGAAAAAGTTCAGCGACGTCATTGAAGACGATGTATATCCGGTGCTGTCGCTACAGTCCTGTCTGGACAAGCGTGCGGCGCAAGGCGGCGTATCTCCGCAGCAGGTTGCTGCGGCTATCGCGGCAGCGAAGCAAAGCTTATCGTGATAAGTGAAGGAGGCGGGATTTTTCCGCCTCCGTTTCATTCCACTCCTGAATCCGCATCGCATTTCCTCTCTTTTTCCTGCCAAATTCCAGTAATGACCTGAATCCTTTCTGGACATCCATACAGCATGCTTTTACCTTGACGGGCAGCGGCAACAGAACCCGGAGGCGGTGTGGCAATCACCCTTTTTTACGGCATTGGCGGAGGCGTCGTCGGTCTGATGATCGGCTGGCTGGTGGCGAGCTTGTTACAACAGCAGCGTCATGCGCGCTATGAAACCGAACGGCAGTTGCAGGAGCAGTCTCTGCAGCAGGCGCATCAGGCCCTGAGCGAGAGCCGGGAGGCGCGCCAGCAGGATCAAACGCGACTGAGCGATCAAGAACGCGAGCTTCGGCTTTTGCATGGACAGCTGGCGGCAGGTCAGGAAAAACTGCTGCAAATGACGGCGCTGCGGGCAGAATGCGAGCAGCTCAATCAGGAACTGCGCGCGCTGCGAGAGGCTAACGGCGCTCAGGAAGCGGAACTGCGCGAGGTGACGATCCGGCTGGAAGAGACGCGGTTGGCGGCGGAAGAGAAGCAGCGTTTGTTGATCAACAGCGAGCAGCGCCTGTCGGCGCAGTTCGAAAATCTGGCCAACCGTATTTTCGAACAAAGCGGCCGGAAGGTCGACCAGCAGAACCAGTTAAGTTTGGACCGGCTGCTGACGCCGCTTCGGGAACAGCTCGACGGTTTTCGCCGTCAGGTACAGGACAGCTTTGGCGAGGAAGCCCGCGAGCGTCACACGCTGGCGCACGAGATCCGCAACCTCCAGCAGCTTAACGCCCGCATGGCGCAGGAAGCCGTCAATTTGACTCAGGCGCTGAAAGGCGACAACAAAACGCAGGGAAACTGGGGCGAAGTGGTCCTGAGTCGGGTGCTGGAAAGCTCCGGACTTCGGGAAGGGCACGAATATCAGACGCAGGTCAGCATACAGACCGGAAGCAACGGCAGGATGCAGCCGGATGTCATCGTCCGTTTACCGCATGGGAAAGACGTGGTGATCGACGCCAAAATGGCGCTGGTGGCGTATGAACGCTATTTCAATAGCGAAGACGACCTTGATAGGCGCGCCGCGCTCAATGAACATCTGGCTTCTATTCGCAGCCACATACGATTGCTCGGCAGCAAAGATTACCAGCAACTTCCGGGGTTGCGTTCCCTCGACTACGTGCTGATGTTTATTCCGGTGGAGCCTGCATTCCTGCTAGCTATCGACCGACAGCCGGAATTGATCACCGAGGCGCTCAAAAACAACATTATGCTGGTCAGCCCGACCACGCTGCTGGTGGCCCTTCGCACCATCAATAACCTGTGGCGCTATGAGCAGCAGAGCCGCAATGCGCAGCAAATCGCAGAGCGGGCGTCCCGCCTGTACGACAAACTGCGGTTGTTCGTCGACGATATGACCACGTTGGGACAGAATCTCGACCGGGCTCAGAGCAGCTATCATCAGGCGATGAAAAAAGTCGCGTCCGGCCGCGGAAACCTGATTGGCCAGGCGGAAGGATTTCGTGCGCTAGGCGTGGAAGTGAAGCGGCCGATTAGAACCTCGCTGATGTCGGATAGTGATGCGATGGGCGTGGCGTGTCATACCGTCGACGACGCGCCGAATGAAACTTTTCATGACGAAAAATCCGGTTAGCGCGCCTACTGCGGCGGTGTAAACTTCTCACGGGCACTAGGGGGATACGCCCGCGCATCAGCCCGCTGCGGCAAAGAAGGGCAGTGGCTTTTAAGCGGGGTCTGTTACACTCTTCGTAAGTGGGGAGACCCAGATTTTGACAATAGCAGGCGGATAACATGGCAGACGATTCGGAGAAAACAACGCACTTTGGCTATCGCACCGTGGCGAAAGACGACAAAGAGACCATGGTGGCTGACGTTTTTCATTCTGTGGCGGCAAAGTACGACTTGATGAATGACCTGATGTCTTTCGGCATCCATCGTATCTGGAAACGCTTCACCATCGAATGCAGCGGTGTACATCGCGGTCAACGCGTACTGGATTTGGCCGGCGGCACCGGCGACCTGACGGCGAAATTCTCGCGTCTGGTCGGCGAGGACGGTGAAGTGGTGCTGGCGGATATTAACGCCTCTATGCTGCAGGTGGGCCGCGAGAAGTTACGCAACAAAGGCGTCATCGGCAACGTCAGTTACGTACAGGCGAACGCGGAAGCCTTACCGTTCCCTGATAACACGTTTGATTGCATCACCATCTCTTTCGGCCTTCGCAACGTGACCGAAAAAGAGCAGGCGCTGCGCTCCATGTTTCGTGTACTAAAGCCGGGTGGTCGTCTGCTGGTGCTGGAGTTCTCCAAACCGACGACGAAAGCGTTGAGCAAAGTCTACGACCTCTACTCCTTCCACGTGCTGCCACGCATCGGCGAAATGGTGGCGCGCGACGCAGGCAGTTATCGCTATCTGGCGGAGTCCATTCGCATGCATCCGGATCAAGACACGCTGAAGTCCATGATGGCCGACGCGGGTTTCGACAACGTCAATTATTACAATCTGACCGGCGGGGTGGTTGCCCTGCATCGCGGGTTTAAATTCTGAGTCTGAATATGCCAATGCGGATAATGCCTGTGCTGACGGCTACACTGGAGACGGCGCTCAATCAGTTACTGTTTCGTGATCGGAGCATGAAGGCGGCCCGTCAGCGCCTGCACGGAAAAACGCTGCGTATCGATATCGCTGAGCTGCGGGTGCCGCTAGTGCTGATTTTCAGCGAACAGCGGCTGGACGTCGTCAGCCAGTGGGCGTCGACGCCAGACTGTCAACTGGTAACCCAACTGTCCGCGATAATTCAATTGCGCGATCGCCAGCAGATGACCGCGCTCATGCGCAGCGGCGAGCTGACATTGGAAGGCGATATTCAGGTTGCACAGCAGTTCATCGCGCTGCTCGATTTGGCAGAAATCGATCCGGCGGAGTGGCTGGCGCCTTACGTGGGAGATATCGCCGCGGAAGGGCTGAGTCAGACTGCGCATAAAATGGTCGTCGACGTCGGCGGTCTCCTCTGCCGCCAACGGCATTATCTGTCGGAAACGCTGACCGAAGAGTGGCGACTGCTTCCGGGAAAACTGGAGGCGATGTGGTTTGGGGATGAAGTCGAGGCGTTGGACCGCTCGGTAGACGCATTGTCTGAAAGACTGTCAAAACGGGAGGAAACGCGATGACGCCGGGGGAATTAATTCGCCTTTATCGCATTGTCTGGGTACTGCTGAGTTATGGACTTGACGAACTGATCCCATGCGTGCCGCTAACACTCCCCGTCCGTTTCGTGCGCCGTCTGTTGTTCTGGTTGCCTAATCGTCATCAGGCTCAGCCGTTGGGCGAACGTCTGCGTCTGGCTCTGCAAGATCTGGGGCCTGTCTGGATCAAATTCGGTCAGATGATGTCTACCCGGCGCGACCTGTTTTCACCTGCCATCGCCGATCAACTGGCAAAGCTGCAGGATCAGGTCGAGCCTTTCGACGGAGAACTGGCGCGCCGGCAAATCGAAAAGTCGATGGGCGGCAAGCTGGAAAACTGGTTCGAAGACTTCGACGCCAAACCGCTGGCTTCGGCCTCTATTGCTCAGGTTCATACGGCGAAGCTGAAATCGACGGGCAAAGATATCGTCATCAAGGTTATTCGCCCGGACATACTTCCCGTCATTCAGGCGGACATCAAGCTGATGAAACGGTTGGCCAGTTGGCTACCGTTACTGATGCCGGACGGCCGCCGCCTGCGGCCCCGTGAAGTGGTGCGTGAATATGAAAAAACGCTGCTGGACGAGTTGAACTTGCTTCGGGAAGCCGCCAACGGCATCCAGCTACGACGCAACTTCGAAAACAGCGGTCTGCTGTATGTGCCGGAAGTCTACTCGGACTATTGCACTGAACGGGTGCTGGTAATGGAGAGGATTTACGGAATTCCGGTATCGGATATAGACGCATTGAAAACGCATGGCGTGAACCTGCCGCTGCTCGCGGAACGCGGGGTTCAGGTCTTTTTCACCCAGGTTTTCCGCGACAGTTTCTTCCATGCCGACATGCATCCCGGCAACATTTTCATCAGCTACGAACACCCTGAAGATCCCCTGTATATCGGCATTGATTGCGGTATCGTCGGTTCCTTAAACAAGGAAGATAAACGCTATCTGGCGGAAAATTTTATCGCCTTCTTCAACCGCGACTATCGCCGCGTGGCCGAGCTGCATGTCGACTCCGGCTGGGTGCCCGCAGACACTAATGTCGAAGAGTTCGAATTCGCGATTCGTACCGTCTGCGAGCCCATATTCGAAAAGCCGTTAGCAGAAATTTCTTTCGGTCATGTATTATTGAACCTCTTCAACACGGCGCGCCGCTTCAATATGGAAGTCCAACCGCAGCTGGTCTTGCTGCAAAAAACGCTGCTGTACGTCGAAGGCATTGGGCGTCAGCTGTATCCGCAGTTGGATTTATGGAAAACGGCCAAGCCGTTTCTCGAAACCTGGTTGAAAGATCAGGTTGGCATACCCGCCATGGTGCGGGCTTTTAAACAAAAGGCCCCGTTTTGGGCGGAAAAGTTGCCTGAAATTCCTGAACTGCTCTATGACGGACTTCGCCAGCACAAGAAGCTGCGTGAGAGCATGGAACATTTAGCGGATGAGCTGCGTGTTCAGCGGGTGCGGCAAGGTCAGTCTCGCTATCTTCTGGGTGTCGGCGCAGCGCTGCTGGTGAGTGGTACAGTGCTGCTGGCCAGCCATATCGAAGTGAACATTGTGCCTTCGGGCATGATCGCCGCCGGGATCGTCGCCTGGATCGTGGGGTGGCGCTGTACGCGTTGAATAAGATCGTAATCAGTAGCATGATTATCGATATAAGACACGGAAATTTGATAATCCTTTTGCATAAGAGGTAGTGACATGGGCGGTATTAGTCTCTGGAATTTGTTGATCATCGCAGTCATTGTGGTGCTGCTGTTCGGGACCAACAAATTAAGAACGCTGGGTTCGGATTTGGGTGCTTCTATCAAAGGCTTCAAGAAAGCCATGAGCGATGATCACACGTCTGACTCGGATGAAAAGACGCAGCGGCAGGATGCAGATTTCAATACGAAAACCGTTGTTGAACAGCAGCCGGAAACGAAGCACGAAGAAAAGAGTCAGTCAAAAGAGCGGGTGTAATCGGTGTTTGATATCGGCTTTAGCGAATTGCTGTTGGTGATGGTTATCGGACTGGTGGTTTTAGGTCCGGAGCGTCTTCCGGTAGCGGTAAAAACGGTGGTCGGTTGGATTCGCGCTTTACGCTCTCTGGCGTCAACGGTGCAAAATGAACTGGTTCAGGAAATGAAACTGCAAGAGCTGAAGGAAAGCCTGAAGAAAGTGGAACAGGCCAGCAACCTGCAGAACCTTTCGCCTGAGCTAAAAGCGTCTATGGACGAGCTGAAGGAAGCGGCAGACTCTATGAAACGGACCTACTCGCTGGATCAACTTGATGAAGAAACGAAAGGCGGCACGCCTGGCCAGCCGTTGAGCGATCCCGAGGCTGCTCACGATGGCGTTATCGAGCACGAAACGGCGCCGGCGTCTCCCGTGACGGTAAACACCGTCGAGGCCCAGAGCCGGACCGCTGATAACAACGCTGACGAGTCCGGCAAGATGAAAACCCCATCGCCCGCCGCTACGCCTTCGTCCCCCTCTCAACCACGTGATGATCATTAATCTATGGCCGTTGATGAAACCCAGCCGCTGATCAGCCATTTAATCGAGCTTCGTAAGCGGTTGTTAAATAGTATTCTGTGTGTGTTGGCAGTCTTTGTGGTGTTGGTGTACTTCGCGAACGATATCTATCAGATCGTCTCCGCACCGTTGATAAAACAGCTGCCCGCTGGCGCCAGCATGATTGCGACCGACGTCGCCTCGCCGTTCTTTACCCCGATCAAACTGACTCTGATTGTCTCGGTGTTCGCCTCCGCGCCGCTGGTGCTGTATCAGGTCTGGGCCTTTGTCGCGCCTGCGCTGTACAAGCATGAGCGTCGTCTGATGATGCCGCTGCTGTTCTCCAGCAGCCTGCTGTTTTATCTCGGCATGGCCTTCGCTTATTTCATCGTATTTCCTCTGGCATTCAGTTTCTTCGCCCAGACGGCGCCCGCAGGCGTGATGATTGCGACCGATATCAACAATTATCTGGATTTCGTCATGGCGCTGTTTATGGCGTTTGGCGTGTCGTTCGAAGTGCCGGTGGCGATCGTGCTGCTGTGCTGGAGTGGCGTGGTGACGCCGGAAGAGCTGAAGAAAAAACGCCCTTATGTGCTGGTTGGCGCATTCGTCGTGGGCATGTTGCTGACGCCGCCGGACGTATTTTCCCAAACGCTGCTCGCGATACCGATGTATCTATTGTTTGAGATAGGCGTCTTTTTTGCCCGCTTCTACGTCGGTAAAGGTCGTCGGAATGACAAGGAAAACCCGGAAGATGCTGCGCCGTAACGGGGGCGATCGCTGAAAATCCCGGCTCCGCCGCAGCGCGGTTAAAACGTAATATCGGACACCTCTCGTCGAGAGGTGTTGTTTTTTGAGGGTCTCGTGACGCACGGGACAATGAATGTTAACCGCAGGACTAACGTCGATGTTTGATATTGGAGTTAACCTCACCAGCTCACAGTTCGACAAAGATCGCGAACAGGTGGTTCTGCGCGCCCGTGAGGCGGGCGTCACTGGTCTGCTGATCACCGGCACTAACGCCGAGGAAAGCGAACAGGCGCTGGCATTGAGCGAGGCCGTTCCCGATGAGTGCTGGTCGACGGCAGGCGTCCATCCCCATGATGCCAGTACCTGGACAGAAACGGTGGCGGAGCAAATTCACCGGCTAGGTCAGCGCGATAAGGTCGTCGCTATTGGCGAATGTGGTCTGGACTTCAACCGCAATTTTTCTTCTCCCGAACAGCAGGAACAGGCGTTTAGCGCGCAGCTGGCACTGGCTGCCGAGCTGTCTCTGCCGGTGTTTCTGCACTGCCGCGATGCGCACGAACGCTTTATGGCGCTGTTGACGCCGTGGCTGGATCAGTTGCCCGCCGCCGTTGTTCACTGTTTTACGGGAGATCGTCAGGCGTTGAATGACTGCCTGAATGCCGGACTGATGGTGGGCATCACCGGCTGGGTTTGTGATGAACGCCGGGGTCTGGCGTTGCGCAAATTGCTGCCGCACATTCCGGATGAGCGGCTGCTGCTGGAAACGGATGCGCCCTATTTGCTACCGCGGGATTTAGATCCTAAACCGACTTCCCGACGTAATGAGCCCTGTCATCTTCCCCATATTGTCCGGCAGGTCGCCGCTTGGCGCGGACAAGACGCCGTTTGGCTGGGCGCGATGACGGATGACAATGCCCGCCGGATTTTCCGGCTGGGTTCGACTGGAGAATAATTCTATGAGCACTGCTTTTCCCGGCGCATTCCCTGGACGGCGTCTGCGCCGACTGCGCCGTCATGACTTCAGCCGCCGTCTGGTGGCTGAAAATCAGGTGACGGTAAACGACCTCATTTACCCTGTGTTCGTCATGGAAGGAAAGGCGCTGCGTCAGGAGGTGCCTTCCATGCCGGGCGTTTACCGCCTGACGATCGATGAACTGGTGAAAGAAGCGGAGATTGTCGCAAAACTAGGTATTCCGGTGCTGTCGCTATTTCCCGTGATCGAAGCGGATAAGAAGTCGCTTCATGCGGAAGAGTCCTACAGCCCGAACGGGTTGGTGCAGCGTGCGGTGCGTGCGCTGAAGGCTGCGGTTCCTGAACTTGGACTGTTGACGGACGTGGCGTTGGATCCTTATACCACCCACGGTCAGGATGGGATCATCGACGACGACGGCTATGTTGTTAACGACATCACGAAAGCCATCCTGGTCCGCCAGGCGCTGTCTCACGCGGAAGCGGGAGCGGAAATCGTCGCTCCCAGCGATATGATGGACGGCCGTATCGGCGCCATTCGCAACCAGTTGGAAACGCAGGGACTGGTCAATACCCAGATCATGGCGTACTCGGCTAAGTATGCATCCTGCTTTTACGGTCCGTTCCGCGATGCGTTGGGCTCCTCCGGCAACCTGAAAGGCGGCAACAAGAAAACCTATCAGATGGATCCGGCGAACGGTGCGGAAGCGCTGCAGGAGATCGCCCAGGATCTGCAGGAGGGCGCAGATATGGTAATGGTGAAACCGGGGATGCCGTATCTGGATGTGGTCCGCCAGGTGAAAGACACCTTCGGCGTGCCGACGTTCGCCTATCAGGTTTCCGGTGAATATGCGATGCAGATGGCGGCGATTCAGAACGGCTGGTTGCAGGAACAGCCGGTGGTGATGGAGTCTCTGATGTGTTTCAAACGCGCTGGCGCGGATGGGATGTTGACCTACTTCGCTAAACGCGTGGCGCAGTGGTTGCGTGAGGAATCTCTGCAGCGCTGACGATATTAGCCGTCAGCATTTTTTGAACTGGCGGTTATCAATACTCTGCTTAACCTGTTTATTCAGCAGGTTAAGCAGCAGCATGGAACGCGCGTCGCCATCAGGCTCCGCATAGATGGCTTCCAACCCGTTGAATGTCCCTTCCGTAATCGTCACGGTGTCTCCCGGCTGAGGCGTTTCCGGGTCCGTCATTATTAACGTCGGGTTCAGTGCGAGCTCGTCGATCACCCCCTGCGGCACCGTCGCCGGCAGCGCACCGAAGCGCACGAAGTGGCTGACGCCGCGCGTCGCGCCGATCGTGGTGGTGTGAATGTCTTCGGGATCGAATGCGACAAACAGATAGTTGGGAAACAGCGGTTCGCTGACCTCGGTACGTTTTCCGCGCACCATCTTTTTAACGGCAATCATTGGGCTCAGGCAGTTGACCGTCTGACGCTCCAGATGCTCTTTTGCCCGCAACAGTTGCCCGCGCTTACAGTAAAGTAGATACCAGGATTCCATAATGTCACTAATCTTTTGCAATTTTTGGCAAGAATAACAAAAGCGGCCCGGGATAAATAGCGCCCGCAGGAAGCGACAGTTTGTAGAAGAAACTTTATAATAACTGCACCACCGGACCTCCTGATGATCAGCATGAAATACCGTGATTTACGTGAATTCCTTTCCCTTCTCGAAGACAGGGGCGAGTTGAAACGCATTACCCAGCCCATCGATCCTCATCTTGAAATGACCGAGATTGCGGATCGCACTTTGCGAGCCGAAGGTCCGGCGCTGCTGTTCGAAAACCCGATCGGCTACGACATGCCGGTCCTGTGCAACTTGTTCGGTACGCCGAAACGCGTCGCATTGGGGATGGGGCAGGACGACGTCAGCGCGCTGAGGGATGTCGGCCGACTGCTGGCATTTTTGAAAGAGCCCGAGCCGCCGCGCGGATTCCGTGACTTGATGGACAAACTTCCCCGTTTCCGTCAGGTCCTGAACATGCCGACCAAGCGCGTGTCGTCCGCCGCCTGTCAGGCGCATGTGTGGCAGGGTGAAGATGTGGACCTGACGCGAATTCCCGTGATGCACTGCTGGCCAGGCGACGCGGCGCCGCTGATCACCTGGGGACTGACGGTCACCCGAGGGCCGTTCAAAGAGCGGCAGAATCTGGGGATCTATCGCCAGCAGGTATTGGGTAAGAACACGCTGATCATGCGCTGGCTGTCTCACCGGGGCGGGGCGCTCGACTTCCAGGAGTGGTGCCAGGAACATCCCGGGGAACGCTTCCCCGTCGCGGTGGCGCTGGGCGCAGACCCGGCGACAATCCTTGGTGCGGTGACGCCGATACCGGATTCGTTATCCGAATATGCCTTTGCCGGACTGTTGCGCGGTCACAAAACCGAGGTGGTGAAATGTCTATCCTGTGATTTGGAAGTGCCAGCCAGCGCGGAAATTGTGCTGGAAGGGTATATCGAACCGGGAGAGCTGGCAGAGGAAGGTCCTTACGGCGATCACACCGGCTACTATAATGAGGTCGATAAATTCCCGGTCTTCACGGTGACGCATGTAACCCAGCGGCAGAACGCTATCTACCACTCAACTTATACGGGCCGTCCGCCGGATGAGCCGGCGGTATTGGGCGTCGCGTTGAACGAGGTTTTCGTGCCGTTGCTACAGAAACAGTTTCCGGAGATCGTCGACTTTTATCTTCCGCCGGAGGGGTGTTCTTACCGTCTGGCGGTCGTTACTATAAAGAAGCAGTACGCCGGGCACGCTAAGCGGGTGATGATGGGCGTGTGGTCGTTTCTGCGGCAGTTTATGTACACCAAATTTGTTATCGTCTGCGACGATGATATCAACGCCCGGGACTGGAAAGATGTCATTTGGGCGATCACGACGCGGATGGACCCGGCGAGAGATACGCTCTTAGTGGAAAATACGCCCATCGACTATCTCGACTTTGCTTCACCGATTTCCGGGCTTGGCTCCAAAATGGGGCTGGATGCAACCAATAAATGGCCGGGCGAGACCCAACGAGAGTGGGGCGAACCGATAACCAAAGATCCGCAGGTCGTGGCTCGCATTGATGCCATCTGGGATGAGTTAGCCATTTTCGATGACAGCGGAAAGCGGCGCTAATTGACCGTTACCGTCATTCCCATTTCGTTTTGATGACCCTACAGAGGGAGCGCATGACAACATTGAGCTGTGAAGTCACATCGGTAGAAACGATCACTGATACGGTTTACCGGGTTCGTTTATTACCTTCAGCCCCGTTTTCCTTCCGTGCCGGTCAGTACCTGATGGTAGTGATGGATGAGCGGGACAAGCGTCCGTTTTCTATCGCTTCGACGCCGATGGATACCGATTTTATCGAGCTGCATATTGGTGCGTCGGACATGAATCTTTACGCGATGGCCGTGATGGATCGCATCCTAAAAGAAGACACTCTGGAAGTGGACGTTCCCCACGGCGAGGCCTGGTTGCGTGACGACAGCGATCGTCCGTTGATTTTGGTCGCCGGCGGCACCGGTTTTTCTTATGTCCGCTCGATCCTGCTGACCGTGCTGGCCCACCAGCCCCAGCGCCCAGTCTCTATTTATTGGGGCGGGCGTGAACCTCATCACCTCTATGATTTGGGTACGTTGGAGTCGCTGGCGGAACAACATGCCAATTTGCAGGTCGTACCGGTGGTTGAACAGGCGGAAGATGGCTGGCGCGGACGCACCGGTACGGTGCTGAGCGCGGTGCTGCAAGACTTCGGCTCGTTGGCGGAGCATGATATCTACATCGCCGGCCGCTTCGAAATGGCGAAAGTTGCGCGGGAGCGCTTCTGTAATGAGCGCGGTGCGCAGCAAGAGCATCTGTTCGGAGACGCATTCTCTTTCATTTAAGCCCTTCTTTTCGCTCTTTGAGGCCCCGTATAGGACGGGGCCGTTTTGCTATTTATCTCCAGGGTGCGTGAATCGGTTCTGATTGTTCACGTTGCTTTTTGATGCTCGGCGCCATCTCTGGCCTTTCTTGTTTCCTCTGTCATTAGGGATGGATTGCGCGCAAGACAAGTCGTGGCTCCTTTGTCGTCAGGGGCGGCGACACCGATCCCCAGCGCTGTGTTAACATAAAAATACGCTGTGGTAGATGGAGATACTGATGGAATCGCTGGCCTCTTTGTATCATCAACATGTCATGACGCTGCAACAACGCACACAGGTCGCGCTTGAACGCGGCAATCTGGATGCGTTGCTGGTCCACTCTGGAGAGCTGATGACGCTGTTTCTGGATGACCACGATTATCCGTTCAAGGTGAATCCTCATTTCAAAGCCTGGCTGCCGGTGACGCAGGTGCCGAACTGTTGGCTGTGGGTTGACGGGGTGAACAAGCCGCGGTTATGGTTCCATTCTCCCGTGGATTTTTGGCACAGCGTCTCTCCGCTGCCGGATAGTTTCTGGACGAAAGAGTTCGATATCCAGGTGTTTCGAGAGGCTGACGATATTGGGCTCGCGCTGCCTGCGCCGCGTCAGAACGTGGGCTATATCGGAAGCGCCGCGAAACGCGCAGCCGATCTCGGCATAACCCCGGAGCGCATCAATCCCCAAAGCGTGTTGCATTACCTTCACTACTACCGGGCCTACAAAACGGATTATGAGCTGGCCTGTATGCGGGAAGCGCAGAAAACCGCCGTGTCGGGCCATCGCGCCGCGCTGGAAGCGTTTCAGTCCGGCATGAGCGAGTTTGATATCAACCTTGCTTACCTGACGGCGACCGGCCACCGCGATAGCGATGTGCCCTATGACAACATCGTGGCGCTGAACGAGCATGCCGCGGTGTTGCATTACACCCAACTGAAGCATCAGGTGCCGGAGGAAGTCCGCAGTTTCCTGATTGACGCAGGCGCGCAATACAACGGATATGCCGCGGATATCACCCGTAGCTACGCCGCTCAGCACGACAGCGATTTCGCCGCGCTGGTCAAAGATCTCAACCAAGAACAGCGGGCGCTGATTGATACGATGAAATCAGGCGTCCGCTATACCGAATACCATGAGCAGATGCATCGCCGGCTTGCCGGTCTGCTGAAACGCCACAAACTGGTAAGTGGCCTCAGCGAGGAGGCGATGGTCGAACAGGGGCTGACGCGGCCGTTTTTGCCGCACGGGCTCGGCCATCTTTTGGGGCTGCAGGTCCATGATGTCGGCGGTTTTATGCAAGATGATGCGGGCACCGCGCTGGCCGCGCCCGCGTGCTATCCTTATCTGCGCTGCACGCGAATCCTTGAGCCCCGGATGGTGGTGACTATCGAACCCGGCCTTTACTTCATCGATTCCCTGCTGGAGCCTTGGCGCGCTGGCGCTTTCCGTCAGCACTTCGACTGGCAGAAGATCGATGCGCTGCGCCCTGCGGGCGGTATGCGCATCGAAGATAACATCGTGATCCACGACAAGCGCATCGAAAACCTGACTCGCGCACTCAATCTGAACTGATGTCTTCTTATCCGGTTCCCGCTGAGCAGGTCAGCGTCAGCGAAGAGATTAAAAAAAGTCGTTTTATCAGCGTGATAAGCCCTGCTTGCGGCGTAAAGGCGGCAAAAGTCTTTATCAATACCCAGCGGGAGCAACATCCTGCGGCCGTTCATCACTGCTGGGCCTATGTCGCGGGCGCGCCCGCTGATTCTCAGCAACTGGGCTTTTCCGATGATGGCGAACCAGCGGGTACGGCGGGCAAACCGATTCTGGCGCAGCTCATGGGCAGCGGTATCGGCGAAGTGGCGGCCGTCGTCGTCCGCTATTACGGCGGCGTCAAGCTGGGCACCGGTGGGTTGGTAAGAGCATACGGCGGCGGTGTACAGCAGGCGCTGAAGCAAATAACACTCACACAGCGAGTGCTGCTGCAAAAGTATCAACTTCAGTGTGATTATCCCCTGCTGGCTCCCGTCGAAGTCATCGTGCGTCAGTTTGAAGGGCAGATCGTCTCTACGGAGTATGGCGCTGACGTCAGGCTCCAACTGGCGTTACCCTCAAACGCCGCCGATGAGGTCGGTCGTCGATTGCGAGATATTAGTCGCGGTGCGTTGCAATTACTGCCAATTTCACAATAATCCCAGCGCGAACTCATTGAACTTTTGTTAAGGAAGGCCCCGTAATGCACTTGCGCGCCATAACCCGCATCGTTGGCCTGCTGGTCATCCTCTTTTCAGGCACTATGTTTATCCCCGGCCTGGTAGCGCTCATTTATCGCGATGGCGCGGGTAAAGCCTTCACGCAGACGTTCATCGCCGCGTTGATTATCGGGCTGGTGCTCTGGTTCCCCAACCGCAAGCATCGACATGAGCTTAAAGCGCGAGAAGGCTTTTTGATTGTGGTGCTATTCTGGACGGTGCTAGGAAGCGTCGGGGCATTGCCTTTCCTGTTTACTGACCGGCCGAATCTAACGATAACGGATGCGGTTTTCGAGTCCTTCTCCGGCCTGACGACGACCGGTGCGACGACATTGGTCGGGTTGGATTCGATGCCTAAAGCCATCCTGTTTTACCGTCAGATGCTGCAGTGGATGGGCGGGATGGGGATTATCGTATTGGCGGTGGCCATTCTGCCTATTTTGGGCGTGGGGGGTATGCAGCTGTATCGCGCAGAGATGCCCGGCCCGCTGAAAGACAACAAAATGCGTCCTCGTATCGCGGAAACGGCGAAGATGCTGTGGATGATTTATCTGTTGCTGACGGTGCTGTGCGCGTTGTCTCTGTGGTTGGCGGGGATGCCGGTATTCGACGCCATAGGCCATAGTTTTTCGACGATCGCGATAGGGGGATTCTCTACTCATGACGCGAGTATCGGCTACTTCAACAGTCCTACCATCAATACCATCATTGCGATTTTCCTATTAATTTCGGGCTGTAACTTCGGTCTTCATTTCGCGGTGTTAAGTGGACGCAGCCTGAAGGTGTATTGGCGCGATCCGGAATTCCGCATGTTCATCTTCGTCCAGATGTTTCTGGTGGCTGTCTGTACCGCCGTACTGTGGTTCCATAATGTGTACCGCTCGGGGATTGATACGCTGAATCAGGCGTTTTTCCAGGTTGTCTCGATGGCGACTACCGCAGGGTTTACGACGGACAGCATCTCTCACTGGCCGTTATTTCTGCCGGTATTGCTCCTGTGTTCGGCCTTTATCGGTGGTTGCGCAGGTTCGACGGGCGGCGGACTTAAAGTTATCCGTATCTTGCTGTTGTTCTTACAAGGGTCGCGTGAGCTAAAGAGGCTGGTTCACCCGAATGCGGTCTATACCATCAAACTGGGACAGCGCGCGTTGCCGGAAAGAATACTGGAGGCCGTATGGGGATTCTTTTCCGCTTACGCGCTGGTATTCATCATCAGTATGTTGGCTGTTATTGCGACCGGCGTTGATGATTTCTCGGCATTTGCCGCCGTTGCAGCTACGCTAAACAATCTTGGGCCCGGTCTGGGCGTGGTGGCGGATAACTTCACCTCAATGAATGATGCTGCAAAATGGATACTCATTTTGACAATGTTGTTTGGCCGTCTTGAGGTATTCACGCTGTTGGTGCTGTTTACGCCGACCTTCTGGCGGGAATAACAAAAGAGGATTTCTTAGAATGAAAGCATTAATCCTGTTTTCCACTACCGATGGACAAACAGAAGCGATTGCAAATGTCATTGCCGATGAACTGAAAGAGACGCAGGTATGTGATGTCGTCAATATTGACGATGCTGACAAGGTCGAACTTGCTCAATACGAGAAAATCCTTTTGGGGGCATCGGTTCGGTATGGGCACTTTGCGCCGGAGCTGGGCCAGTTTATCCAGCGCAACCTGGTTTTATTGCAAAACAAGCCGAGTGCTTTCTTCTCGGTGAACCTCACGGCGCGTAAACCGGAAAAAAGCACGGTGCAAACTAATGCTTATACGCGCAAGTTTTTGCTGCGTTGTCCCTGGAAGCCCGACTTGGGGGCGGTATTCGCGGGGGCGCTGCGTTATCCCCGATATCGTTGGCTTGATCGCATCATGATTCAGCTGATTATGCGAATGACGGGCGGGGAAACGGATACGTCGCGTGAGATTGAATATACCGACTGGCATCAGGTCCGAGACTTCGCTCAGCAATTCGGGCAATTAACGCTGAAAAAAAAGGCATAATGAAGGTTATTGCAACGCATTGATGGAAAAAAACTCGCTTGAATATCTTTTTGCATTTAACGCTTGTCAGCCCGAAATAACGCCCTATAATGCGCTCCCACTGACACGGCGAAGCGGACAACGCGGCGCGGTGACAGTCGGAGAAAGACGAAGAAAGTCGTTGACTCTGAACGAGGTAAGCGTAATATACGCGGCCTCACGTTAGCCGCTTAGGCGGAAACGAAACGCTCTTTAACAATATAATCAGACAATCTGTGTGGGCACTCACAAGACACTATCGCAAAAGATACGAAAAAGTCTTGAAGAGTGAACAACAGTTAATTCATTACGAATCAACAGTAAAATTCTTTGAGCATCGCTATTAAGTTAGCAAATCAAGCTTTTAATTGAAGAGTTTGATCATGGCTCAGATTGAACGCTGGCGGCAGGCCTAACACATGCAAGTCGAGCGGCAGCGGAAGGGAGCTTGCTCCCTTGCCGGCGAGCGGCGGACGGGTGAGTAATGTCTGGGGATCTGCCCGATGGAGGGGGATAACTACTGGAAACGGTAGCTAATACCGCATAACGTCGCAAGACCAAAGTGGGGGACCTCAGGGCCTCACACCATCGGATGAACCCAGATGGGATTAGCTAGTAGGCGGGGTAAGAGCCCACCTAGGCGACGATCTCTAGCTGGTCTGAGAGGATGACCAGCCACACTGGAACTGAGACACGGTCCAGACTCCTACGGGAGGCAGCAGTGGGGAATATTGCACAATGGGGGAAACCCTGATGCAGCCATGCCGCGTGTATGAAGAAGGCCTTCGGGTTGTAAAGTACTTTCAGCGGGGAGGAAGGCAGTGAACTTAATACGTTCGCTGATTGACGTTACCCGCAGAAGAAGCACCGGCTAACTCCGTGCCAGCAGCCGCGGTAATACGGAGGGTGCAAGCGTTAATCGGAATGACTGGGCGTAAAGCGCACGCAGGCGGTTTGTTAAGTCAGATGTGAAATCCCCGAGCTTAACTTGGGAACTGCATTTGAAACTGGCAGGCTAGAGTCTTGTAGAGGGGGGTAGAATTCCAGGTGTAGCGGTGAAATGCGTAGAGATCTGGAGGAATACCGGTGGCGAAGGCGGCCCCCTGGACAAAGACTGACGCTCAGGTGCGAAAGCGTGGGGAGCAAACAGGATTAGATACCCTGGTAGTCCACGCTGTAAACGATGTCGACTTGGAGGTTGCGGTCTTGAACTGTGGCTTCCGGAGCTAACGCGTTAAGTCGACCGCCTGGGGAGTACGGCCGCAAGGTTAAAACTCAAATGAATTGACGGGGGCCCGCACAAGCGGTGGAGCATGTGGTTTAATTCGATGCAACGCGAAGAACCTTACCTACTCTTGACATCCAGAGAACTTGGCAGAGATGCCTTGGTGCCTTCGGGAGCTCTGAGACAGGTGCTGCATGGCTGTCGTCAGCTCGTGTTGTGAAATGTTGGGTTAAGTCCCGCAACGAGCGCAACCCTTATCCTTTGTTGCCAGCACGTAATGGTGGGAACTCAAAGGAGACTGCCGGTGATAAACCGGAGGAAGGTGGGGATGACGTCAAGTCATCATGGCCCTTACGAGTAGGGCTACACACGTGCTACAATGGCGCATACAAAGAGAAGCGAACTTGCGAGAGTAAGCGGACCTCATAAAGTGCGTCGTAGTCCGGATTGGAGTCTGCAACTCGACTCCATGAAGTCGGAATCGCTAGTAATCGTAGATCAGAATGCTACGGTGAATACGTTCCCGGGCCTTGTACACACCGCCCGTCACACCATGGGAGTGGGTTGCAAAAGAAGTAGGTAGCTTAACCTTCGGGAGGGCGCTTACCACTTTGTGATTCATGACTGGGGTGAAGTCGTAACAAGGTAACCGTAGGGGAACCTGCGGTTGGATCACCTCCTTACCGAAGTGAAGTGCTAGTGAAGTGCTCACACAGATTGTCTGATGAAGAAGCAAGAGCAAAAGCGCACCTGTTGATGATGAGTCTCTGACTCATGCTGATGCGGAACGATTGAGCCTGAGGGTTGAGTCGGATTTCGTGTCCCCATCGTCTAGAGGCCTAGGACACCGCCCTTTCACGGCGGTAACAGGGGTTCGAATCCCCTTGGGGACGCCATACCGATAATGAGTGAAAGGCATTATCACCTGAATATCTTAAAGATGACTTTAACGAGTCGTGTTTAAGATATTGCTCTTTAACAATCTGGAACAAGCTGAAATTTGAAACGATGCGGCTGAACATCTCTCTGCGTGCAGTATTGAGCGGTGATTTGGTTGCGTCAGAGTCTCTCAAATAATCGCAGCGTGAAGGGTGTCTTACGAGACACCTTCGGGTTGTGAGGTTAAGTGACTAAGCGTACACGGTGGATGCCTAGGCAGTCAGAGGCGATGAAGGGCGTGCTAATCTGCGAAAAGCGTCGGCAAGGTGATATGAACCGTTATACCCGACGATACCCGAATGGGGAAACCCAGTGCAATCCGTTGCACTATCATGTCATGAATACATAGTGGCATGAGGCGAACCGGGGGAACTGAAACATCTCAGTACCCCGAGGAAAAGAAATCAACCGAGATTCCCCCAGTAGCGGCGAGCGAACGGGGAGGAGCCCAGAACCTGAATCAGTTTGAGTCTTAGTGGAAGCGTCTGGAAAGTCGCACGACAGAGGGTGATAGTCCCGTACACGAAGAGGCATGAGCTGTGAGTTCGACGAGTAGGGCGGGACACGTGTTATCCTGTCTGAATATGGGGGGACCATCCTCCAAGGCTAAATACTCCTGACTGACCGATAGTGAACCAGTACCGTGAGGGAAAGGCGAAAAGAACCCCGGCGAGGGGAGTGAAATAGAACCTGAAACCGTGTACGTACAAGCAGTGGGAGCATCCTTCGGGGTGTGACTGCGTACCTTTTGTATAATGGGTCAGCGACTTATATTCTGTAGCAAGGTTAACCGCATAGGGGAGCCGCAGGGAAACCGAGTCTTAACTGGGCGTTAAGTTGCAGGGTATAGACCCGAAACCCGGTGATCTAGCCATGGGCAGGTTGAAGGTTGGGTAACACTAACTGGAGGACCGAACCGACTAATGTTGAAAAATTAGCGGATGACTTGTGGCTGGGGGTGAAAGGCCAATCAAACCGGGAGATAGCTGGTTCTCCCCGAAAGCTATTTAGGTAGCGCCTCGTGAAGTCATCTTCGGGGGTAGAGCACTGTTTCGACTAGGGGGCCATCCCGGCTTACCAACTCGATGCAAACTGCGAATACCGAAGAATGTTATCACGGGAGACACACGGCGGGTGCTAACGTCCGTCGTGAAGAGGGAAACAACCCAGACCGCCAGCTAAGGTCCCAAAGTCATGGTTAAGTGGGAAACGATGTGGGAAGGCCCAGACAGCCAGGATGTTGGCTTAGAAGCAGCCATCATTTAAAGAAAGCGTAATAGCTCACTGGTCGAGTCGGCCTGCGCGGAAGATGTAACGGGGCTAAACCATGCACCGAAGCTGCGGCAGCGACGCTTAGGCGTTGTTGGGTAGGGGAGCGTTCTGTAAGCCTGCGAAGGTGGCCTGTGAGGGCTGCTGGAGGTATCAGAAGTGCGAATGCTGACATAAGTAACGATAATGCGGGTGAAAAACCCGCACGCCGGAAGACCAAGGGTTCCTGTCCAACGTTAATCGGGGCAGGGTGAGTCGACCCCTAAGGCGAGGCCGAAAGGCGTAGTCGATGGGAAACAGGTTAATATTCCTGTACTTGGTGTTACTGCGAAGGGGGGACGGAGAAGGCTGGGTTATCCGGGCGACGGTTGTCCCGGTTTAAGCGTGTAGGTGGGTGTTTTTGGTAAATCCGGAACACCGTTAACACTGAGGCGTGACGACGAGTCACTACGGTGATGAAGTAACCGATGCCAAGCTTCCAGGAAAAGCCTCTAAGCTCCAGGTAACACGAAATCGTACCCCAAACCGACACAGGTGGTCAGGTAGAGAATACCCAGGCGCTTGAGAGAACTCGGGTGAAGGAACTAGGCAAAATGGTGCCGTAACTTCGGGAGAAGGCACGCTGGCGTTGGTGAAGGGACTGGCTCCCGGAGCTGATACCAGTCGCAGATACCAGCTGGCTGCAACTGTTTAATAAAAACACAGCACTGTGCAAACACGAAAGTGGACGTATACGGTGTGACGCCTGCCCGGTGCCGGAAGGTTAATTGATGGGGTCAGCCGCAAGGCGAAGCTCTTGATCGAAGCCCCGGTAAACGGCGGCCGTAACTATAACGGTCCTAAGGTAGCGAAATTCCTTGTCGGGTAAGTTCCGACCTGCACGAATGGCGTAATGATGGCCAGGCTGTCTCCACCCGAGACTCAGTGAAATTGAACTCGCTGTGAAGATGCAGTGTACCCGCGGCAAGACGGAAAGACCCCGTGAACCTTTACTATAGCTTGACACTGAACCTTGAGCCTTGATGTGTAGGATAGGTGGGAGGCTTTGAAGTGTGGACGCCAGTCTGCATGGAGCCGACCTTGAAATACCACCCTTTAATGTTTGATGTTCTAACGTGGGCCCCTGAACGGGGTTGCGGACAGTGTCTGGTGGGTAGTTTGACTGGGGCGGTCTCCTCCCAAAGAGTAACGGAGGAGCACGAAGGTTAGCTAATCCTGGTCGGACATCAGGAGGTTAGTGCAAAGGCATAAGCTAGCTTGACTGCGAGAGTGACGGCTCGAGCAGGTGCGAAAGCAGGTCTTAGTGATCCGGTGGTTCTGAATGGAAGGGCCATCGCTCAACGGATAAAAGGTACTCCGGGGATAACAGGCTGATACCGCCCAAGAGTTCATATCGACGGCGGTGTTTGGCACCTCGATGTCGGCTCATCACATCCTGGGGCTGAAGTAGGTCCCAAGGGTACGGCTGTTCGCCGTTTAAAGTGGTACGCGAGCTGGGTTTAGAACGTCGTGAGACAGTTCGGTCCCTATCTGCCGTGGGCGTTGGAAGATTGAGGGGGGTTGCTCCTAGTACGAGAGGACCGGAGTGAACGCACCACTGGTGTTCGGGTTGTGATGCCAATTGCATTGCCCGGTAGCTAAGTGCGGAAGAGATAACCGCTGAAAGCATCTAAGCGGGAAACTTGCCCCGAGATGAGTCTTCCCTGGGACTTCGAGTCCCCTGAAGGGCCGTTGAAGACGACGACGTAGATAGGCTGGGTGTGTAAGCGTAGCGATACGTTGAGCTAACCAGTACTAATGACCCGAGAGGCTTAACCTTACAACACCGAAGGTGTTTTAGAGAGACGAGAAGAAGTTCAGCTTGTTTGCAGATTGGTTCTGGTGGTTGCACGGAGAGCGTGTGTAACGATTGGAATGAAACAGAATTTGCCTGGCGGCGATAGCGCGGTGGTCCCACCTGACCCCATGCCGAACTCAGCAGTGAAACGCCGTAGCGCCGATGGTAGTGTGGGGTCTCCCCATGCGAGAGTAGGGAACTGCCAGGCATTAATTTAAGGTGCACAGCACCTGTTACTGGAAGGATTTTTTCCGGTAACGATACAGAATCGGTGGAGCGGTAGTTCAGTTGGTTAGAATACCTGCCTGTCACGCAGGGGGTCGCGGGTTCGAGTCCCGTCCGTTCCGCCACCCTATTTAGATTTAGGGGCGTAGTTCAATTGGTAGAGCACCGGTCTCCAAAACCGGGTGTTGGGAGTTCGAGTCTCTCCGCCCCTGCCAAGAAATAACCCTTCACGCCATGTGAAGGTTTTTTTTTTGTCTTTTTATGCCCCATTTAGTGAACAGCTCAACTCTTCAGACACATTTTCCTCTTTGCTTTAAATCGCCTTCTATTTATCCAACTCGGGTAATCGGCGGATCACAAAAACGTATTTTGTTCACCGCATTTCTGACTTCTATATCACTAAGTAGTGATGGTATCTAAAGGTGTAATCGGAACTTTCAGCAATTGCCGTATCAACGCTTGCTGATCGCTATTTTGCAGCCATACGGCATAAAAAGAGCGGCTGACTACAGGTGCGGTATCGATGATTTGCAGTTCTCGGTATTGTTCTTGCCAGTAGTTAGGTAGAAATGCACATCCTCTCAATGTCGATATCAACTGACGCGTTAGCTGGGCTGACGTGGTTGTCAGCACTGGCGTATGGTCGCTCGGAAATAATCGGTTTTCCTGTTGGTAAAAATCGGCTCCCCATTCGAGTCTGATATAGGGAAGATCTTTTTTTGCTTGCTGCCCCTTCACTGTAAAAAGTGATAACGAGAAATATCCCAGTAATTGGCTGGAAAGTTCTTCCATTTTTGGGGGTTCAGTTGTGATAAGGAGATCCAGCTGTCTCTCAAGTAGCTGTTGCACCAGAGATTGGCGTAGCGCGATTCTAGCTTCCAATTGAAGCAGTTGTCGTTGCTGATAGAGTTCGTTGAGCCATGACGTCAAATAGGCCTCCCATAGAGAAGCGGTAGCGCCGATGGAAAGAAGATTATGTTGCTGCGAACGAGCGACCTCTTTCTTTGCGATAGACCAGGTGCCAATCAGGTTTTCGGCATAGGGCAATAGCCTCTCTCCTGCTGGCGTCAGGCGGATATTATTACGATGACGAGTAAACAGATTTGCGCCGAGTTGGTTCTCAAGTTGACGGATACGAAAGCTAACTGCCGACTGTGTCAGATAGAGCGATTCCGCGGCACGACCGAAATGCCTAGTCCGGCTCACTTCCAGGAAGGTTTTCAATAAGTCGGTATCCATGACTTTCTCCAAAAAAAATTTATCGTGATGATTTAAATGTTTTGTTTTACAGCAAGTCAAGCCTATCTAATACTCCGCGCCATAAAGGGCACGACCATAAAGCATTAGGAGCGTGTAAAATGGCAGAAAGCTTCTCTACAACCAGTCGTTTTTTTGATAACAAATTCTATCCACGTGGCTTTTCTAGACACGGTGACTTTACGATTAAAGAAGCTCAACTGCTGGAGCGTCATGGCCATGCGTTGAACGAGCTTGATATCGGTAAACGTCATCCGGCTACGGATGAAGAAATCCAGTTTTTGGCCGTTTGTCACGGTGAACGTGAGCCTGAAACGGAATTGGAAAAAATCTGGGCTAAATATACGGCACGTATTCGCCGACCAAAACGTTTTCACACTTTATCGGGTGGAAAACCTCAAATGGATACGGTTGAAGAATTCACTGAAAGTGATGATTGATAAAATGGGGACCTGGTCCCCATTTTTAGCCTTTTGGCTAACATCTATTTTTCGTCAAGCCAAATTCTTATGCAGTTGAATTAATAATCGATCCATACAACGATAGCTCAACGCTTCTGCCAGATGGTTCCGGTTGATACTGACTTCCTCCGACAGGTCTGCAATGGTGCGGCTAACCTTTAAAATCCGATGCCATGCGCGTACTGAAAGCCCTAGCTTACTCATCACCTCTTCGAGATATTGCGCATCTTCAGATATCAGATGACAGTGTGTTTCAATTTCACGAGGGCTTAGGTAGGCGTTGATCTTGTCTGCGCGTTCTAATTGCCGGTGCCGGGCAGCTAACACACGGGCACGCACTGTGGCGCTATCTTCTCCCTGGCTACGCTGTTTGCGTAGAATTCCTGGAGGTAGGAGTGGCACTTCGATAGAAATATCAAACCTATCCAGAAAGGGGCCTGAGAGCCGGTTGAGATAGCGTAAAATTTGCTGTGCTGGCATGCGGTTGTGCATGCCCTGATAGTGTCCGGACGGGCTCGGATTCATCGCTGCGACCAGTTGAAATCGTGCGGGATAGCAAACCTTAGCCCTGGCTCGAGAGATCACAATTTCTCCCGATTCGAGCGGTTCGCGAAGCGAATCAAGTACGCGCCGTTCAAATTCCGGTAATTCATCAAGAAACAGAATACCGTTGTGAGCGAGAGAAATTTCCCCTGGCTTCGGTAACGAGCCACCGCCAACCAGAGCTGCTATGGACGACGTATGGTGAGGCGCGCGAAACGGCCTGCTACGCCACTTATCCGGTCCGTTATAGCAGCTCGCCAGACTATTAATCGCCGCGCTTTCCAACGCCTCTGAGTCATCGAGCGGCGGCATTAATCCAGCCAACCGACTCGCAAGCATGGTTTTTCCCGTACCCGGCGGGCCGAGAAATAGCAGGTTGTGGCCTCCAGCTGCGGCAATTTCCAGCGCCCGTTTGGCTTGCTCCTGACCTACGATATCCTGTAAATCAAGCTCGGACTCCAAATGGTGCGGTTCAGGTGGCAAAAGTCGGTTGCACGGCAGCATTACCTTGCCATGTAAAAACGTGCATACCTGCAGCAAATGATTCGCCAGCAGAGCCTCACCCTCTGGAATGAGCGCCATCTCTCGCTGATTATCTTCGGGGACGATCAAGCGTCTGCCCGCTTTCTGCGCCTCCATTGCTGCCGAGATGGTGCCGTTAACGCCGCGTAGCGCTCCTGAGAGGCCCAATTCACCCAGGAACTCATACTCGCTCAGTTTGTTACCGGGAACCTGTTCGGAAGCCGCTAAAATTGCTAAAGCGATGGGAAGATCGTAGCGTCCGCCTTCTTTGGGAAGATCCGCAGGAGCCAAATTGACGGTAATGCGTTTGGCAGGAAAGGTAAAACCGCAGTTAAGCAGGGCGCTCCTCACACGATCGCGAGCTTCCTTCACGGTGGTTTCTGGCAGGCCGACCAGCGTGAGCGCAGGTAGCCCACTGCTGATGTGTACCTCGATTGAGACCTCCGGAGCCTGCATTCCAATAGTTGCCCGGGTAAAGGCTATGGCGAGTGTCATTGTGTTTCCTCCCTTTGCGGAGGATTATGCCCGCAGTTTTTCGTGGCAAAAGAAAGTCAGAATGATTTTGCGAGGCGGTGCGAGGAAATAATTCGGGGCAGTCATATAGGTTTGGACCAACGTCTCTACGGGGTATTCAGTCCATACCAAGTGAAAAATCGAAATTGACTATTGAAGTCCTTTGTTAAATTTATTTATTGAATAATAAGAGTTTTATTTTTCTTAAGACTGAAGCGATCAAATAATTACGGAAAAAAATGTTGTCAGCCCTCGTCTGACTATGGTAACTCTGTAGTCATTCGTTCGACACTGATTAATGAATAAACCGGAAAATGAAAGCGTTTGCCCTCGTGATTAGCCTAGTCGTCATTAGCGTGGTGGTGATTATTAACCTACCGTGCGGGGCAGCACTTGGACGAAGAATGGCTTAAAAATCAAGGCCGAATTCAAGAAAACCCCCGCACCAAATGGTCGGGGGTTTTTTTATGGGGTCGGAATTCGTAACAAGGGAGCAGAGAATGTTCAATAGGATAAAATCCTGCCATACCAGAAATAAATTGGGGAAATAACTATGAATGGGGCTAAGTGGGTGGTACAAGCGTTGCGAGCGCAGGGAGTGGATAGTGTATTTGGCTATCCTGGCGGCGCAATCATGCCAGTTTATGATGCATTGTATGACGGGGGCGTTGATCACCTGCTATGCCGCCATGAGCAAGGCGCTGCGATGGCGGCAATCGGCTATGCCCGTGCAACTGGTAAAGTCGGCGTATGCATCGCCACTTCAGGACCGGGAGCAACCAATCTGATTACTGGTCTGGCGGATGCGCTGTTAGATTCTGTACCGATTGTGGCGATCACCGGTCAGGTCGGGTCTTCATTGATTGGGACCGACGCCTTCCAGGAAATAGATGTCCTCGGCCTCTCGCTGGCATGCACCAAACATAGTTTTCTTGTTGAATCCCTTGAATTTTTACCGGAAATCATGGCGGAAGCCTTTGCTATTGCTCAAAGTGGGCGTCCGGGACCGGTACTGGTCGATATCCCTAAAGATATACAGCTGGCTGAAGGCGGCGAATTTACACCTTACGTTTTCTCTCCGGCTGAGACCGCCCATCTGCCGACGCAGGCGTTGACCGATGCCAATACGTTGCTGGCTCATGCCAGACAGCCCATTCTATATATCGGTGGTGGTGTGGGAATGGCGCAGGCAGTTCCCGCTTTGCGCGATTTTCTGGACACGACGCAAATCCCCTGTGTCGCTACATTGAAAGGGCTTGGCGCGGTAGAAACGGATTATCCCTACTACCTTGGCATGATCGGAATGCACGGAACCAAAGCGGCCAATCTCATGGTGCAGCAATGTGACCTGCTCATCGCCGTGGGCGCGCGCTTTGACGATCGTGTGACCGGTAAGTTGAGTACGTTTGCCCCGAATGCCAGTGTAATCCACATGGATATCGACCCGGCTGAGCTGAACAAACTGCGTCAGGCGCACGTGGCGTTGCAGGGAGATTTAAACCAACTGCTGCCGGCATTGAAACAACCGCTGCTCATTGATGCCTGGCGTCAGCAGGCGACGTTGATGAAAGCCGAATATCCGTTGCGCTACGATCATCCGGGCGATGCCATTTATGCCCCGGCACTCCTGAAAACCTTGTCTGAACGGATGCCGGCTGACACCGTCATCACCACGGATGTAGGGCAGCATCAGATGTGGGCTGCCCAGCATATGCAGTTCAATCGTCCGGAAAATTTCATTACGTCCAGCGGCCTCGGCACGATGGGTTTTGGGGTTCCTGCTGCCGTCGGCGCTCAGGTGGCGCGGCCTGAGGATATGGTTATCTGTATCTCCGGTGACGGTTCCTTCATGATGAACATCCAGGAACTGGGCACGATCAAGCGCAAGCGCCTGCCGATGAAAATCGTGCTGTTGGATAATCAACGATTAGGCATGGTCAGGCAGTGGCAGGAGTTATTCTTCGAAGAACGCTATAGCGAAACTACGCTCACCGACAACCCCGACTTTCTGATGCTGGCCAGCGCATTCGGCATCCCCGGCCAAAGCATTACACGTAAAGACCAGGTTGCTCCCGCTTTGAACGCGCTGTTGAACAGCGACGGGCCGTACCTGTTGCATGTCTCCATCGATTCGTACGAAAACGTCTGGCCGCTGGTGCCGCCCGGTGCCGGAAATGAAACTATGTTGGAGGAGAGCGAATGAAACGCCATCAGATTTCCATTCAGGCCCGTTTTCGGCCAGAAACGCTGGAGCGTGTATTGCGCGTCGCTCGCCATCGCGGGTTTCAGGTTTCCGCCATGAATATGACGTCGCAGGACGACGGCGCACGGATAAACATCGAACTGACCGTGACGAGTCAGCGGCCGGTCGATTTACTGTCAACGCAACTAAGCAAACTGCTGGACATCTCGCGCATTGAGATCCAGTCACTGAGAGCATAATAGAACGTGCCTGAGGCACCGAGAAGGAAATTAACGATGACAAAGAAAGCTGACTATATCTGGTTCAACGGCGAAATGGTTCCTTGGGCAGATGCAAAAGTTCACGTGATGTCTCACGCCTTGCACTACGGTACTTCCGTGTTTGAAGGTGTCCGTTGCTATAACTCTCACCATGGCCCGGTCGTGTTCCGCCACCGCGAGCATATGCAGCGTTTGCATGACTCCGCCAAGATCTACCGTATGCCGCTGTCTCAGAGCGTCGACGAACTGATGGAAGCGTGCCGCGAAACGCTGCGCAAAAACAACTTATCGAGCGCTTATATCCGTCCGTTGGTGTTCGTCGGCGATGTCGGCATGGGCGTGAACCCACCAGAGGGCTATAAAACGGATGTGATCATCGCGGCTTTCCCGTGGGGAGCCTATCTGGGCGAAGAAGCGCTGGATCAGGGTATCGATGCGATGGTCTCTTCATGGAATCGCGCGGCGGCCAATACGATCCCTACTGCGGCCAAAGCAGGCGGTAACTATCTGTCTTCGCTGCTGGTAGGTAGCGAAGCCCGTCGTCATGGCTATCAGGAAGGCATTGCGCTGGATGTTCACGGTTACGTTTCCGAAGGCGCTGGCGAAAACCTATTCGAAGTGAAAAACGGCATCATCTTCACGCCGCCGTTCACCTCTTCCGCGCTGCCAGGGATTACCCGCGACGCCATCATCACGCTGGCGAAACAAAAAGGATTCGAAGTCCGCGAACAGGTGTTGTCCCGCGAATCGCTCTATCTGGCTGACGAAGTCTTCATGTCTGGCACCGCGGCGGAAATCACGCCGGTGCGCAGCGTCGACGGCATTCAGGTGGGTATCGGCAAATGCGGTCCTGTCACCAAGCAGTTGCAGCAGGCATTCTTCGGGCTGTTTACGGGTGAAACAGAAGATAAATGGGGCTGGTTGGATCCGGTTAACCGTTAATCACTTCACCCACATTCTTTTCTTACCGGCAGCGCGTTTTGCTACCGGTCATCTGTTTTAAACTGGAGTAATCAGAGTATGCCTAAGTACCGTTCAGCCACCACCACGCATGGTCGTAATATGGCTGGAGCGCGAGCCTTGTGGCGCGCCACAGGGATGACCGACGCCGATTTTGGCAAGCCTATCATTGCCGTTGTGAACTCGTTCACGCAATTCGTTCCCGGCCACGTCCATCTGCGCGATCTGGGCAAGCTGGTCGCGGAACAGATCGAAGCTTCAGGCGGCGTCGCCAAAGAGTTCAATACCATTGCGGTCGATGACGGCATCGCGATGGGTCACGGCGGTATGCTCTACTCCCTGCCTTCCCGCGAACTGATCGCGGATTCCGTGGAGTACATGGTGAACGCACACTGCGCGGACGCCATGGTCTGCATTTCCAACTGTGACAAAATCACCCCGGGAATGATGATGGCGGCTTTGCGCCTTAACATTCCGGTGATTTTCGTCTCCGGCGGTCCGATGGAAGCCGGTAAAACCAAACTGTCCGACCAGTTGATCAAGCTGGATCTGGTCGACGCCATGATTCAGGGCGCCAACCCGAAAGTCAGCGATGAAGATAGCCTGCAAATCGAGCGTTCCGCCTGCCCAACCTGCGGCTCCTGCTCCGGCATGTTTACCGCCAACTCGATGAACTGTCTGACTGAAGCGCTGGGTCTGTCGCAGCCGGGTAATGGTTCGCTGCTGGCGACGCATGCCGACCGTAAGCAGCTGTTCCTCAATGCCGGTAAGCGTATCGTCGAGCTGACCAAGCGTTACTACGAGCAGGACGACGATAGCGCGTTGCCGCGTAACATCGCCAACAAGCATGCGTTTGAAAACGCGATGACGCTGGATATCGCGATGGGCGGCTCTACCAACACCGTTCTCCATCTGCTGGCTTCTGCGCAGGAAGGCGAAGTCGATTTCACCATGGAAGACATCGATCGCCTGTCGCGTAAAGTACCTCATCTGTGCAAGGTGGCGCCCAGCACGCAGAAATACCATATGGAAGACGTTCACCGCGCGGGCGGCGTGCTGGGTATTTTGGGCGAGCTGGATCGCGCCGGTCTGCTGCATCGCGACGTGACCAACATTCTGGGTATGTCGCTGCAGGAAACGCTGGCGGCTTACGATGTCATGCAGACGCAAGATGAAAGCGTGAAGAAAATGTATGCGGCGGGCCCTGCGGGTATTCGTACCACGCAGGCTTTCTCGCAGGACTGCCGTTGGGATTCGCTGGATACCGATCGTAAAGAAGGATGTATCCGCACCAAGGAGTTCGCCTACAGTCAGGACGGTGGTCTGGCCGTACTGTACGGCAACCTGGCGGAAGACGGCTGTATCGTTAAAACGGCAGGCGTGGATAAAAACAGTCTGGTGTTTACCGGTCCGGCCAAGGTGTACGAGAGCCAGGATGATGCGGTAGAAGCCATTTTGGGCGGCAAGGTCGAAGCTGGCGATGTCGTGGTCATCCGTTACGAAGGTCCGAAAGGCGGTCCGGGGATGCAGGAAATGCTGTATCCGACCAGCTTCCTGAAGTCGATGGGACTGGGCAAGGCCTGCGCCTTGATCACCGACGGCCGTTTCTCGGGCGGAACGTCCGGTCTGTCCATCGGCCATGCTTCGCCGGAAGCGGCCAACGGCGGCCTGATCGGGCTGGTGGAAGACGGCGACACCATCGCTATCGACATTCCAAACCGGGGTATTGTTCTGGATGTCGCCGAGGGCGAGCTGGCCCAACGCCGGGAAGCGCAGCTGGCGCGTGGAGAAGCGGCCTGGACGCCGAAGAACCGCGCTCGTCAGGTTTCATTTGCATTACGCGCCTACGCCAGTCTGGCGACAAGCGCCGACAAAGGTGCCGTCCGGGATAAAAGCAAGCTGGGAGGCTAAAGCTGATGGCAGTTTCACAACCCCTTTCCGACGCCCCTTGCGGCGCGGAATATCTGCGGGCGGTTCTCCGCTCGCCGGTGTATGAAGTCGCGCAGGTCACGCCGCTGGAGCGGATGGACAAACTATCTGCCCGTTTGGGCAACGACATTCTGGTGAAGCGGGAAGATCGCCAGGCTGTTCACAGTTTCAAACTGCGCGGCGCCTACGCCATGATGGCCGGGCTGAGCGATGAACAGAAGTCCCATGGCGTGGTGACGGCTTCGGCCGGCAACCATGCTCAGGGTGTGGCGCTCTCCGCCAATCGTCTGGGCATTAAAGCGCTGATCGTCATGCCGGTCGCCACGGCGGATATCAAAGTCGATGCCGTGCGTGGTTTCGGCGGTGAAGTGCTGCTGCACGGCGCCAACTTTGATGAGGCCAAAGCCAAAGCCATCGAATTGTCAGAATGTCAGAAAATGACCTTCGTTCCTCCGTTCGATCATCCGGCCGTCATCGCCGGGCAGGGCACGCTGGCAATGGAACTGTTGCAGCAGGATGCGCATCTTGACCGGGTTTTCATCCCGGTCGGCGGCGGCGGTCTTGCGGCGGGCGTCTCGGTATTGATCAAGCAGCTGATGCCGCAAATCAAAGTCATCGGCGTTGAAGCCGAAGACTCCGCCTGCCTGCGCGCCGCGCTGGATGCGGGCGAGCCGGTGGATTTGGCTCGCGTCGGTCTGTTTGCGGAAGGCGTGGCGGTCAAACGTATCGGCAACGAGACTTTCCGCCTGTGCCGGGAGTATCTGGACGACGTCATCACGGTCGATAGCGACTCTATCTGCGCCGCCGTCAAAGACCTGTTTGAAGACGTGCGTGCGGTGGCTGAGCCATCGGGAGCTTTGGCGCTGGCCGGAATGAAGAAATATATCCAGCAGCACAACATTCATGGCGAGCGCCTGGCGCATGTTCTGTCCGGGGCCAACGTCAACTTCCACGGGTTGCGCTATGTGTCCGAACGCTGCGAGCTGGGCGAACAGCGGGAAGCGTTGATGGCGGTCACTATCCCCGAGCAGAAAGGCAGCTTCCTGAAGCTGTGCCAGCTGCTGGGCGGTCGTGCCATCACCGAATTCAACTATCGCTACTCCAGCGACGAGGACGCCTGTATCTTCATGGGTGTGCGTCTGACGCGCGGTCATGAAGAACGGCAGGAAATCCTGTCCGATCTGCAGGCGGGGGGCTATCAGGTGGTCGATCTGTCTGATGATGAAATGGCGAAGCTGCACGTGCGTTACATGGTGGGGGGGCGGCCGTCGAAGCCGCTTGAGGAAAAACTCTATAGCTTCGAATTCCCTGAATCGCCGGGCGCGTTGCTGAAATTCCTCGTTACGCTGGGAACGCACTGGAATATCTCTCTGTTCCATTATCGTAGCCACGGCATGGACTATGGTCGCGTATTGGCCGCCTTTGAACTCACCGAGCGTGATGAAGCGTTTGAGCGCCATCTGCAGGATTTGGGCTATGAGTGTCACGAAGAAACCCAAAATCCGGCGTTCCGGTTTTTTATGAAAGGCTAACGCGCGCCGCTAAGTTTTGCGTATGGGGAGACCGTCACGCGCCCGCTGGATGTTATTCAGCGGGCGCGTTATCGTTTGGGGGAAAAGCGGGTGACAGTCGCCCGTTTCGCCCGGTTTTACTAAGGTGGTCATGAGCCATGACGACAGGATTCAACGGATTTTCACAGCGGGGGCTTACCTTCTTGCAGCAGGTAAGTCAGCACAACAGCAAAGAGTGGTTCGAGGCGCATCGAGCCGACTGTGAGGCGACGCTTCTGGCGCCGTTTCGCGCGCTGGTGAATGCGCTCGGCATCACGATGCTGCAAATCGACGAACATTTTGAAACGCGCCCCACCAAAACCCTCTCGCGTATTCGTCGGGATACCCGTTTTTCGCGCGATAAATCTCGCTATCGCAGCAATATGTGGCTGACCTTCAAGCGCAGCCGTAAAAACTGGACCGATGCGCCGACCTATTTCTTCGAAATCAGGCCGGACAGCTGGCACTATGGGTTGGGCTACTACAGCGCCAGCCGACCCACGATGGAACTGTTCCGGCAGACGTTGCGTGAAGAGCCGCAACGTTTTCTCAAGGTCGCGGAATGTCTGGGAGAAGAGTTTGTGCTGGAGGGGGAACGCTACCGCAGGCCGCTCCTTAAGGACCAGCCTGCGGCGCTGGCGCACTGGTATAACCGTAAATCGCTGGCGGCGGTCGCTTCCCGTCAGGATATGTCCGCGTTATTTAGCGGCGAATTGGTGACGACGCTGGCTGAGGGATTTACCCGGCTGGAGCCGTTATATCGCTATCTGATGGACGTTGAGGTGATGAAGCGGGCCGAGCAGGCAGGTGCTTTCGACGCCTTGTCCGATCGGACTATGTCCCCACAACGGTGATCCCTACGCTGAATCGGCCACGCTATTGGTGCTCCTGCAACGTCTCCCAGAAGGCGGCAATCAGGGGCTCGCTCAGGCGCTTTTTCTGCATACAGATCCCGAGCGGGATAGGCTCCAGAATTTGCTCCTGCAAGACGAACACACGCTTGCGCACGGGTTCAGGGCTATTTTCCAGCACGACGTCGGGGACCAGCGCCACGCCACAACCCACCGCGACCATCGATACCATAGCTTCATGCCCGGAGACGGTCGCATAGATCAGCGGACTGGCGATTTTCTGATGGCGAAACCAGCGTTCGGTGAGCTTTCTGACCGGTCCGTACTGCGGCAAAATGAAGGGAACCTGCCCCCAGTCAACGTGGGGGTCCTTCATTTGGACCTGAACAGGGCAAGGCATTGTCGGGATAACCAGCGCGATGCGAATGTTGCCGATCGGGATGAACACCATGCTGGGCGGCAGCAGTTCCGGATGGCCCGCGATGCTGAGGTCGGCGACGTTCGAACGGACTTTGTCTACGGCGTCGGCGGCATCGCCCGTAGTCAGCTTGATCTCTACCAGCGGATGGCGAGCGCGGAAGCGATCAAGAATCGCGGGCAAATGACTATAGGCGCCCGTCACCGAGCAAAATACCCGCAGTTCGCCGCTGAGCGACTGGCCGTGCTGCGACATCGCCAACTGCATCTGCTGGTACTGCAACAGCGTTTGTTGGGCGAAAATTTTTAGATGCTCACCGGCATCGGTCAGCCGCACTGTGCGGTTATCCCTTAAAAAAAGGGCCTGCCCAATGTCCTCCTCCATGCGCTGTATCTGGCGTGACAGGGTCGATGGGCTGAGATGCATAGCCTTGGCGGTGTGACCGAAATGATGACTTTCCACCAGGTGCAGAAATAATTTGAGATCGCGTAAATCCATTGGATGCAGGCCTTGTTTTTATGTTGCATATTATGCAATGCGACGTTGTTAATATAACAATCACGGTGATCAATTGCTGCATAAACCCTAAAGAATACCGTCGTTGCGCTGACGGCACAGCCGACCTACGGCGAATTTACGAGTGTAATTGCTGGGAGATTTTATCCCGGACGCGGAAGTGAGGCTTAATTACGCTGGACAGAATGGACCCGAATCGCGGTGATGGCACGATCCGGACAGAGGGCGTAGTACTGAATTTACTATCATCCGGAAGACGGCAGCGAATTATTGGAAATGACCGCAGGTACGACGTGGTGAGATCTAGAACGTTAATCGATTAGCTTAATATAAATTTTGGTTTTATTTTTACCACCCGATTTTTTCCCCACAAAAATACTTTCCGTGATTTCCGATGTGTTTTTAATATGTGTTCCTCCGCACGGGATAACAATATTACCTACGCTCTAGTAATATACTTCATCCGTGGAAGTTTCAGGGATCATTGCGATTGGAAGAGCATTAGAATAAGTCATCTCAATAAGTTTTTTATTTCGGCTAACTGCTCATCGGTTATTTTATTAGTCAGGGAGTAACTGGCCCGCTCTTCATTAATAGAACATCCCTTAAGAAATATATCCACATTGTATCGGTTTAATACCGTATTGAAGGCATGAAACAAAAAATGAGACAAGGTGTGATGCTTCATTATCTTGTATCTTCGGCCCCAGTCAATTTTCATTTTTACTTTATCTCCGGAATTGAAATCTACATCGTTGCTAAATGTATGAATAATTCGCGTGTTAATTTTAACCCCGGAAACGTTAACTTTCTTATTCCTTACAGAGAATAGCTCGCCTAATTTTTTTTGAACATCGATGACGTCGTTACCATTAATACAGCCAATATCGCTCGTTTGTCCGCCCGACTCTGCATAAAATACGGTTTTATCAAATACAGCGATATTCCCTTCTGTATAAAGTACTGTCGCTTCTGTTTCGGTCATATATGGATCTTGATTATACAACCTGATTGTAGGCGGCAGGCTGGCTACGGCTCCGATATTCATCTTTAATTCTCCCTAGATATATAACTTTAATAAAAAATAAATATATAATACTATCTTTCTATTCACAAGCAGCGCTTGCAATATGAAATTAATTGAGATGAATGTTTTAGAATAATAATTCTGGTTTATTATGGGAAGGGATGCGTTTTAAATGATGTGAGCGTAGGTTGTGACGAGGTCAGCGATATTAGAAGCTACCTCTGCCGGAAGCAGGGCCTGTTCTTGGGATTATCTTCAGGAGCAAATATTATTTCTGCTCTTAAAATATTAAGGCGCTACCCAGAAGGAGCAAATATCGTGCCGTTCACCATCATTCCTATTTCTTATTTTGTCTACAAAGAAAAAATTCCGCCGGGTTTTTTCTGGGGCATTGCCATCACTCTTGTCGGTCTGGTGTTATTGATCAATGGAAAAGCATCGCCTTCCGCAAGTAGCTTTAAAGGCGACTTTCTGGCTTTTTCCATATCCATCTTTTATGCGTTGTTCCTGTCGGTGGTGTACAAGTTGAGAACGCGCGTTTCCGCTATCGATATTATGTTTTACAGCGCGTTTGGCTCAATCTTTGTGCTGTTGCCTGCGGCCTACGTCATCGAAGGTTTTCAAACGCCGACCAGTGTTGCCGACTGGTGGCCATTAATCACCTTGGCGCTGTTTTCACAGATATTCGGTCGTAGAGGATATCGAGAGACTTCTCTGCTCGGCGGCTGTGCCGCTTCGCGATGGCTACACCGTTATGATCTTTCATTGCATATTATGCAATGACGCGTTGTCAATATATCAATTTAAGCAATGCAATTCCTGTCATATGATGTGTCTATTCCGGGGCCGCCAGGCGGCAACACGAAGAAACAACGGCAACCAACACATCATTATGGAGCATCGCCACATGGCTAATTACTTCGACACCTTGAACCTGCGTCAGAAGCTGGCGCAATTGGGCAAATGTCGCTTTATGAACCGCGACGAATTTGCAGATGAAGCTAACTACCTCAAGGGTAAGAAAGTCGTGATCGTGGGATGTGGCGCTCAGGGGCTAAACCAGGGGCTAAACATGCGCGATTCCGGTCTGGATATCGCTTATGCCCTGCGTAAAGAAGCCATCGCCGAGAAGCGTGCTTCATGGCGCAAAGCGACCGAGAACGGTTTCATCGTCGGAACTTATGAAGACCTGATCCCGCAGGCGGATCTGGTGGTTAACTTGACGCCGGACAAACAGCACTCCGCCGTGGTACAGGCCGTACAGCCGCTGATGAAACAGGGCGCGGCACTGGGTTACTCTCACGGTTTCAACATCGTAGAAGTGGGCGAGCAAGTGCGTAAGGACATCACGGTCGTGATGGTCGCGCCGAAATGCCCGGGTACGGAAGTGCGTGAAGAGTACAAACGCGGTTTCGGCGTGCCGACCCTGATTGCTGTTCACCCGGAAAACGACCCGAAGGGCGAAGGCATGGCGATTGCTAAAGCCTGGGCTGCGGCGACCGGCGGTCATCGCGCGGGCGTTCTGGAGTCCTCCTTCGTGGCCGAAGTAAAATCCGACCTGATGGGCGAACAGACTATCCTGTGCGGCATGCTGCAGGCGGGTTCTCTGCTGAGCTTCGACAAACTGGTGGCTGACGGCGTTGACCCGGCTTATGCCGAAAAACTGATTCAGTACGGTTGGGAAACCATCACCGAAGCGCTCAAGCAGGGAGGTATCTCCCTGATGATGGATCGCCTGTCTAACCCGGCGAAACTGCGCGCTTACGCGCTGTCTGAACAGCTGAAAACCCTGATGGCGCCGCTGTTCCAGAAACACATGGATGACATCATCTCCGGCGCGTTTTCCCGCGGTATGATGGAAGACTGGGCCAACGGCGACGTGAAACTGCTGACCTGGCGTGAAGAGACCGGCAAAACCGCGTTCGAAACCGCACCGCAGTTTGAAGGCAAAATCATCGAGCAGGAGTACTTCGACAACGGCGTGCTGATGATCGCCATGGCGAAAGCCGGGGTTGAGCTGGCGTTCGAAACGATGGTGAGCTCCGGCATCATCGAAGAGTCCGCCTACTATGAATCCCTGCACGAACTGCCGCTGATCGCGAACACCATCGCCCGTAAGCGTCTGTACGAAATGAATGTGGTGATTTCCGATACCGCTGAATACGGCAACTACCTATTCGCCAACGCTGCAGTGCCGCTGCTGAAAGAGAAATTCATGAGCAGCCTGCAGCCGGGCGATATCGGTAAATCCGTTGCCGCAACGGCGGTGGACAACGCGCAGCTGCGTGACGTTAATGAAGCCATCCGCAACCATCCTATCGAAGTCGTCGGTAAGAAACTGCGTGGCTACATGACCGATATGAAACGCATTGCGGTTGCGGGATAATCCTGCACGTCGATAAGACGTCATTCCGGCTATAACAAAGGGCGCAACGAAAGTTGCGCCCTTTTTGATCGCGCTTATGCACAAGGGAATCACCGCGAGGACGGCCGGTGGATCACCCGCCAGCCCGGTTTACAAGATCAGCGGCGGTACAGCACTTTGATGATGTGATAGCCGAACTGAGTTTTAACCGGTCCGCAGGGCTTGAGCAGTTCGCAGGAGAAAACGGCTTTATCAAACGTCGGCACCATATCGCCCTGGCGAAATTCACCCAGGTCGCCGCCGTTGCGTTTTGACGGACAGGTTGAAAACTTTTTGGCTAACTGCTGGAAGTCTTCACCCTGTTCCAACTGGGCCAGGATGTCGTTGGCCTGCTGTTCCGTATCGACTAGAATGTGCAGCGCCGAAGCTGTTTTTGCCATGAAATATACCTTTTTTTAATCGGGGGTTGCTGGCAGGCACTGTAACCCGCGTGCAATACCAATAGCAATGCGCGGTGTCTCGCCGGCGACCACTTCCACCGATCCTGCCCCGCGACTTTTGCTACAATCGCCTTCCGTTTGAACAAAGAGCAAGATGTCCCATGCGCTTAAATCCCAGCCAACAACACGCCGTCGAGTTCGTTACCGGTCCCTGCCTGGTCCTAGCCGGCGCCGGTTCTGGTAAAACGCGCGTTATCACGCAGAAGATAGCCCATCTGATACGGGAGTGCGGCTATCAGGCGCGCAATATCGCGGCGGTGACCTTCACCAACAAGGCGGCCCGCGAGATGAAAGAGCGTGTGGCACAGACGCTGGGACGCAAGGAGAGTCGCGGCCTGATGATTGCGACCTTCCATACGCTGGGGTTGGAGATCATCAAGCGCGAATACGCCGCGCTGGAAATGAAATCCAATTTCTCCTTGTTCGACGACCAGGATCAGCTGGCGCTGCTCAAAGAGCTGACGGAAACCAGGCTGCAGAATGACAAAGAACAACTGCAACAGTTGATCTCGACGATCTCCAACTGGAAAAACGATCTGATCGAACCGTCTCAGGCCGCAGCGCTGGCGCGATCGGAGCGGGATCTTCTGTTCGCGCACTGTTATCAGCTCTACAGCGAACATTTGCGCGCCTGCAACGTGTTGGATTTCGACGATCTCATCCTGTTGCCTACGCTGTTGTTCCGGCGCGATAAACAGGCCCGCGAACGCTGGCAGCATCGCTTGCGCTATCTGCTGGTGGACGAGTATCAAGACACCAACACCAGCCAGTACGAGCTAGTTAAACAACTGGTGGGCAGCCGCGCGCGGTTTACCGTGGTCGGTGATGACGACCAGTCGATTTATTCGTGGCGCGGTGCGCGTCCACAGAACCTGGAGCTGCTGCAGCACGATTTCCCTGCGTTGCAGGTGATTAAACTGGAGCAGAATTACCGTTCGTCCGGACGCATTCTGAAAGCGGCCAATATCCTGATCGCCAACAATCCGCACGTCTTCGAGAAACGACTTTATTCGGAGCTGGCGTACGGCAACGAGCTGAAGATTATTACCGCCAATAACGAAGATCATGAAGCCGAACGCGTAGTAGGCGAGCTGATCGCGCATCACTTCATCAACAAGACCCAGTACCGCGACTACGCCATCCTTTATCGCGGTAATCATCAGTCGCGGCTGTTCGAAAAAGTGCTCATGCAGAACCGCATCCCGTACAAGATCTCCGGCGGCAGCTCATTCTTCTCACGTCCGGAAATCAAGGACCTATTGGCCTACCTGCGCGTGTTGAACAATGCTGACGACGACAGCGCATTTTTGCGCATCGTGAATACGCCGAAACGAGAAATCGGCCCGGCCACGCTGAAGAAACTGGGCGAATGGGCGAATCAGCGCAACCGTAGCCTGTTTAACGCCAGCTTCGACGTGGGGCTCTCTCAGGTGCTGACCGGCCGCGGTCTCGAATCGCTCCAGCGTTTCACGCAGTGGCTGGCTGAGATTGCGCGTCAAACGGAGCGAGAGCCTGTGGCGGCGGTGCGCGATCTGATCCACGGGTTGGATTACGAAAGTTGGCTGTATGAAACCTCCCCCAGCCAGAAAGCGGCGGAAATGCGCATGAAAAACGTCAACCAGCTGTTTACCTGGATGACGGAGATGCTGGAGGGGAGCGATCTGGACGAGCCGATGACGCTGACGCAGGTCGTCACGCGTTTCACGCTGCGCGACATGATGGAACGTAACGAAAGCGAAGAAGATCTCGACCAGGTGCAACTGATGACGCTGCATGCGTCTAAAGGGCTGGAGTTCCCCAATGTCTATCTGGTGGGGATGGAAGAAGGGTTGCTGCCGCATCAGACCAGTATCGATGAAGACAACGTCGATGAAGAGCGGCGGTTGGCCTATGTCGGCATCACCCGGGCGCAAAAGGAGCTGACCTTCACGATGTGCCGCGAGCGTCGCCAGTATGGTGAACTGATACGTCCGGAGCCGAGCCGTTTTCTGTTGGAATTGCCGCAGGATGACGTTCAGTGGGAAACGGTAAGAAAAGTGGTCAGTCCGCAGGAGCGAATGCAGAAAGGGCAAGGGCATCTGGCGAATATTCGTGCGCAGCTGGCGAAGGCCAGAGAGAAAGAGTAGTACCGCGCCCATTACCGGGGGGACGCGGCCGGAACGACCGCTGTCATCGTAGGACGTCCGTAGAAGGGCGTGGCGTCTAAAAAGAAATCCCGCCAGACGAGAGGAGTCGCCGGCGGGGATTCGCGTTCCGACGTTACTGCGTCAGCTTTTTGCCATCTAGGGTCACGTTTTTAACCGTGCCGATTTTCCACGGCGTGGTTCCGCTGAGCAGATTTGTGAAACTCACCTGGTTAAATGTGCTGTCCTGGATATCGTCAATCGAAGCGGGGGATACGCCGTCCAACGTCACATTATTGAAGTTCAACTGACTGTGCCAAATCCCTTTAGCGCTGTCGCCGACGATCTCAATCGATGGATAGGCGCCGGAAGTGCCCTGCACCGTGACGTTACTGACTGCAAAGTCGTAGAAGCGAGCGGGCGTTTTAGCTGCCGGATAATCCACGGTCGCATTAGAGTCCGAATAGCTTAGCGTGACAACCACCGCCTGTTTGACGATATCTTTCATCGCATTATTCCGGAATACCACGTTATGCGCGCCGCCGCCGATACTCGGCGCGCTTTTGGCGCGCAGGCCGACGTCGGTTTTCTGCATCACATTGTTTTCCGCGACGATATCTTGTATCCAGGCGCCGGTATGGCTGCCTGTCACAATCGCGCCATGTCCCATACGGAAATAGTTGTTGAACAACCACGCGCCTTTCATCGACTCCTGCTGGCCGGCGTTTGCGCCGGTGCCGGCGGCGAAGTTGATGCAATCATCGCCGGTATCGAACACGTTGTTGAACGCCATTACGTTCTGGCTATTACCAAACTCCACGCCGTCGGCATTGTTGGCGTCGTAGGTTTGGTGAGTCAGTCCGTTTACCACCGCATTATGGTTTTCCAGCAGCATGATGCCGTGATACGCGGGGTTACGGACGGTAAAATCCGCGAGATAGACGTTTTCCACGCCGCGCAGCGTTATCAGGCTGGAGCGGCCCTGACCGTAGGCCAGTTTGACGCCAACGCCGTTGTTGACCAGTTTATCCACCTGGTTTTTGGCTAAAATCCCATCCTGACTGACTTTACTGCTGTTGCTGGCGACGTATTGCGGCAGCCTGACGTTGGCTTCATCCGTCACCGTACCGCCGGCCGTGCGTTTCCAGCCGTTGCCGTCGATAATGCCCTGACCCACAATGCGGATGTTTTTGAACGTTCCCGGCGTACTGCTGTTTTTGTCGATGGCGTTGATTAACGATGCAGGGCGGGTGAAGGTGGAGTATGGATAGAGTTTATAGCCTTCGGGATAATCGCTGGGGTTGTCGGAACCCAGCAGCGTCGCGCCTTTGACCAGATTAAGCGTCATATCGCTTTTCAGCCACAGCGCGCCGGTTTTGAATACGCCCGCGGGAACGTCTACGCGACAACCCGGTTTACATGCATTAATGGCTTTCTGGATCGCGGCCGTATTCAGCGTCGCGCCGTCGCCTTTCGCGCCGTATTGCGTGATATCCAGCACCTGCGGCACGCTGGCAGTTTTGGCGGTGACGGTATTGCTGTCGCCGGATACCGTGCCGTCGGCATAAACGACCCGAACGGTAAACTGATATTGGGTATTCGCCTTCAGGTTATCAATTCGAGCGTTGTGTATGACGATCCGATGCTGAAAGTTGGCGGTATCGTTCTTGTAGAACGTAGAGATATAACGGCTGGCGGGAGAGCTGGCCGCGTTGTTCTTGCTAGCCAGACCGATCGGCTTTCCATCCTGGTAAATCTGATAGTCGACGATGTTGGACGTGTCTTCCGGCGCGTCCCACACCAGCACTACGCTGTGGTCATCGTAGGCCAGCGTTGGCACTCGCAGCTGTTGGGGTAGGTTGTCGGCGCCTGACGATGCACAAGTAAACAGCAGCAATGCGGCGGCCGCGCTCAGGGAATAGCGCCCGGGCAGGGAGAATCTTTTCATCCTTGATCCTTAGATTTTATATATAGGTGTGAGCCGTAATGACTATTTTCAATGAAAACATCACGTTACGGCGGCGATACGTCCTGTATCGATTCAGGGCCGGAAAACCATCGCAGATTTTGAGGTGTGAGGGAAGGTACGGGCAACAAAATGTTACCCTTTACTGACCGATCAAGCCGGACTTTCTTCAACAATGAGCGGCCAGTGAACATAGCTTTGCCAGCGACTTTCCTGCTCCAGCATTTCGGCCCGCAGCGGATACTGGGACAGCCATCCAGCAGGTAAAATGACCCGCAGCGTTTCACCTTCCGCACGGAGTCTGACGGCAGGCAGCGTATCGTCCCGGCGACGACTGGCGAAAATAATCGCCAGTCGCAGCAGACGACACAAATGCTGTGCCTGACACACCGGCAGCGCGTTTTGCTGGGCTAGTGGAATAGGATCGAGTGCATTGCATTGGTTGTGGAGCAGGGTGGCCAGAAGTTTTTTCTGAGCCGGTGTAAAACCGGGAAGATCGCTGTTGCGGATAAGATAGGCAGCGTGATGGGAAGCCTGACGGAAGTCGATACTGAGTCCGATTTCGTGAATCAGACTCGCGCTGCGCAGGAGCTCCCGACATCGATCGTCCAACTGCCAGTCCTGAACCAACTGCTGTGCGAAATTGTCCGCCAGTGCGCTGACGCGCCGCGCCTGCTCGCCATCAAGAAGATAGCGCTGTTGCAGATTATGCAAGGTGCGGGAGCGAATATCCTGCCCGATGGGCAAATGCAGCATGCCGTACACCAGCCCTTCGCGAAGCGCGCCGCCTGCCAACGTCATGGTTTGGATGCCCAGTTCGTGGAAGATGGCCAGTAGGATAGACAGACCGCTTGGGAAAACCAGCGCGCGTTCCAGCGTCAACCCGTCGATTTCGAGTTCTTCCAGCTTGCCGCACTGAATCGCACGTTGCTTAAGCTGTTGCAGCTTGTCTAACGTGATGTACTCATCCATCCCCTGAGCGACCATGATCTCCTGCAGTGCCTGTACGGTGCCGGAGGCCCCGACGCAGATCTGCCAGCCTTGCGCCAGTAGGTGGTTTTTTACCGTAAGCACCATTTCACGCGCCGCTTCTTCAGCGCGGGCAAAATTTTCCTCGCCCAGATTGCGATCCGCGAAGTAGCGTTCCAGCCAGGTTACGCAGCCCATCGGCAGGCTGAACAACTGGTTGGTTTGCGCGCCGATGCCGGTTGCCAATTCAGTGCTGCCGCCGCCGATATCGACGACCAGTCTTTGTTCTGGACCGCCGGTCGTGTGGGCTACGCCCTGATAAATCAGTCGAGCTTCTTCTTCTCCGCTGATCACCTGAACCGGCACGCCCAAAATGCGTTTCGCCTTGTCGAGGAACTCATCGGCATTGGAGGCGAGCCTGAGGGTCGCCGTCGCGACGACGCGTACCTGATCCTGTGGGATGTCCTGCAGGTGTTCCGAGAACAGTTTCAGGCACTGCCAGCCGCGCTCCATCGCTTCCTGGGACAGGAAACTTTGCTTGTCCAGTCCCGCGGCCAGTCTAACTTTGCGTTTGATGCGGGACATGGTTTGTATGCTGCCGGCGACTTCCCGGACCACCAGCATATGAAAGCTGTTGGAGCCCAAATCAATGGCGGCGTAGAGCGAAGAAGAGCTTAGCATCGACATGAGAGCGTCAATCCTGCCGTCTACGGTTGTTGTGACGAGGACTACTGCTGCGGCGCTGCGAATTCTGGCGGCGCGGACCGGAAGCAGAACGCGGACGCGTCAGGCGTTTCGGAGGCGGAAAATCACTCAGCAACGCTTCGCTGTTGTACTTGCTGACCGGAATACGGTGCCCGGTATACTCTTCAATCGCAGGCAGATTCAGCGCGTACTCTTCGCAGGCCAGGCTGATGGAACAGCCGCTTTCGCCAGCACGGCCGGTACGACCGATACGGTGAACGTAATCTTCGCAATCATCCGGCAGGTCGTAGTTGAAGACGTGCGTAACCAGCGGAATATGCAGGCCGCGCGCGGCGACATCGGTGGCAACCAGAATGTCGATATTGCCGTGGGTGAAATCTTCCAGAATGCGCAGGCGTTTTTTCTGCGGCACATCACCGGTCAGCAGTCCGACGCGGTGACCATCGGCGGCCAGATGACCCCAAACGTCTTCGCAACGGTGCTTGGTATTGGCGAAGATAATGCAACGATCCGGCCACTCTTCCTCGATGAGAGTCTGCAGCAGACGCATCTTCTCTTCGTTAGACGGATAGAACAGCTCTTCTTTGATCCGGTGACCGGTTTTCTGTTCCGGCTCCACTTCCACATATTCCGCGTTGTTCATCTGCTCGAAAGCGAGTTCGCGGACACGATAGGACAGCGTGGCGGAAAACAGCATGTTGAGACGCTGATCGGTGGCCGGCATGCGTCGGAACAGCCAACGGATATCCTTAATGAAGCCCAGATCGTACATACGATCCGCTTCATCCAGCACCACAACCTGAATCGCGCCCAGATTAACGTAGTCCTGCTTCGCATAGTCGATCAGACGACCTGTGGTGCCGATCAGAATATCGACGCCGCTCTCCAGCACTTTCAGCTGTTTGTCGTAGCCGTCGCCGCCATAGGCCAGGCCCAGTTTCAATCCGGTGGCTTTAGCCAGCGCTTCGGCGTCTGCATGGATCTGCACGGCGAGTTCACGCGTCGGCGCCATAATCAGCGCACGAGGCTGGTTGGTTTCGCGTTCAGCCGAAGTGGGATGGGAAAGCAGATAATGGAAAGTAGACGCCAGAAACGCCAGCGTCTTGCCGGTACCGGTTTGCGCCTGACCTGCGACATCACGGCCTGACAACGTCAGCGGTAATGTCAGCGCCTGAATCGGCGTGCAGTTATGAAACCCTTTACTTTCAAGCGCTTCTATAACCTGCGGGTGCAGTGCGAAGTCGGAAAACTTCTGTTCGGTTAAGTGTGTTTTGCTCATAGTATGGTAGAATATCAGCTAACTATTGCTTTACAAAAGCGTATCCAGTGAAATAAGAAATAAAGCCAACCCCGAGGTTGGTTAATGCTACACCAACTGGTTGGACATAATCCTGCGGAGTAAAACATGAGCGATAAAATTATTCACCTGACCGACGGCACTTTCGATAAAGATGTATTGCAGGCCGAGGGCGTAACGCTGGTTGATTTCTGGGCTGAATGGTGTGGTCCTTGTAAAATGATCGCTCCTATTCTGAATGAAATCTCCGAGGAATACGCGGACAGACTCACTGTAGCCAAACTCAACATTGATGAAAACCCGGCGACGGCACCTAAATACGGCATTCGCGGAATCCCGACGCTGCTGCTGTTTAAAAATGGCGAAGTGGCGGCCACGAAAGTCGGCGCATTATCCAAAGGTCAGTTGAAAGAGTTCATCGAAGCTAACCTGTAATCCGCACTGAACGGGGCGGTTCCCAGGGCGTCTTCCGGCAATGAGAATTTCTCTTACTGACCGCTGGACGCCCACAGGGAAGCATGCTAGATTCATCCTCACTGCATACCGTACTTACCTGTAGTTTGAGCTCTTCGGGCTTGAGCCTAAAGTTAGAATCTGAAGTAATATCCTGTGTCAAAATCGGAAAAAGTCATTTAAGTTAACGACGTTCTTCTCCCCCGGTTTGGCAATCTGACAGTTATAAATTAATTTGTTTTGAAGGTTTCTTCGATCTTTGCCGTATGTATGCGCAGAGTCCGCATGATTCAGTCCGGCACAAAGCTGGCGTTCGGTGATTGAAGGCCGTTATAAGAGGCACGGATGATCCTGCCATACCATTCACGTTAATAGTTCGAGATTTACCCCGAGTTTAAGAACCCACCATTATGAATCTTACCGAATTAAAGAATACGCCAGTTTCTGAGTTAATCACTCTTGGCGAAAATATGGGGCTGGAAAACCTAGCCCGTATGCGTAAACAGGACATCATTTTCGCCATACTGAAGCAGCATGCAAAGAGTGGCGAAGATATTTTCGGCGATGGTGTGCTGGAGATATTGCAGGATGGGTTTGGTTTTCTTCGTTCCGCCGACAGCTCCTACCTCGCCGGTCCTGATGACATCTACGTTTCCCCCAGCCAAATCCGTCGTTTTAATCTCCGTACTGGCGATACCATTTCCGGTAAAATTCGCCCCCCCAAAGAAGGCGAACGCTACTTCGCTCTGCTGAAAGTTAATGAAGTCAACTACGACAAACCGGAAAATGCCCGCAGTAAGATTCTGTTCGAAAACCTGACGCCACTGCATGCCAATTCGCGTCTGCGTATGGAACGCGGCAACGGTTCGACTGAAGATTTGACGGCTCGCGTGCTGGATTTGGCTTCTCCGATCGGCCGTGGTCAGCGTGGCCTGATTGTGGCGCCGCCGAAAGCGGGTAAAACCATGCTGCTGCAGAATATCGCGCAGAGCATCGCCTACAATCACCCGGACTGCGTGCTGATGGTGCTGCTGATCGACGAACGTCCGGAAGAAGTGACCGAGATGCAGCGTCTGGTGAAAGGCGAAGTTATCGCTTCCACCTTTGACGAACCGGCATCTCGCCACGTTCAGGTTGCCGAAATGGTGATTGAGAAAGCAAAACGTCTGGTTGAGCACAAGAAAGACGTCATCATTCTGCTGGACTCCATTACCCGTCTGGCTCGCGCCTACAACACGGTCGTTCCGTCCTCCGGTAAAGTGTTGACCGGTGGGGTAGACGCCAACGCCCTGCATCGTCCGAAGCGTTTCTTCGGTGCGGCACGTAACGTTGAGGAAGGCGGGAGCCTGACCATCATCGCCACCGCGCTGGTTGATACCGGTTCGAAGATGGATGAAGTGATTTACGAAGAGTTTAAAGGCACGGGTAACATGGAACTGCACCTCTCTCGTAAAATCGCAGAAAAACGCGTCTTCCCGGCCATTGACTACAACCGTTCCGGTACGCGTAAAGAAGAGCTGCTTGCCAGCTCCGAGGAACTGCAGAAAATGTGGATTCTTCGTAAGATCATCCATCCGATGGGTGAGATCGACGCCATGGAATTCCTGATCAACAAGCTGGCCATGACGAAGACCAACGATGAGTTCTTCGACATGATGAAACGTTCGTAAATTACGCTATTGGTTTGAGAAAACGCCACGCTGAGTCGTGGCGTTTTTTATTTTGCTCTATAATGCGGGCGTGGAAGAGTTTTGGCGTAATCACGTGCTGCTTAGTGCATCACCTCATGCCTTGCCCATATACCGTTTTGTCCTGTGCTCTTCATGCTTTTGTCTATGAAAAGTTAGGTAAAATAAAGCATTCATAAAACAGCCAGTTGTATTATCAAGCGCTGTAAATCGTGAACTTACTCATGATGAGTACTCAATTAGCGTCTACATTTCTGTTTTCTTTTCTTTTTCTGCTGCTGGCTCGCAAAGTAGCGAGAAAAAACGGGCTGGTTGATCGCCCTAACTTCCGCAAGCGCCATCAGGGACTGATACCCTTGGTGGGGGGGATTTCGGTTTATGCCGGGGTCTGCTTCACTTTTCTCATGACCGATGACTACATTCCCCATGCCCGCCTCTATCTGGTCTGCGCGGGCATTCTGGTCGTCGTCGGTGCGCTCGACGATCGCTTTGACATCAGCGTGCGACTACGCGCTACGGTGCAGGCGGCGGTCGCGGCGGCGATGATGGGATTTGCCGGTCTGACGCTCCAGCACCTGGGTTACATCTTCGGGGACTGGAATCTCAGTCTCGGGCCTTTCAATTATCTGCTGACGCTATTCGCCGTTTGGGCCGCGATCAATGCGTTCAATATGGTGGATGGCATCGACGGGCTGTTGGGCGGTCTATCCAGCGTGTCTTTCGGTGCGATCGGTATTCTGCTTTACCGCAGCGGCAACCATAGCCTGGCGCTGTGGAGTTTTTCGATGATTGCCGCGACCTTACCCTATATCCTCCTGAATCTCGGCGCTTTCGGCCGGCGATATAAAGTGTTTATGGGCGATGCGGGCAGCACCATGATGGGCTTTACGGCGATTTGGCTCCTGTTGCAAAGTACGCAGGGAGAAGGGCATCCCATCAATCCGGTGACGGCGCTGTGGATCATCGCCATACCGCTGATGGATATGGTGGCCATTATGTATCGCCGTTTGCGCAAAGGTATGAGTCCGTTTTCCGCGGATCGCCAGCATATCCATCATTTGATCATGCGGGCAGGCTTCACCTCTCGTCAGGCGTTTGTGCTGATTACGCTGTCAGCCGCCATGCTGGCGGCGATAGGCATGGCGGGAGAGTTTCTGCCCTTCATTCCTGAATGGCTGATGCTCGCCTTATTCCTGCTCATGTTTTCCCTCTACGGCTTCTGCCTGAAACGCGCGTGGCGGGTTGCGCGTTTTGTGAAGCGGGTAAAACGTCAGCTGCGCGAGCGGTCTTACTCACAACCACGATAAATCTGGGGATAGAATGAGTACAGAGAATCACGTTGTCCGGCACAACCCGTGGGATAATGAACTGGATATCCGCGGCTTGTTCCAGGTGCTTTGGCGAGGAAAAAGCTGGATCGCAGGTTCGGTCATGTTGTTCACCGCTCTGGCTATGCTGTATGCCTGGCTGGCGCCGCAGGAGTGGAGCGCCACGGCGATCACGGATAAACCCACCGTGAATATGCTGGGTGGGTTCTACTCGCAGCAACAGTTTCTGCGCAACCTGGATGCCAAATCTTTTGCGAACCCGCCCGCAGATCAGCTTTCCATCACGGCGGAATCCTATTCGGAGTTTGTGATGCAGGCCGCGGCATACGATACACGACGTGATTTCTGGCTACAGTCTGCCTATTATCGTGAGCGTCAGACAGGCGACGCGAGAGCGGACGCCGCGTTGCTGGACGAATTGGTCAATCAGATTCAGTTTACGCCGTATGACGAGGCTAAAAAAACCAACGATAGTGTGAAGCTGACGGCGGAAACGTCGGCTGATGCGAATGTCCTGCTGCGGCAATATGTTGCGTTCGCCAGTCAGCGTGCGGCGTCGCATCTGAACGAGGCGCTCGACGGCGCCTGGGCGGCTCGCACTGTTTTTATGCGTTCGCAGATCAAGCAGCAGGAATCCGTCGCTAAGGCGGCCTACGATCGTGAGCTGCACGTCGTCGAACTGGCCTTGCAGGCCGCTCGCCAGCAAGGGATTCGCCAGAATGCGGCGGAGACGCCCGCCAACGAGCTGCCGCCTTCTGAGCTTTTCCTGCTGGGCGTGCCGATGTTGCAAGCGCGACTGGAGCTTTTGCAGGCCGGCGGCCCGCAGTATGACAGCGATTACGATCGCAACCGGGCGCTGCTGAACACGCTGTTGGTAGGGCCAGTGGTTGAAAAACAGTTCCAGACCTACCGCTATTTGCGCACGCCGGAAGAGCCGGTCAAACGCGATAGTCCGCGTCGCCTGCTGCTGCTGATGATGTGGGGCAGCGTGGGATTGGTGATTGGCGCAGGCGTAGCGTTGGCGCGTCGCCGCTAACAGTCCTTGCCTGTGGCGGAACGCCCTATTTTATCTGACTAAAGAGCATCGAATGTGAAAGTCCTGACTGTTTTCGGCACCCGCCCAGAAGCGATTAAAATGGCGCCATTGATTCACGCGTTGGCTCAGGATGCGTTTTTTGAGTCAAGAATCTGCGTCACGGCTCAGCACCGGGAAATGCTGGATCAGGTCCTGGAACTGTTTGGTATTGAGCCCGATTTTGATCTCAATATCATGCAGCCGGGGCAGGGACTCAGCGAGATCTCCTGCCGTATTCTTTCGGGGCTTAAACCCGTTTTAGAGGATTTCCGTCCCGATTTGGTGCTGGTGCACGGCGACACCTCTACCACCCTGATGGCCAGTTTGGCCGCCTTCTACCAGCGCATTCCGGTAGGGCATGTCGAAGCGGGACTGAGAACGGGCGACATTTATGCGCCGTGGCCGGAAGAGGCGAATCGCACGCTCACCGGCCATCTGGCGCAGTATCACTTCGCGCCCACGGACACCGCCCGGCAGAACCTGCTAAAAGAAAACGTGCCTGACGCCGCCATCAAAGTGACCGGCAACACGGTGATCGACGCGTTATTCCTGGTTCGCGATCTCATTGCCCGCGATCCCAAACTGAATCAGCCGTTGCAGGCGCAGTACGCCTTTTTATCCGAACAGCGCAGAATGATTCTGGTTACGGGCCACCGCCGGGAAAGTTTCGGCGGCGGTTTCGAACGAATATGCAGCGCTCTGGCTGCCATCGCTCAACGTCATCCGGACGTCCAGATTGTGTATCCGGTGCACCTCAACCCTAACGTCAGCGAGCCGGTGAACCGCATTCTCAGCGGCATCGACAATATTTTCCTGATAGCGCCACAAAATTACCTGCCGTTTGTCTACCTGATGAACCGCGCTTATCTGATTCTGACGGATTCGGGCGGTATTCAGGAAGAAGCGCCTTCTCTCGGGAAGCCGGTTCTGGTCATGAGAGACACGACCGAACGGCCGGAGGCGCTGGCATCCGGCGTAGTGCGGCTCGTCGGCACCGATGCTACGAAGATCTTGAATAACGTCTCGGAGCTGCTGACGGATAAGTCAGCCTACCTGGCCATGAGTCAGGCGCAGAATCCTTATGGCGACGGTCACGCCAGCCAGCGTATCCTCGCGACATTAAAAGAAAATCAGGTAACATCATGAGTTTTAACATAATTTCAGTCATTGGCTTGGGGTATATCGGTTTACCCACCGCCGCGGCATTTGCATCGCGGCAGCACAAAGTGGTGGGGATTGATGTGAATCGCCGTGCCGTGGAGACCATCAATCGCGGCGAAATTCACTTTGTCGAGCCGGATCTGGAGCAGGTGGTCAGCACGGCCGTTGCCGAAGGCTATCTGCGCGCCTGTGAGCAACCGGTGCCCGCCGACGCCTTTCTAATCGCGGTGCCGACGCCGTTCAAAGGCGACCACGAGCCGGACCTGAGCTACGTTCGCGCGGCCGTCGAGTCTATCGCTCCCGTACTGGTGCCCGGCAATCTGGTCATTCTGGAGTCGACCTCTCCGGTCGGCACAACCGAACAAATGGCCGAGTGGCTGTCTGATGCGCGCCCTGATCTGACTTTCCCGCAGCAGGCTGGCGACGAGGCGCAAATTAATGTGGCCTACTGCCCGGAACGCGTTCTGCCCGGGAAAGTGATGGTGGAGCTGATCAAAAATGACCGCGTCGTAGGCGGCATGACGCCGACTTGTTCGGCGCGCGCCTGTGCACTCTACCGTCTCTTTCTGGAAGGTGAGTGTGTGGTTACTCACTCCCGCACCGCTGAAATGTGCAAGCTGACGGAAAATAGCTTCCGCGATGTGAATATCGCCTTCGCCAACGAGCTTTCGCTGATTTGCGCTGAACAGCAGATCGGCGTTTGGGAACTCATCCGATTGGCAAACCGTCACCCGCGCGTCAACATCCTGCAGCCGGGGCCGGGCGTCGGCGGTCACTGCATCGCGGTCGATCCGTGGTTTATCGTGGCGCAAAATCCTGAGCTGGCGCGGCTGATTCATATCGCCCGTCTGGTTAACGATGCTAAGCCACAGTGGGTGGTGGATCAGGTGAAAGCGGCGGTCGCCGAAGCGTTAGTGAACACTGACAAACGTCCGAGCGAGCTCCGCATCGCCTGTTTCGGGCTGGCGTTCAAACCGGATATCGACGATTTACGCGAAAGTCCGGCGCTGGACGTCGCGACCCGGATTGCCGAATGGCATGCGGGAGAAACGCTGCTCGTCGAGCCGAATATTCGGCAACTGCCTGATTCGCTGCGTGAGACGGCGACGCTAGTGGATTGCGACACGGCCTTACACAACGCCGATGTACTGGTCATGCTGGTCGATCACCGCCCGTTCCGTGCGATTGCGCCGGAACAGGTCAGCCAACGTTGGGTGGTGGATACCAAAGGCGTATGGCGCTAGCCGCCCCGACGATAACCCCCTTTGCACGCTAACAGGACGCCATTTATGCCGTTGCATGCCAATGTGGAACCTCTAAGCTGGGAAAGCACGTTCTTTCATCGCGCCAGCGGCAGGCTACTGTTTTCAGACGCCTCGCCGATGCTCAGTGCGGCGGCGTTGGCGCAGTACGATATCGTTCAGGCGAAAATCCCGGCCGGAGCGACCGCACAGGCGGATGCACTGGCTGCGTTGGGCTTCCGCCTGGCGGAAAGCGAGGTCGACCTGAGCGTGTCTTTGACCGAACGGCCGGACGTCGAGGCGTTCGACGGCGTGCGTCGGGCCGTGGAAAGTGATATCCCCATGCTGTGCGAGGCGGCTCGGACGACGTTTGCGCTGAGCCGTTTCCGCACGCCGTGGTATGCGCCGGAAGACAGCGGACGATTTTATGCCCGCTGGGTGGAGAATGCGGTGCTGGGGACGTTTGACGACGTCTGTCTTCTGCTGGAAGACGCCCACCGTCGGCCGCAAGGGTGGGTCACGTTGCGACAGTTGCCGGAGCAGGAAGCACGCATCGGTTTACTGGCGGCGTGGCCGGGACAAACCGGACGCGGCATCGGACGCCGCCTGATACAGGCGGCGGAAACGTGGTGCCGACAGCAGGACGTGCGACGTTTACGGGTCGCGACCCAACTTGGCAATATAGCGGCGCTGCGGCTTTATCTTAGCAACGGCGCGCGAATCGACAGCACAGCCCATTGGCTATACAGGTGACGATATGATCCCATTCAACGCTCCGCCCATCGTAGGTTCCGAGCTGGAATATATGCAGGCTGCGATGCGAAGCGGCAAGCTGTGCGGAGACGGCGGTTTTACCCGCCGCTGTCAGCAGTGGCTGGAGCACTATTCCGGCAGTCCCAAAGTGCTGCTGACGCCTTCCTGCACCGCCTCGCTGGAGATGGCGGCGCTGCTGCTGGATATTCAGCCCGGCGACGAAGTCATCATGCCGAGCTACACGTTCGTCTCGACCGCGAATGCTTTCGTGCTGCGCGGCGCCGTCATCGTGTATGTCGATATCCGCCCGGATACGCTGAACATCGATGAAACCAAGATAGAAGCCGCGATCACCGACCGTACCCGGGTGATCGTGCCGGTGCACTATGCGGGCGTGGCGTGTGAAATGGATGCCATTATGGCATTGGCGCAGAAACATGGGCTGCACGTGGTGGAAGATGCCGCGCAGGGCGTGATGTCCCGCTATAAGGGGCGGCCGCTGGGATCAATTGGCCACATCGGTTGCTTCAGCTTTCATGAAACCAAAAATTACACGGCGGGCGGCGAAGGTGGGGCGACGCTGATCAACGACCCGACGCTGATCGACCGTGCGGAAATCATTCGCGAAAAAGGCACCAACCGAAGCCAGTTCTTCCGCGGTCAGGTTGATAAATACACCTGGCGCGATTTGGGCTCCAGCTACCTGATGGCGGATATCCAGGCTGCCTATCTGTGGGGACAGCTGGAAGCCGCGCAGCGCATCAACAAGCGTCGACTGCGTCTGTGGGATGCCTATTATGCCGCGTTCCGTCCGCTGGAACAGGCGGGTCGGCTGGAACTGCCGACGGTCCCGGCTGACTGCGTACATAACGCCCACATGTTTTATTTACGGTTACGCGATATCGAACAGCGCAACGACTTTATCAGCTATATGAAAGAAGCCGAGATTCTGTCCGTATTTCATTACATTCCGTTGCACAGCAGCCCGGCAGGGCAGAAGTTCGGGCGTTTCTCCGGCGAAGATCGCTTCACCACGCGTGAGAGCGAGCGGCTGGTGCGCCTGCCGCTGTTTTACAACCTGCGCAACGTGAATCAGCGTACCGTCATCAGCACGGTGCTGAGCTTCTTCTCCTGATATGTCGCTCGCCAAGGCATCAGTCTGGACGGCCGCTTCGACGCTGATCAAAATCGGGGTTGGGCTGGTCGTCGTCAAGCTGCTGGCCGTCTCTTTCGGACCCGGCGGCGTAGGACTGGCGGGAAATTACCGCCAGCTAATTACCGTGCTGGGCGTGCTGGCAGGGGCTGGTATTTTTAACGGTGTTACCAAATACGTCGCGGAATACCAGCAGCGTCCGGCGGAGCTGCGGTCTCTGCTAGGCACCGCGACGACGCTGGTCACCGTGTTTTCGCTGGCGCTAGCGCTGGTGCTATGGCTGGCGGCAGTGCCGATAGCCGAAGTGTTGTTCGGCGAGACGCGCTTCGCCTCCGTCATTCGCGCGTTAGCGCTGCTTCAGGTCGGGATCGCCTATGCCAACCTGTTTTTGGCGATCCTGAAAGGGTATCGCCATGCGCGAGGCAATGCGCTGGCGATTATCGTGGGTAGTCTGATTGGGCTGGCGGCCTATCTGGCCTGTTTCTGGCTGGGCGGTTATGACGGCGCGCTGGTCGGCCTGGCACTGGTGCCTGCGCTGATCGCGGTTCCGGCGGCCTGGTGGCTCCAGCGCTCGACTCCGCTGCGCTGGCCGATGCTAAAGCCGCTCTGGGAGCGGATACTGGCGGGGCGGCTGGCGAAATTTACCCTGATGGCGTTGATGACGGCGGTGACGCTGCCGGTGGCGTATATCACCCTGCGCAATTTGCTCGCCGCGCACTATGGCTGGGAAGCGGTCGGGATCTGGCAGGGCGTCACCACGATTTCCGACGCCTATCTGCAGTTCATCACGGCGGCGTTCAGCGTCTATCTGTTGCCGACGCTGTCACGGCTGACCGAACGCCGAGATCAGGCGCGGGAAATTGTGACGTCGCTAAAGTTTGTCCTGCCCACGGTGGTGGCGGTGAGTTTCGTCGTCTGGCTGCTGCGCGATATGGCGATCTGGTTGCTGTTTTCACCTCAGTTTATAGCGATGCGCGATCTCTTTCCCTGGCAATTGGCTGGGGACGTGATGAAAGTGGGTGCTTACGTCTTTGGCTATCTGGTCATCGCGAAAGCTTCTCTGCGCTTCTATTTGCTGACCGAAATCAGCCAGTTTCTTCTGCTGATGGGATTCGCGCATTGGCTGATCCCCTTGCATGGCGCACAGGGCGCGGCACAGGCTTATATGGCAAGCTATCTGGTCTATTTCCTGCTGTGTTGCGGCATATTCATTATTTACTGTAGGCGAGTATGACCCCCTTAATTCACGTGCTGGGTGCGGATATCCCTCATCATAATCAGACGGTACTGCGTTTCTTCAACGACGTACTGGCCTCGACGCTGCCCGCTGAGCAGGTGCGGCGCTTTATGGTGGTGGCCCCGGCGGAGGCCGCATGGCTGCAAAATTTGCCGGCGCTGGCCGTCGACTGCTATCCCGATAAACGTGCGCTGGCGAAAGCGGTTGTCGCGCAGGCCAGGGCGCACCGTGATACCCGGTTCTTTTTTCACGGCCAGTTCAATCCGTGGCTGTGGCTGTGGTTGCTGACCGGCGACATTCGTCCGGCCCAGGCTTACTGGCATATTTGGGGTGCAGACCTGTATGAAACGGCAGGCGGTATGGCTGCGCGTCTGTTCTATCTGATGCGTCGCCATGCGCAGGGGCGTATCGGCCGGGTGTTCGCGACGCGCGGCGATCTGAATTTTTTTGCGCAACGACAGCCGCAGGTTCCCGCCCAACGACTTTATTTCCCCACGCGCATGGATCCGACGCTGGCCGCGCCAAACGACCTTAAAGTTCAGGCCGGGCCGATGACTATTTTGGTCGGTAATTCCGGCGATAAAACCAACCGTCATATCGAGGCGCTGCGCGCGATTCACGACCAGTTCGGTGAACGCGCGCGGGTGATTGTGCCCATGGGCTATCCTGCGAATAACGATGACTATATTGTGCAGGTCCAGCAGGTCGGCGATGCGTTGTTCGGCGTGAAACGTTTTCAACTGCTGCGCCGGCAGATGGCGTTTGACGACTATCTCGGAATGCTTCGCCGCTGCGATCTGGGCTATTTCATCTTCGATCGACAGCAGGGCATCGGTACGCTGTGCCTGCTGATCCAGTTCGGCGTGCCATTTGTGCTGAGCCGCCATAATCCGTTCTGGCAGGATCTGCAGGAGCAACATCTTCCCGTGCTGTTTTACGGCGACCCATTGAACGAGGCCGATGTACTGGAAGCGCAACGGGCGCTGGCGCGGGTCGATAAACGGCAGATCGCGTTTTTCGATCCAAACTATATTCACGGCTGGCGTCAGGCGCTGGCGGCGGGAGACCCGGTATGACCGAATGGCAGGTCAGCGGACTTCTGGGGGTTTACCTCGTTTCCGTGCTGTTCATCCTGTTTCTGACCTGGCAAGAGTTCAGACGGGTGCGTTTTAACTTTAACCTATTGTTTTCGTTATTATATCTGCTGACGTTCTATCTCGGTTTCCCGTTTACCTGCCTGTTGGCATTCCGTTTCAATGTGGCGGTGGTGCCGGCGCAGTACCTGTTAATAGCTCTGTTGTCGGCGACGGTGTTCTACGCCATTTATTATGTGACGTATAAAACCCGACTGCGCGCTTTGCCTACCGTCTCTTCCCCCCCGATGCTGAGCTTCTCCCGGGTGGAAACGCATCTGGTCTGGGGACTGCTGGCACTGGTGGCGGTCATTACCGTCGGTATCTTCTTTCTCCACAACGGCTTTTTGCTGTTTAAGCTGCGGGCCTACAACCAGATCTTTTCCAGCGATGTGTCCGGCGTCGCGCTGAAACGCTTTTTCTATCTCTTTATTCCGGCGATGCTGGTGATCTACTTCCTGCGTCAGACGCAACGCGCCTGGCTGGAATTCCTGCTGGCGACGGTGGTTTTCGGCATGTTGACCTACATGATTGTCGGCGGAACGCGTGCCAATGTCCTGATCGCCTTCTCGCTGTTTCTGTTTATCGGCATCGTGCGCGGGTGGATCTCGCTGTCGATGCTGGTCGTGGCGGGATTGATGGGAATTGTCGGGATGTTCTGGCTGGCGCTGAAGCGCTATAGCCTCGACGTCAGCGGTGCCGAGGCGATTTATACGTTTCTGTATCTGACGCGGGATACGTTTTCCCCATGGGAAAATCTGGCCCGGCTGTGGCAATTCTACGACGATATCCGTTTTCAGGGGCTGGCGCCCATCGTTCGCGATTTTTATGTTTTTATCCCCGGCTGGCTGTGGCCGGGACGGCCTTCGCTGATCCTCAACAGCGCCAACTACTTCACCTGGGAAGTGCTGAATAACCATAGCGGACTGGCGATGTCACCTACGCTTATCGGCTCGCTGCTGGTCATGGGCGGGGCGGCGTTTATTCCGCTGGGCGCCGTGGCCGTCGGGCTGATTATTAAATGGTTCGATTGGCTTTATGAGCGCGGTCGCCAAAGCCCTAATCGCTATAATGCCGCGATTTTACAGGCTTTTTGTTTTGGCGCGATATTCAACATCATCGTGTTGGTCAGAGAAGGGATGGATGCCTTTGTCTCTCGAGTGGTGTTTTTCTGTCTGGTCTTTGGCGCCTGCCTGCTGCTGGCCAAGTTATTATATTGGCTGCTGCTACAGGGCGGGGTGATCCGGCAACGCTGGCTGACTTTACCGCCGTCCGGGCCGGAACAACGCTCTGCGCCCGCGAGTCTGCGACGCGAATAATGAGGAAAACAATGGAACACAATAACGCGATCCCACAGTACCAGATTCGCGGGATCCCTCTGTACGGCTTTGAGAACATGACGCAGTGCGTGGATTATCTGCTGGACGGCGAACAGGTCAAAACCGGCACGTTGGTGGCGATTAACGCCGAAAAAGTTCTGGCGACGGAGCGGGATCCCGCGCTGAAGGCGCTGATTGACGCAGCGGAATACAAATATGCCGACGGCATCAGCATTATTCACTCCATTCGGCGGAAATATGCCGATGCCCGCGTGGAGCGTATCGCCGGGGCCGATCTTTGGGAAGCGCTGATGCAGCGGGCCGGAGAGCGTGGCACGCCGGTCTTCCTCATCGGCGGCAAGCCTGAAGTGTTGGCCCAGACGGAACGGGAGCTGCGTCGTCGCTGGCAGGTGAATATTGTCGGATCACAGGACGGCTATTTCAGCGAGCAGCAGCCGGCGCTCTTTGACCGCGTGCGCGACAGCGGCGCGCAGCTGGTGACGGTGGCGATGGGCTCTCCCAAGCAGGAACGGATTATGCAACAGTGCCGCCAGGTTTATCCTGAAGCGCTGTATATGGGCGTAGGCGGCACTTACGACGTATTTACCGGACATGTCAAACGTGCGCCAAAGCGCTGGCAGAACCTGGGGTTGGAGTGGTTATATCGACTGCTGTCTCAACCCAGCCGTATCACGCGTCAGATCAAGCTGCTGCGCTATCTGGCCTATCACCTCAGCGGACGGCTGTAGTCCGGCCTGATCCGTGCGTTTGCCCGAAATAGAACGGTGAGTTATAAGCAAGTGAATACCTTTCTTGTTTAGTTATAACTCCTTTCCCGAAGATGTTAATCCCGCCAGCATTGCTGTATCTTTTCCGGCGCCCTGTTTCGGGCGGCGTTTTTTTGCGCGAGAGGTAATATTGACCGTTGCCGGCGAAATAGAACAATTCATTAACTCGGCAGAAACAAACACAACATGGAATGAACGATAGAGGATTTATGACGAAAAAAGTCAAAGAAGATCAGCTCCACCGGGGCCTGGAGGCAAGACATATTGAGTTGATCGCGCTTGGAGGCACCATCGGCGTCGGTTTGTTCATGGGCGCCGCGAGCGCACTGAAGTGGGCAGGTCCTTCCGTCTTGCTGGCGTATATCGTGGCGGGTCTTTTTGTGTTCTTCATTATGCGTTCGATGGGCGAAATGCTGTTTCTTGAGCCGGTGGCCGGTTCGTTCGCCGTCTACGCCCATAATTACCTCAATCCCTTTTTTGGCTATCTCACCGCCTGGAGCTACTGGTTCATGTGGATGGCCGTCGGCATCTCGGAAATCACTGCGATAGGCGTCTACGTTCAGTTCTGGTTCCCCGAACTTCCCCAGTGGATACCGGCGATTGCGGCCGTGGCGCTGGTGGCCGGCGCCAACCTGGCGGCGGTGCGCCTGTACGGCGAAATCGAATTCTGGTTTGCCATGATTAAGATCACCACCATCGTCGTCATGATCGTCGTCGGCGCCGGGGTGATTTTCTTCGGCCTGGGCAACCACGGCGAAGCGACCGGCTTTGCCAACCTCACCGCGCACGGCGGATTCCTGGCCGGCGGCTGGAAAGGATTGTTATTTGCGCTGTGTCTGGTGGTCGCCTCCTATCAGGGCGTTGAGCTGGTGGGGATTACGGCAGGTGAAGCTAAAAATCCTCAGGTGACGTTGAAACGCGCTATCAACAATATCCTGTGGCGTATTCTGATCTTCTACGTGGGTGCGATTTTCGTCATCATCACCATCTTCCCGTGGAACGAAATTGGCACCTCCGGCAGCCCGTTCGTGCTGACCTTCGCCAAAATCGGCATCACGGCGGCGGCGGGCATCATCAACTTCGTCGTGCTGACCGCGGCGTTGTCCGGCTGCAACAGCGGAATGTACAGCTGTGGTCGTATGCTCTTCTCGCTGTCCAAAAACCGTCAGTTACCGGCGGCCTTGGGCAAAGTCACCGCCAGCGGCGTGCCTGCGGCAGGTGTTATGGTCTCTATTCTGTGCCTGATCGCCGGGTCAGCCCTGAACTACATCATCCCTAACCCGGAAAAAGTCTTCGTCTATGTGTATAGCGCGAGCGTTTTGCCGGGTATGGTGCCGTGGTTTGTGGTGCTGGTCAGCCAACTGCGTTTTCGTCGTAAGCACCAGGCGGCGATGGCAGGGCACCCTTTCAAGTCAGTCCTGTTCCCGTGGGTTAACTATCTGACGATGGCGTTCCTGCTCTGCGTATTGGTTGGGATGTACATCAATACAGATACCCGCCTGTCGCTGATCGTGGGGTTGATATTCCTGGCCTTCGTCAGCACGATTTATGCGGTTCTCGGCCTGGGTAAAAAGCAGGCTGAAGTGAAATAATCATCCGTAAACAGCGGGTGGGAAAGCGGTAGAGTCGATGATTTTATGGGAAATGAGCAAAGCGTAAGCAAACGCGCTCTTTCTTCGAAAAAGCACTAGACAGGCTTCTATTAAATCCGTAGTATCCCCACCCGCAACGGCGCTACGCGCCCGTAGCTCAGCTGGATAGAGCGCTGCCCTCCGGAGGCAGAGGTCTCAGGTTCGAATCCTGTCGGGCGCACCATTCGATGCATTTAATATAATTCGATGTAGTGCGGGAGCTGCGGAGGTACTTAATGACTCCGTGAGAAGTGAGTACCGGAAACGTAGTAAAGAAGTGGTAATATGGTGGCTATAGCTCAGTTGGTAGAGCCCTGGATTGTGATTCCAGTTGTCGTGGGTTCGAGTCCCATTAGCCACCCCAATTTTTAAAGTTTGTGACATGCGAAGGTGGCGGAATTGGTAGACGCGCTAGCTTCAGGTGTTAGTGTCTTAACGGACGTGAGGGTTCAAGTCCCTCTCTTCGCACCACACAAGCTCAGATGTCAGTGGCATCATGTTTTAAAGTAGTACCGCATCACCCGTCGGCGAGTAGCGCAGCTTGGTAGCGCAACTGGTTTGGGACCAGTGGGTCGGAGGTTCGAATCCTCTCTCGCCGACCACTATTCTCAAGGTATTGTTTGCAGTCTTCAAACAGGACCATAAAAAACCGTTAGTTAATGTTATCAGCGGTTTTTTTTCGCCTGTAATTTCGCATCGAGTCACATGAACCATCCGCTGCCTCCTCATTTTCATTGCTCTCCCTTCCTTACAGCCCCTCATGACGGATCTTGAACGGCTTGTCGGCAGGCGCTTTCACGTCGTGCAGACGTAAACCTTTTTCAGGACAAGGCGACACGGATACGGTTTCCGCTTTGTCCTCCTTCTGTTGGGATTGATGAAATAATCATATCGGAAACTATTATTGGATATTTGATGCCTATATATGTCCTGTAGGTTTATTCCATTTTCTTGCTTCGATAAATATTTATATTTCAGAAATGTCTTCTTATTTTATGTCGTGATAGTCTCATGTTAATAAAAGAGTTGAATGCAAAAGGTATTAGTGTCAACCTCAGCTGAAGTCAGCGACAGTCTTCCATCGGTAATAGTATTTCCTCACTCCTATTCATAACTGTAATTAATTAACAGAAGGAATTTCTCGTTGTATTAAGGAGAATAAGAATGATTTCATGTTTGACGGAAACGCGCTTTCACTTCAGTTTTTTATATGAACGAATGCGATATAGAGAAATTGTATGGGTGGTAAAGAACCAGCGTCAATTGAATAAAGAACTCCTCGATTGCGTCCATTCATCATTGTCAAAAAAAGAATTTATTAACGACAGCGATATCTGTCTGCTGGAAAAAGCCTATGGAAGGTTAAGCCCCTCAGACATTTATTTAGCCGAGCGTTATGGCGTGCCAGCACACCATATGCTCAGTGCGGAGAACATCATCGAGGCGCGCCATTTTGATGAGGCGTGTTTGCAAAAGGTTCGAGTGCGTTACGATCAGGATGACCGCAAAGGTGCCGTCGTATTTCGGGATATCATGTTAAATACGCGTTGGATGGCTTTTTTCGACAGCAAGATCGTCAGCGCGCATTCCGCCATGCTGCCCTATGCACTGGGGCAGTACGCCATCGAGCAAATCGCCGTCATGGGCGATAATCGTCAGCTTGAACAAGCGGCTGGCGCCACGTTGTATTATCTTGATGGCGTTCTCGATGAGCCGTCTCTTGTCGCACAAGAGGCGTTGCTTCACCTCTGGAATTTGCCGTCGATTTGGGCGGTCAAGGGCGAGTCTTATTTGATAGCATTCCGGCTTCTGGACGACTATCTGAATACCGACGCGGCTTTTAGTCGGCGAGATGTGATTAAACAACAAATCGCCACGGATTATCGAATATTCGCTCGTTCAACGCTTTCGGAGGATGAAAAACGTGTCGCCCAGAAAAACTTCCTGAGTATGAAAAAGGATTTCATCTAGGAATAATGCGAATAGGCTGTTATTTATTTTATTAAGGTACGGTACACCACCAGCCCCGTTATTACTCTATTTCTCCAGGATATTTATTATTACGGTATATTTGTGTGGATATAAAAATAGTATTGATTTGTGATGATTAGCGTGATGGTCATAACACTGTTTCAAATAAAGGTGAGTTATCCCACTTCTTCTTTTATTTTTACCGAGAAAGAGTGTTCAAAATTGGATGAGCCTGATGTGCTGTTAATGACCCTGTACAGGCGCGTGGAGATATAAAAAGAGTAAATTTCTTCAGCCCACGATCCCTGTTTTAAATAAGGCCGTTATCAGAAGGATGTATAGGAATGCGGGCCTTAATTGCTAATATCGCGTGATGATTTCAACAGTGCTCCGGATGCTCTAATCGGTCACGGGGAATGAGGCATACCGCTGGTTTGCTAAATGAGTGATGGAGCGAAAAGGGGATGCCGTGCAGGCATCCTCCCATCACCTAAACTGAGTCGACGGCGTTAGCGTTGGGTCGATGAGAATATAGATATTCCCGTCAGCACTCGACCGTTTTATCAGGCAGCGCAAACATCAGTATTTTCACGCAGTGTCTTGAAGCGATTCATTATTTTCAATATGAAAATAGCTTTACACCCCGCTGCCGCCAATTCAGAAAGCCGATGAAATAAATCTCCTACTTCGTCGTTCGTCAACCTTGTCAGCGGGGGCGAAGCTTGAAAGGCAATCGAGCGCTTTGGCCTGATGAGTGATACCAGCAGACAACCTACCATCACTGGCATAAAGAGACATCGTGAGTTCTTTTAACGAATGGGCAGGTCTGTAAATAATCCGACACGCTAATCGTTATTATCAGGTAAAGGACCGATTTTCAGTCATCAGAAACCTGTCGTAAGCCATTCCGCTTCTAATGAAGCTGGCTTGGCGCATCACGCCTGCCGGGGAAAGGTCGCTATTTTTTTTTCCAGACTGTGCTGTTGCCGGCAGAGGTCCGCCGCCTTTAAATCTGCAAGGAACGACTGACGCCAGTGGCTGATGTCGTTGCGCTTGATGATCGCCATCATATCGCTGTGACGGGAGATCCTCTCCGCCAGCGGCATAGTTAACGCCTGATCCAGCGCGCTGGCGACCTGATCGCGATCGTAAGGATTAACGATCAGGGCGGCCGTCAGTTCGTTGGCTGCGCCGGCAAATTTAGACAGAATCAATACGCCGGGATCGTTCGGATCCTGTGAGGCGACGTATTCCTTGGCGACCAGATTCATACCGTCGCGCAGCGGCGTCACCAGTCCTACCTCGGTATAGCGGAAGATCTTCATCAGCAGCCGGCGTTCAAAGTGCTGATTGAGGTAGTACAGCGGCGTCCAGTTCAGCGTGCCGTAACGGCTATTGATGCGCCCGGCTTCGGTTTCCAGCTGATGGCGGATATCCTGATAGGCCTGTACGTCGCCGCGCGAGGTCGGCGCGATCTGCGTATAGCGGACGTGACCGCGATGCTGCGGATAGTTTTCCAGCAACGATTCGAAGGCCAAGAAGCGTTCGGGCAGCCCCTTGGAGTAGTCCAGTCGCTCTACCGCGATGACGTTTTTTAAATTCAGCAGGCCGCGGCGGGCCTCTTCCAGCTTGGCAGGCAGCGGACCTTCCGCCATTTTGCGGATGCTTTCCGGTTCGATGCCGATAGGGTACACCTCGATGCGGAACAGGTTGCCGAACGCGCTATAGGTGCGCTCGCCGACGGTTTTCACCGGCGTCAGCAGGGACAGGCTCTCAAGAAACGCCTGCCGGTCGTGTTCAGTCTGGAATCCCAGCAGATCGTATTCGCACAGTTTTTCCAGTAACTCCTCGCAAGGCGGCAGCGCGTTGAAGATATCCGGCGCAGGAAAGGGGATATGCAGGAAAAAGCCTATTCGATTATTCAGGCCCAACTGGCGGCACGCGGCTCCGAACGGCAGAAGATGGTAGTCGTGAACCCATAGGATGTCGTCCTCTTTTACCAGCGGCTGCAGACGCTCTGCGAGCAGCGTATTGACGCGGCAATAGCCTTCCCACGCGCTGCGGTCGTAAGACACCAGGTCGAGACGGTAGTGGAAGGCGGGCCAGAGAACGGTGTTGGAGAACTGACAGTAATACTCTTCATAGTCCGCGTAGCTCAGGTTGAACGAGGCGTAGGTGATGCCGTCGTTTTTCTGTATTTGTAGCGGCAGCGGAGCGTCGCTGATATCTCCGTTCCAGCCGTACCAAAGCCCGCCGCTGCTTTTGAGCGCATCTAATATGCCGACAGCAAGACCGCCGGCGCTCTGTCTCTTGCTATCGGGGGCGGCAATTCTATTCGATATGACGACTAATCGACTCATAGCTTTAGCTCCTTACCAATGAAATTTTGTTTTCATACATGGCCTGCTGCCGTGTGAGCCAAAGATGTACCGCCGCGACGTTGGCAAGTCGATAGCGCGCTTCGCTGGGCCCTGGACCGACTTTGACGGAAATGCCGCCGAGTGCGTTGACCTGGCGGAATCCGGCTTCATCGGTGGTATCATCACCGATGAAAAGCGGCGTGCGCCCGGCGAAAGGTGGAGATTGCATAAAGCCTTTAATGGCGGCGCCCTTGTTGGCCCCGCGTGGTTTCAGCTCGACCACGCATTTGCCGGTCTGGACGGTCAGCTGCGGGTAACGCTGACATAGCGATTCCGCCAGCGCCGTGATCTCCGGCTTATAATCCGGGGCCTGACGGTAGTGCAATGCGAAGGATGCGCCTTTGTTTTCCAGTCGGCAGCCGGGGAGCGCGGCCAGCCCGGAGGTCAGCGCTTCCTGCAAGGGGCCGACGACATCGGCGGGGAGGCGCGTCTCATGGCGTTGCCCATTGATTTCGCGCCGTTCTGCGCCGTGAATCCCCGCTGCGGGTAAGATAAGTGGGGCGACCAGCGCGTCCAGCTCTGCAATCGGGCGTCCAGAGATCAACGCCAGCGCGCCATCGTTGCCGGTAAACAGGGCATGTAGCGTATTGCAAACCGCAGATGAGACGACCACCTGTTCGGGGGTGGGCTGGATCTCGGCCAGCGTACCGTCGAGATCGAAGAAAAAAGCACAAGCATCTAAGCGTAAAGGGGGTTCTGGTGCCTTGTCTGTCATCGTACCGCTCCTCCTTTTAGGAAAACGTTTGGAATCTGTTTGGCGTTACGTCAATACTGCGCCCGGTAGCTCCTTTTGCTGTTACATGAAATAAAGCAGTGCCATTAATTGTAGGCAGCGATGAATAATTCGCCAATTAAACAATGGTTTTTTATCCATGATCTGTGACGGCTTTTCAACCATGATTTTTGCATGGTTTTTGGTTTTTTTATTGATTATTAATACTTTTAACGTTTTTTTTCACCGTTCTACCTTAGTCTCATACGGTATATGTCCGGCCAATTCAGCGTGCTATATTTTTAGCCCAATGCTCTTTTTCAGAGGATTTCCGTCCTTAGTCTGGCCTGAGCAAAACCGCATTGAACCGTATGCGAAGAGTACCAATGGCTTCCCACCCGACTGATTTTCTGCTGAACGGAAACAACCTTGGCACCGCCGAAATGCGTGAGGTAAGGTCTGAATGCTATCAGCCTGAGGCCGTTGAGGGGGAAGTGGTGGCGGTGATTATCGGACCGTCCGGCTCCGGGAAGTGGCCCCAGCGCTTCGTGCGGCAGTTAACGACGATTCATGAACCGACGAATATAGATTATCTGATCGATGCTTACCTTTTGTTACTCCCGGCGTTGTCCGCCGGCGTCACCGTTAGGAGTTTCCGACTATGAGAGTGAACCCTCAGCATGAACCACTGGCGCAGTATGTTCAGGCGTTTCGCCACGATATGCACCAGTATCCCGAACTGTCTCATCAGGAGTTCGAAACCACCCGTAAAATCCGCGCCGAGCTGGAAAAAGAGGGCATTCGCATCCTCGACCTGCCGCTGAAAACCGGATTGGTGGCGGAGATTGGCCGCCCTGAGGCGGAGCCGCTGGTCGTGCTGCGCGCGGATATTGATGCCTTGCCGATTGAAGAAGAGTCCGGCGTTGCGTTTAGCTCCCATCACCAGGGCGTGATGCACGCCTGCGGGCACGATTTTCATACGTCGGCGGCGCTGGGCGCGGCGATATTGCTGAAACGGGCGGAGTCCGAGCTAAAAGGCCGGGTGCGCATTCTGTTTCAGGCGGCGGAAGAGACCGGATTAGGGGCGCCTGACGTCATCGCCGCCGGCGCGTTGGACGGAGCGACGGCGATTTTTGGGATCCACAACGATCCAACGTTGCCGGTCGGAGTGATCGGGGGTAAGGATGGCGCGCTGACCGCCGGCGTTGATCGTTTCGAAGTCAAGATCGCCGCCAAAGGATGTCATGCGGCCAAGCCGCATGAGGGCAACGATCCGATCGTCATCGTAGGACAGCTGATCGGCGCCGTGCAGACGATCGTCAGCCGTAGCGTCCCATCGGACAACAGCGCGGTAGTATCGATTACGCAGGTACATAGCGGCAGTACCTGGAACGTCATTCCCGACACGGCCTATCTGGAAGGCACGGTGCGGACCTTTAGTGCAGAAGCGCGCGGCCTGATTGAACAGCGCTTTAGGCAAATTGTTGCGGGTATTGCCAGCACGTATGGCGCGGAGATTGAGCTACTGTGGCACGCCGGGCCGCCGTCAGTCGTCAACACGCCTCACTGGGTGGCGTTCTCCCTGCAGGTCGCCAGCGATGAAGGATTCGAGGCTCGCCGTGTGGAATCCAGTCCTATTGGCGAAGACTTCTCATTTTATCAGCAGAAGCTGCCGGGCACGTTCATGATGGTCGGCTCTGGCGGACCCTATGCACTGCATCATCCTAAATTCCGGGTGGACGATCGGGCGCTGTTCCCGACGGCGCATTATCTCTACAGCGTGGCGCGCAGAAGCCTGGAGCAACTGTCGCAGGAAGCGTGATCGCTATCGCTGCAAGGCGGGTAAGGGCAGCGTTATTCGGTATTCACCGCCGTAGGTCGCGAGAATCGCCGCGCCATAAAGCCCTCATGTTGAGCCGTGAGCGGCGACCTCGGACTGTCTTCGTCAAGCGACAGTGCCAGGTGCAGACCGTCGTCAAAAGGAGACGGATAACGCATTGATGAACAAGCTTTATTTTTAATGGACGCCAGACTGTCTCTTACAGGTGACAAGCTGGCGTTTTTGCATTTTCGCCCTGCGATATTTTTAGCGGCGACGGCACGGCAGGTGCACCATGAAATCTTATTGATTTAAAAGCAATTATCTGGACTCAGGGGTTTCAGACTAATCCCTGTAGCAAGAGTGGCACGGTTGATGCAGAATCCACATCGTAGATGCTCATTCCATTTTCTATGTTTGCTTCGGCTTCATAACCCTGGGAATGACGCAGAGCCCTTATCGGTGCCTATCGTCCACCATGACATGAAAATTATTTCATGAAACGTTTCGGACATGACGTTGAGTGAGGCACCCCCCTAGTCTTCAAGACCTGATGTTTATTGACGCTTGCCGAAGTTCGGCAAGCTTTTTTTTTGCGGGTCAAATAAGGTCGGCAAGTCAGTGTGGGAGTGTTGCGGAGCGTGTTGTTGCCGGCTTGTTCAGAACGATATTCAGCCGCGTCTTTTGGGATTGAGTCGACGGGGAAAACCTTCCCGCGGTGGCGGGAAGGTGGGCATCGACGATGAGGATGGCTCAGAGCGAGTCTGCGCCTAAGGTGGGGTTCAGGCCTGCGGCGTCGGCGTGTCGTCGGCCACGGCTGCTGGCGTGGATTGTAACGACAGCAACAGACCTTCGCGACGCAGTGTGGCCGCGTCCTCGACCCTTTTCAGACGGTCGTAGACGTCGGCGCACCAGGCGTAGTCGTGGGCGTCCGGGCGCAGCGCCAGCGCGGCCTGGAATGCCTTGGCGGCCTGTTCCCATTCTCCGTGTTTCATCAACAGCTGGCCCAGCGTACTGTGCAGCAGAGGAACGTCGGCGTGCTGTTTGATCAGCTGGCGCAGAATTCTTTCCAGCTGTTCCGGATTACCGGCTTCCAGCCGCGGCATCAGCAGGATCAGTCGTTCGTCATACTGACGTTTCAGGGCCTCTACGATGGTTTGCTGCGCGGTCTGGTGGTCGTCGCATTCAATCAGATGCTCCGCCATCGCAACCTGTAGCGCCTGCTCATGCCGTACACGGCGGCTCTGATTTTTCCACCACTGTTTCAATCCTTCGCTGCCGCCTTCCGACATCGCCTGATTCATCAGGCCAAGCGTTGCCCGCTGTTGCAGGGCCGCCAGCTCGGCTTCGTCGTGCAACTGGGTTTTGCGCATGGCGGGCAGGATATCCAGCAGCGCGCTGTAAGCGTGGGTGCGCAGAAATGCCTGCTCGGCCAGCCTCAGCACTTCAGGATGGCGCGGCGCGACTTCCAGCAGACGATCCGCACCGTGGCGTGCGGCATGGTCTTCATGACGGGCCAACTGAATACGAACGCGGGTGATATCGACCGGTAGCTGGTCGGTGTCGGCGATTTCAGCGGCGCGTTCCAAATACTGCCGGGTGCGGAATTCATCGCCTCGCTGCTGTGCGGCTTCGGCGGCCAGCAGATAGTTCACCACCGGCTGATCGGCATGATCGGCGTTACGCGTCATCAGCTTCTCTACCTGGCGGTAATCGCCTTCCGCCAATTTGAGCAGCGCGGCTTTGGTCTGCTTGCGAGCCCGACTGCGTTTACGGCCAAGGAACCAGCCGCGCGTGCGTGCGCCGGTGCGGAAAACGCGTCGCAGTATCCACTCGACCAGCAGAAAGGCCAGAAGGAACAACACCAGCATGATGACCAGCCCGGTAACGCTGGTTTCCACGTTGTAGTTATCGGTCTGGATCAGCACGTAGCCCTGATGGCCGGCGACCATCGGCCCCGCGACCAGACCGGCGATCAGCACGATAAAAAGCAGAAGTACCTTAAGCATAATCACTCTCCCTGCGGCGCGGCTGACGGTTGCGCCAGCAGGTTACGAACCCGGGTCTGCATCACTTTTTCCAGCAGAGGCTGACTTTGCAGTTCGGTCGGCACGTCCATAGCGACCGACTGCTGGCTGAGTGCATCCAGCTGTTCCAGGAAGGCTTTGGTTGCCGCATCGTTGTTATCGAAGTAAGCGCGAACCCATACCGCGGCGGTTTCCAGCGACTGTCGATAGGTTTCATTCTGATGACGCGGCACCGCCTGAGCGGCAACCAGCAGGCGGGCGCGGATATTTTCGCGCAGGTAGATATCCTGGTTCGGCGCCAGCAGCGGTTCGGCGCCGCTGTCGCGACGACGGACGGTGATGAATTCCGACAGGAAGTTGTGCCAGCTTTTGCTCAGATTCTGACGCCATTCGCTCAACGAGGCGGACAGGGACGTGTCGTTCTCATCCATCGGCGCTTGGTCCAGATCGCTGTCGGCCATGCGCAGGTTGTCCACCTGATCGGCCAACTGATTTACCTTGAGAATGATGCCGTCGAAATCGACCTGATTGACGCTGGCTAACGTGCTGATGTCTTGCGTAATGGCGCGACGGAGGTCAATCAGACTCGGGTCTTTCATCTCCGCCAGGCTGGCGTCTGCGCTTTTCAGCAACGTGCCCGCGGTGGTGACGTCTTTGTCCGCCCACAGTTTGCGGCCGGCCATTTTCACCAGGAAGTCGGCTTCGGACAGCAGCCAGGTTTTGGCGTCATGATTGGAGAGCGTATCCAGCTTCTCCTGCAAATCGCCGACCTGATTGTTCAACGCGGTGAGACGTTGGTCGCTGGCGTTTTGCGTCTGGCTTTGCTGAGCCAGGGACTGCTGCCAGGTCTGCTGGGATTGCTGCTGTTGCTGTTTGAAACCGTCGAGTTGCTCCTGCAACTGCGCGACGGCCGCAGACTGTTGAGAGGTCTGCTGATGCGCGTAATAGTAAACGCCGCCGCTTAAGCCCAGCGCGATAACGATGGCTGCGGCACCGAGGATCACACCGTAACGCTGAGGTGCTGACGGTGTCGGTTCGGGTTGTGAAGAAGGGGATTCAGCCCGTTCAACAACCTCTTCGTCTGAGGCTGTGGGGGTCATGCGTTCCGTCATAACGAGACATCCTATGATCAGGTTTATTGTAGTGCGCGCAGCAGCGCATCGTTATCTGCATTATCGGCGACCAAAATGTCGCGCCAGCCAAAATCACGGGCCAGGGCAGCCAGTCGTTCGCTGACCACTACCACTCGGCAGCTCAGTAGCCACGAAGTCCGATAATAATCAGGAACTAAAGTATAGATCTGTTGCAGCATTTCTCCGCTGGTGACGATCAGCGTATCCACGCCGAGCGTTTGCCAGCGGAGCGTTTGCTCGGTGCCGTCGTAGTGGACCGGCGTCCGCTGGTAGCATTCGCAGTAGCTGACGCGCGCGCCGCGCTGGCGGAGCGTATCGGCCAGCAGCTCCCGGCCGCCGTTCCCGCGCAGCAGCAGGGCCTGCTTTCCAGTCACCTGTTGGAGCGACGGCTGTTGCAGCAGCGTTTCGCTGGTGCCGTGGCTCTCAGGATAGATGACCGGCCGACGGGTGACGGTATGCAGCGCCAACCCGGTGGTGCGGCCGACGGCATAGTAATGCAATGTAGTCGGCCAGCGTAGACCCGCCTGCGATAAGGCTGGCTGAGCAAATTTTACGGCCTGGAGAGAGAGTGCGAAGACCAAATCACCCGGCTGTAATGTATTCAGCATAGCGGGTAACTGGGGCAGTTCGCGACCCATTGTAAATTCAACCAATGGACAGTGGTAGGCCGTGAGTCCGGCCTGACAGAGACGGGAAACCAGTTGCTCGCCCGCAGGAGAAGGGCGGGTCACTAAAATCGTCATGACGACGAGGCACCGTAAACAGACTGCAAAATTTCTCCGGCGCCGCAGGCCAGCAGCTCTTCGGCCAACGCAATGCCGATGCTTTCGGCCTCAGCGCGCGGTCCGCGACGTTCGCGCAGGATGATGCGGCTGCCGTCCGGCGCGCCGACCAGCGCGCGCAGCCACAGGCTGTCACCCTCCAGCTCCGCATAGCTGCCGATCGGTACCTGACATCCGCCTTCAAGCCGTGTATTCATGGCGCGTTCCGCCATCACCCGCGTGGCGGTGTCGGTGTGATTCAGCGGGGCCAGCAGGCTTTGCGTTCGGGCGTCGTCCAGCCGGCATTCGATGCCGACCGCGCCCTGACCTACCGCCGGCAGCGAGGCTTCCGGGCTCAACGCGCAGCGCACGCGGTCTTCCATGCCCAGCCGCTTAAGGCCGGCAACGGCCAGAATGATGGCGTCATATTCGCCGTTATCCAGTTTGGACAGGCGCGTGCCGACGTTACCGCGCAGGTCGCGCACCACTAAATCCGGGCGGTTGGCGCGCAGCTGGCACTGACGGCGCAGGCTGGACGTACCGACGCATGCGCCTTCAGGCAATGCGTCCAGATCGGCGTAAAGGTTGGAGACGAACGCATCACGGGGATCGTCGCGCTCGCAGATGGTGACCAGCCCAAGTCCCGGCGGGAAGTCCACCGGGACGTCTTTCATGGAATGCACGGCGATGTCGGCGCGATGTTCAAGTAGGGCTAGCTCTAACTCTTTGACGAATAGACCTTTCCCGCCGACTTTGGCGAGCGGAGTATCCAGCAGAACGTCTCCCCGTGTTACCATCGGCACCAGCTCCACCTGTAAATCCGGGTGACAAGACTGCAGCTGTTGTTGTACATAATGGGCCTGCCATAGGGCGAGCGGGCTCTGTCGGGTGGCAATTCTGAGAATATTGTCTAACATGCTGGATACCGTTGTTATCGTTTCGTTGCATCGTACCATTGATGCTGCGCCAGTGTCAGTTGCCGGGCCGTGGCTAAACCTCAGTGGGTGACGATTGCAATGATAGCAGCCATAAATCATCAATGTTGACGGGGGTCTGAGTGAGCAACAACAGGACCGAACCCGCAGTGTAGACCGAAAATTCTGACTTTTTTTACTTTCTTTACGCCTTTTCAGCAAGGTGTTAAATTGATCACGTTTCCAGCAGTAAACTGTCCGCTATTCCTCTAAATCGCGACTCAGGACAGGTTGGAAAAACGGCTTTTTTTAGTCACTGGGATAATCAGGCGAAACGTCTTGTACCTCTACATCGAGACACTAAAGCAGAGGCTGGATGCGATTAACCAACTGCGAGTTGATCGCGCTCTGGCAGCAATGAGACCCGCTTTCCAGCAGGTTTACAGTCTCTTGCCGGTTTTACTACATCACCACCATCCTCAAATGCCGGGCTACCTTGAAGGTCAGGTCCCGCACGGCATATGCCTCTACACGCCTGATGAAAACCAGCAACGCTACTTCGATGACGCCCAGTTAATCGGCGGGATGGCGGAACCGCTGTGTGAGCAGGGTGAATTCCCCATCAACGGTATTTACTCGATGGGCAGCACTTCTTCTATTGGCCAAAGCTGCACTTCCGACCTGGACGTGTGGGTATGCCATCAATCCTGGCTCGATACCGAAGAGCGTCAGCGCTTACAGCAGAAATGCACGCTGCTGGAACAGTGGGCGGCCGGTCTGGGGGTGGACGTTAGTTTCTTCGTCATGGACGAGAACCGTTTCCGCCACAATGAGAGCGGCAGTCTGGGCGGCGAGGATTGCGGGTCGACCCAGCACATTTTGTTGCTGGATGAGTTCTACCGCACCGCCGTTTGCATGGCGGGCAAGCGCATCCTGTGGAATATGGTGCCGATAGAAGAAGAGCCGAACTACGATGAATATGTCATCAACCTCTATTCCCAGGGCGCGCTGGCGCCGAATGAGTGGCTCGATCTGGGCGGCCTCAGCACTCTGTCGGCGGAAGAGTATTTTGGCGCTAGCCTGTGGCAGCTCTATAAAAGCATCGACTCTCCCTACAAAGCGGTGCTGAAAACACTGCTGCTGGAAGCTTACTCCTGGGAGTATCCCGAGACCTGCCTGTTGTCGGCCGAAATCAAAACGCGTTTGCATAAAGGCGAAATCGTGTCGTTCGGGCTCGATCCGTACTGCATGATGCTGGAGCGCGTCACCCACTATCTCACCGCCATCGATGATATGCCGCGGCTGGACCTGGCGCGCCGCTGCTTCTATCTCAAAGTCTGCGAAAAACTGTCGACCGGCGTCGGCAAGACCGCCTGGCGAGAGCAGATCCTGACACAGCTGGTTCAGCAATGGGGCTGGGACGTCGAACGTCTGCAGATGCTGGATGACCGCGCCAACTGGAAAATCGAGCAGGTGCGCGAAGCGCATAACGAATTGCTGGATGCGATGATGCAGAGTTATCGAAATCTGATCCGCTTTGCCCGGCGCAACAACTTGAGCGTCAGCGCCAGCCCGCAGGATATCGGTGTGCTGACGCGCAAGCTGTACGCCGCTTTCGAGGCGCTGCCGGGCAAGGTAACGCTGGTGAATCCGCAGATTTCCCCTGATTTGTCCGAGCCGGACCTGACGTTCATCTATGTGCCCGCCGGGCGCGCTAATCGCAGTGGCTGGTATCTGTATAATCAGGCGCCGTCGATGGACGCGATTATCAGCCATCAGCCGCTGGAATATAACCGCTATCTGAACAAGCTGGTGGCCTGGGCTTATTTCAACGGTTTGCTGACGTCCGCTACGCAGCTGCATATCAAAGGCGGAGATCGCTGCGACTTAGCCAAGCTCAAGGAATTGGTCTCCGACGTCGCGAGCCACTTCCCGCTGCGTGTCGCGCCGCCGACACCCAAGGCGCTCTACAGTCCGTGCGAAATTCGTCATCTGGCGATTATCGTCAATCTTGAACACGATCCGACGGCGGCCTTCCGTAATCAGGTCGTGCACTTCGACTTCCGCCAACTGGACGTGTTTAGCTTCGGTCAGAAGCAGCAGTGTCTGGTCGGCAGCATCGATCTGCTGTATCGCAACTCCTGGAATGAAATCAGAACCCTGCACTTCAGCGGCGAACAGGCGGTATTGGAAGCGCTGAAAACTATTCTGGGCAAAATGCATCAGGACGCCGCGCTGCCGGAGTCGCTGGACGTCTTCTGCTACAGCCAGCATTTGCGCGGACTGATCCGCACGCGCGTGCAGCAACTGATGTCGGAGTGCATCGAGCTGCGTCTGTCCAGCACGCGGCAGGAGCCGGGGCGTTTTAAAGCGGTGAAGGTGGCGGGACAGACCTGGGGACTGTTCTTCGAACGGCTCAGCGTGTCGGTGCAGAAACAGGAGAACGCGGTAGAGTTCTACGGCGCAATTTCCAACAACAAACTGCAAGAGCTGCCTATTCAGGTGGAGACCGCCGCGCATGTTCATCTGCCGCCGGTGATAGACGGCGTCGCCAGCGAGGGGATCATTCAGTTCTTCTTCGAAAACCGGACGGATAACGAAGGGTTCAATATCTATATTCTCGATGAGACCAACCGGGTGGAAGTGTTCCATCACTGCGAAGGGAGTAAAGAGGAACTGGTGCGTGACGTCAGCCGTTTCTATTCTTCGTCTCATGATCGTTTCACCTATGGCACCAGCTCGATCAATTTCAACCTGCCACAGTTTTACCAGATCGTCCTGGTCGATGGTCGCACGAAGGTGATCCCGTTCCGCAAGAGCGACCTCTCGCCGATGTGTATGACATCGCTTCAGGACGACCCCACGCGTCTGAACCCGCGACAGTTGCAAACGCTGTGATCTGTCGCTACGGCGAAAGTCAGCTGCTGCTTTGACGCTCGTCTCCCGGCTCGTCGCCTTTCGACGGTACGCGAACTGCCTCTTTCCCACTCTCGGCTTTAGCACATGCTGTCCGCGAAGCGCCTTCGTGCATCGGTCCGATTAATCGAACTCGCCGTCGTTGATTTTCGATTCCTGTTGATTTTCATGATCCAGCTGCGATTATAGAGAGCATGAGTCTCTGAACGACAGGTTTAACGTTATGAAAACGCTATTTCGCCAGGCTGCGCTGGCGCTGGTTGCACTCGGGGTGGTCGGCTGTGGCCTGAAAGGGCCGCTGTACTTCCCGCCGGAGCATAAAAGCACGACGCCGAGCGAGTCTCAGACACAGAAAAATACGACACCGCAACCATCGGCTAACCGGCCATAACGGCAGACGATCGAACGGGATTTCCCATCTTTTAACAGGTCACGATAGCGTATTTACCGCGTCCGGTTGAGCCAGCGGAGTCAGGATAATGCAGTTCTCCAAAATGCACGGTTTGGGCAATGACTTTATGGTTGTCGATGCCGTTACGCAAAATGTCTATTTTTCGCCCGAGCTAATCCGCCGCCTGGCGGATCGCCACTGCGGCGTGGGCTTCGACCAGTTGCTGGTCGTTGAGCCGCCATACGATCCTGAGCTGGATTTCCATTACCGCATTTTTAACGCCGACGGCAGCGAGGTGGCGCAATGCGGCAACGGCGCCCGCTGCTTCGCTCGTTTCGTGCGTCTGAAAGGGCTGACGAATAAACGTCATATCAACGTGAGCACCCATAGTGGACGCATGGTGCTGTCGGTCACCGAAGATGAACGGGTCCGCGTTAATATGGGCGAGCCCAACTTCGAACCGCAGCAGATTCCGTTTCGCGCCGCAAAAGCCGAGAAAACCTACATCATGCGCGTGGCGGAACACACTGTGCTGTGCGGCGCGGTGTCGATGGGCAACCCGCACTGCGTCGTGCAGGTCGATGACGTCGATATGGCGCCGGTCGAAACGCTGGGGCCGTTGCTCGAAAGTCATGAACGTTTCCCCGAACGCGCTAACATTGGTTTTATGCAGGTTGTTAATCGCGATCTCATTCGGCTGCGGGTTTTTGAGCGCGGCGCGGGAGAAACGCAGGCCTGCGGCAGCGGCGCTTGTGGGGCCGTCGCGGTTGGGATTCAGCTAGGGCTGCTGTCGGCGGAAGTCAAAGTGCAACTGCCGGGCGGCGAGCTGGATATTCATTGGGCGGGGCCGGGAAACCCGTTGTTCATGACGGGTCCAGCCACGCATGTTTATGATGGATTCATTTATTTATGAAACGCGTCGAGGAGCAGCAGGAACAGGCCGATCGCGAAGTGGAACTGACGGACGACATGGTGCTGCAGTTCCTGCATCAAAATCCCGATTTTTTCATCCGCAATTCCCGTCACGTCGAACAAATGCGCATTCCGCACCCGGTGCGGGAGAGCGTGTCTTTGGTCGAGTGGCAGCTGTCGCGTCAGCGTACCCAAATCCAGCATTTGGAAGAGGACATTACGCTGCTGATGGAGCAGGCCGCGCAGAACGAGGCGCTGTTCAATCAGCTGTTGCAGTTACAGCTGGCCTTATCGGCGGCCGCTTCTTTGCAGGATCTGTTGGACCGTTTGCAGCGCTGGGCGCGTAAGCTGGGGCTGTCCGGTGCTACGGTGCGGCTGTTCAGCGACAAGTGGCGTATCGGCGCGCCGTCTGATTTCACCCATCTCGCGCTGAACCGCACGTTGTTCGAACCTCTGCGTATTCAGCGGTTGGGAAAACGGAATCACTACCTTGGCTCGCTTAACGGACCCGAACTACTGATGCTGTTGCCTCAGGCGCGGCAGGTGGGGTCGGTCGCGTTGTCGTTGATGGGCGAAAAGGGCGATCTGGGACTGCTGATTTTCAGCAGCCGCGATAGCCACCATTATCAGGAAGGGATGGGGACCGTACTCTTGCAGCATCTGGCGACGATTTTGCCGATGGTCCTGCAACGCTGGATCGAACGACTGTGAACGTCCCCGACTCGCCCTTGCTGACGCAGGCCGACGCCTTTTTACGCTATCTGCGCGTCGAGCGGCAGTTAAGCCCGCTGACGCAAAGCAGTTATGCGCACCAACTTCAGGCTGTTATCACTATTTTATCCGCCTCCGGCATCAGCGACTGGCGTCAGTTGGACGCCGCCGGAGTGCGTGCGGTGGTGGTGCGCAGCAAGCGCGACGGACTGCAGTCCTCCAGCCTGGCGCTGCGTCTGTCCGCACTGCGCAGTTTTCTTAACTGGATGGTGAGCTGCGGCGAGTTGAACGCCAACCCTGCCAAAGGGATTGCCACGCCGCGCGCCGGGCGTCATCTGCCGAAGAATATGGATGTGGACGAGGTCAACCGCCTGCTGGACATCGACGATAGCGATCCGCTGGCGGTGCGCGATCGGACGATGCTGGAAGTGATGTACGGCGCGGGTCTGCGTCTGGCCGAGCTGGTGGGTCTGGATTTGGGGCATATCGATCTGGACAGCGGGGAAGTCTGGGTGATGGGGAAAGGCAGCAAAGAGCGTCGTTTGCCTTTGGGCGGAACGGCGGTGACCTGGCTGCACCGCTGGCTGGCGCTGCGGGATATCTATGCGCCGGATGACGACGCGGTGTTCGTGTCCAGCCTCGGCAAACGTATCTCTATGCGCAACGTGCAGAAGCGCTTCGCCGAGTGGGGCGTAAAGCAAGGCGTGAACAGCCACATTAATCCCCATAAGCTGCGTCACTCCTTTGCGACGCATCTGCTCGAGTCGAGTGGCGACCTGCGTGCGGTTCAAGAGCTGTTGGGGCACGCCGACCTCACCACGACTCAAATTTATACGCATCTGGATTTCCAGCATCTAGCCTCGGTCTATGATGCGGCGCATCCCCGTGCCAAACGAGGCAAATCCTGATGCAGGTTTACCGTCCGCTTGGCCGTATCGAGGCCATCACTTTCGATTTGGACGACACGCTGTACGACAACTTTGAGGTCGTACGGCGCAGCTCGCGGGAAGCGCTGCAGTTCCTGCGCGGACTCCAGCCGGGTTTGAGCACGTTGACCGAGATGGAATTCGGCGCGATGCGTGACGAATTGCGCGCGCAGGAACCGGAAATTTACCACGACATGACCGAGTGGCGTCGCCGCACGGTGGTGCTGGCGCTGCGGCGTCAGGGGATGAGCGAGGCGGAGGCGGACGAGGGCGCGGAAAAAGCGATGACGCACTTCGCCTACTGGCGCAGCCGCATCAGCATTTCGCAGGAAACCCACGACACGCTCGGGGCGCTGGCCCGGCGCTGGCCGCTGGCGGCGATCACCAACGGCAACGCCGATCCTTATGCCTGCGGTCTGGGCGAGTACTTCCAGTTTGTGCTCCGCGCAGGTCCGGACGGGCGCGCCAAGCCGTGGCACGACATGTTTCATCTGGCCGCCGAACGTTTTCATTTACCGTTGCATCACCTGCTGCATGTGGGGGATGATCTCATCACCGACGTGGCCGGCGCCGTGCGCTGCGGAATGCAGTCCTGCTGGATCGGAGCGCAGGGAGCCAACCTGATGCAGCTGCGCGAAGCCCGGCTACTGCCGCATATTGCAATTGCAAGGTTGGCATCGCTGACGGCATTGCTATAATTCACGCCTTCCACTGTATGCATAAACAGAGGTGAACTGTCGCCACGTGGTGACGGGATGCCCTTTTCACGGATAACCGACGCCTATGGACGTATCTGATCTGCTCGACAGCCTGAACGATAAACAGCGCGACGCCGTCGCGGCTCCCCGCAGCAACATGCTGGTGCTGGCCGGGGCTGGCAGCGGCAAGACGCGGGTGCTGGTGCATCGTATCGCCTGGCTGATGTCGGTGGAGAATTGCTCGCCGTACTCCATCATGGCGGTGACGTTCACTAATAAAGCCGCCGCAGAGATGCGCCATCGCATCGAACAGCTAATTGGTACCAGTCAGGGCGGCATGTGGATCGGGACTTTTCACGGTCTGGCCCATCGGCTGCTGCGCGCGCATCATCTTGATGCCGGACTGCCGCAGGACTTTCAGATTTTGGACAGCGAAGACCAGCTGCGTCTGCTTAAGCGTCTGGTCAAAGCGCTCAATCTGGACGACAAACAGTGGCCGCCGCGGCAGGCGATGTGGTACATCAACGGCAAAAAAGACGAAGGCCTGCGTCCTCAGCATATCGAAAGCTACGGCAATCCGGTGGAGCAGACTTGGCTGCGCGTTTATCAGGCTTATCAGGAAGCCTGCGATCGGGCCGGGCTGGTGGATTTCGCCGAACTGCTGCTGCGCGCCCACGAACTGTGGCTGAACAAGCCGCACATTCTTCAGCACTACCGGAGTCGCTTTAACAACATTCTGGTGGACGAATTCCAGGACACCAACCGTATTCAGTATGCCTGGGTGCGTATGCTGGCGGGCGACAGCGCCCGAGTCATGATCGTGGGTGACGATGATCAATCTATCTACGGCTGGCGCGGGGCGCAGGTCGAAAACATTCAGCATTTCCTGAATGATTTCCCACAGGCTTCGACCATCCGCCTGGAGCAGAACTATCGCTCCAGCGCCAACATCCTCAACGCGGCCAATGCCCTGATCGCCCATAACGGCGATCGTCTGGGGAAAAATTTGTGGACCGACGGCGTCGAAGGCGACCCGATCTCCCTGTACTGCGCGTTCAACGAACTGGACGAAGCGCGGTTTGTCGTCAGCCGCATCAAGGCGTGGCAGGAAATGGGCGGCAGCCTGAACGAGTGCGCCATTCTCTACCGGAGCAACGCCCAATCTCGTGTGCTGGAAGAGGCGCTGCTACAGCAAAGCCTGCCCTATCGCATTTATGGCGGAATGCGCTTCTTCGAACGACAGGAAATCAAAGATGCCCTGGCCTACCTGCGGCTGATCGCCAACCGTAACGACGATGCGGCGTATGAACGCGTGGTGAATACCCCGACGCGCGGCATCGGCGACCGGACGCTGGACGTGGTGCGTCAGGCGGCGCGCGACCGTCAACTGACCCTGTGGCAGGCCACGCGCGCGTTGCTACAGGAGAAGGCGCTGGCCGGACGCGCCGCCGGTGCGTTGCAGCGTTTCCTCGAACTGGTGGACGCGCTGGCCAACGATACCGCCGAGCAGCCGCTGCACGTACAAACTGACCGCGTGATCAAAGATTCCGGCCTGTGGAGCATGTACGAACAGGAAAAAGGCGAGAAGGGCCAGACCCGCATCGAGAACCTGGAGGAACTGGTTACCGCGACGCGTCAGTACAGTTATCAGGAAGAAGATCAGGACCTGATGCCGCTGCAGGCGTTTCTGTCTCATGCGGCGCTGGAAGCGGGAGAAGGGCAGGCGGACGCCTATCAGGATGCGGTCCAGCTGATGACGCTGCACTCCGCCAAAGGGCTGGAATTTCCCCAGGTGTTCATCGTCGGGATGGAAGAGGGCATGTTTCCAAGCCAGATGTCTCTCGAAGAGGGCGGACGACTGGAGGAAGAGCGCCGACTGGCGTATGTCGGGGTGACCCGTGCGATGCGTAAACTGACGATGACCTACGCGGAAACCCGCCGTCTATACGGCAAAGAGGTGTATCACCGTCCGTCGCGTTTTATCGGTGAACTGCCGCAGGAGTGCGTGGAGGAGGTTCGACTGCGCGCCAGCGTGTCGCGGCCCGTCAACCAGCAGCGGCTGGGAACGCTCATTTCCGAGAGCGACAGCGGCTATAAGCTGGGGCAGCGCGTGCGTCATGCCAAATTCGGCGAAGGGACCATTGTGAATCTTGAAGGCGGCGGCGATCATTGCCGCGTTCAGGTCGCCTTCCCTGGTCAGGGGATAAAATGGCTGGTGGCGGCTTATGCAAAGCTGGACATCGTATAAACTGATGACTGAACAGATTGTTGCATTAATGGCCTGCGTGCGTGTTGACAGCCTTTTTCATCTCAGCGTAACATGCGCGCATCATTATTCCCGGAGGACCCGCGCCTTGGACACACCCAGTCGATACTGGCTCACCCACCTATTTCTTAGGTACAACCACTAAGGCTATCCTCCGTTGCTGATAGCCTTAGTGGTTGTCAGCGATCTCTTCATACATCGCAACGAGTCAGCACCGTCAAACGGTCTGGAATCTGATGGTGATTTTTCACCCTCTTTCTGTGTTTCAAGCGCGTATTGTCCCTGTCAGAACACCTTTAGGGAGCATGACCTATGCTGAGCGCATTCAAGCTGGAAAACAGCCGTTTAACCCGTCTGGAAATGGAAGAGAGCCAGGATCTCACCTCATCGGTATGGGTGGACTTGGTCGAGCCGGACATTATCGAGCGAGATCAGGTACAAACTCAATTGGGACAAACGCTGGCGACTCGCCCCGAACTGGAAGACATTGAAGCCTCCGCGCGTTTCTTTGAGGATGAAGACGGCCTGCATATTCACTCCTTCTTCTTTTACGAAGATGCGGAAGATCATGCGGGCAACGCCACCGTGGCGTTCACCATCCGTGACGGACGTTTGTACACCTTGCGTGAACGTGAGCTGCCGGCGTTTCGCCTGTATCGCATGCGCGCTCGCGGGCAGACGCTGATTGACGGCAATGCCTATGAGCTGTTGCTCGACCTGTTTGAAACCAAAATCGAGCAGTTGGCGGATGAAATTGAAAACATCTATAGCGATCTGGAAGCGTTGAGTCGCGTCATCATGGATGGCCGCCAGGGCGACGAGTACGACGACGCGCTGTCGACGCTGGCGGAGCTGGAAGATATCGGCTGGAAGGTGCGTTTGTGTCTGATGGATACCCAGCGAGCGCTGAACTTCCTGGTGCGCAAAGCGCGGCTGCCGAGCGGTCAACTGGAGCAGGCGCGGGAAATTCTGCGAGATATCGAATCGCTGTTGCCGCATAACGAATCGCTGTTCCAGAAAGTGAACTTTCTGATGCAGGCGGCGATGGGTTTCATCAATATCGAACAGAACCGCATCATCAAGATCTTCTCGGTGGTGTCCGTGGTGTTCCTGCCGCCGACGCTGGTGGCTTCCAGCTACGGTATGAACTTTGAATTTATGCCGGAACTGAAGTTGGCCTTTGGCTATCCGGCGGCGCTGGTGCTGATGGTATTGGCCGGTCTGGCGCCTTACCTGTACTTTAAACGCCGCAACTGGTTGTAACCCACCGCCGGACGAAAGAAAGAACAGGCCTCGTCGCTAGCGACGAGGCCTGTTCTTTACGCCGGACGTTTATGCATCTGCTTTTGCTGTGAGCGCAGCGCGTCGCCGATGAAAACCGCCAGCCCCAGCCAGATGAAAGCAAAGGTAATCCACTGATCCTGAGCAAATGGTTCGCCGTAAACCACGACGGCCAGTAAAAACATCAGCGTTGGGCCGATGTACTGGAAGAAGCCCAGCGTAGAAAGATGCAGGCGCACGGCGGCGGCGGTGAAGAACAGCAGCGGGACGGTAGTGACGATCCCGGCTGAGAGCAGCAGCAGATCCAGCGACAACGAGTTTTGCGTCAAATGGCTGGTCGGCGTATCGGCAAAGCAAAACAGATATACCAGAGCGACAGGCAGCAGCCAGAGGGTTTCGACCAGCATGCCCGTTTGTGCATCGACACCGATTTTTTTGCGCAACAGGCCATAAACGGAAAAGCTAAAGGCCAGCCACAATGCGAGAAACGGCAGGGAGCCGAATTTCCACAACTGCACCAGTACGCCGCACACCGCCAGCGCGACGGCGAGCCACTGTATGGGACGGAATCTTTCGCCGAGAAACAGAAGCCCGAGCAGCACGCTGACCAGCGGATTAATGAAATAACCCAGGCTGGCTTCCAGCATGTGGTGGTGGTTGACGGCCCAGATATAGATCAGCCAGTTGCTGCCGATGAACAGGGCGGTCACCGCCAGCATCAATAACCTTTTTGGCTGTTGCAGGAGGGCGAAGGCCTGCTTCCATTGGCGACTTGCGCTGAGCAGAATTAGGATAAAAAAGAATGACCAAATCACGCGATGTGAAACAATTTCAGAGGCGGGAACCTGTTCGATGAGTTTGAAGTAGGCCGGGGCGATACCCCAGATGATGTAAGCGCCGAGAGCGAATAGGACTCCCTGGCGAGTTTGCTGCGTTTCCATTGTTATTGCTCAGTGTAAACAGGGGGAAACGACTATTTTACTGAAAATAAATCCCGTCAACACCCGTATATTGCCGTAATTTCGGCGGTAATAGCGGTTTTCCCCAGCATGAGATGTGGCGTTGTCTGACAGGGAAACTACAGGGTTAATCCGCGCGGTGCGTCGTGAAAAAGGACGGTGAGTGGGAAATGAAAGCCGCCGCCATACAGAAAAAACCGATTCATCGCTGCCAATAACGTGACCGGTTATTTTCTGTGTACAATGCCAGCGTCAAATCAAAAAAAACCTTACGGACAGTTGGAGAAATTCGTGCATGCGTAAAAATTGGGGTGGTGTGCTGGCATTGCTGCTAACGGCGCAGGTTCAGGCGCAGGAAGCTACAGCGCAGGAAATTCATGACAAATCGGCGGTCCGCGGCAGCATTATCGCCAGCCTGCTGCAAAAACATGACAGTCCGTTCATTCTTTACCCTTATGAAAGTAACTACCTGCTTTACACCTATACCAGCAACCTCAACCGGGAAGCGATTCAGAGCTACAACTGGGGAAACAACGCTCGCAAAGACGAGGTTAACTTCCAGATTAGTTTAGGATTCCCGCTTTGGCGCGGTATTTTGGGCGACAACTCGCTGCTCGGCGCGTCTTACACCCAAGGCTCCTGGTGGCAGCTTTCCAATAAAAGCGAGTCGTCCCCGTTCCGTGAAATCAACTATGAGCCTCAGATCTTCCTGGGCTGGGCGACGGACTACAGTCTGGCGGGCTGGACCTTACGTGACGTAGAAGTGGGCTTCAACCACCAGTCGAATGGCCGTTCCGATCCCACCTCACGCAGCTGGAACCGGGCCTACGCGCGCCTGATGGCGCAGAACGGCAACTGGCAGGTGGAGCTGAAACCCTGGCTACGTTTTTCCGACAGCAAAGATGACAACCCGGATATCACCCGCTACATGGGACATTATCGCGTGCGGGTCGGCTACCTGTGGGGCGACAGCATTTTCAGCGCGGAAGGGCGTTATAACTGGAACAGCGGCTACGGCGGCGGTGAAGTCAGCTGGAGTTACCCGCTGACGGAGCATGTGCGTTTCTACACCAAAGTCTTCAGCGGCTACGGCGAATCACTGATCGACTACAACCATCGTCAGACGCGTGTCGGCGTCGGCGTGACCCTGAACGATATGTTCTGAGGCCGCTTTCGGCCGGCATTGCCGAGGGCGGTAAGTAAAAGCCTGCATACAAACGTTGCAGTTTTATCAAACGGCGCTGAAAATAGCGCCTGTTTGTTTTTATAAAAGCGGTGAAGGCGTGTCTACGGCAGAAGTATTGAATAAAGAAGCGCTGGCGACGCAGGTGTTGCGCGAAACCTTCGGGTATCAGCAGTTCCGGCCCGGTCAACAAGCGATCATCAACGCTGCCCTAAATGGGCAGGACTGCCTGGCGATCATGCCCACGGGTGGCGGCAAATCCCTGTGTTATCAAATACCCGCTCTCGTCATGGAGGGGCTGACGCTGGTGGTGTCTCCGCTGATTTCCCTGATGAAAGACCAGGTGGATCAGCTTCAGGCCTACGGCGTTTCCGCCGCCTGTCTCAACTCCACGCAAACGCGCGAGCAGCAGCATCAGGTCATGACCGGCTGCCGCAACGGCGACGTCAAACTCCTCTATATCGCCCCTGAGCGCCTGACTTCTGACAGTTTTCTCGAGCACCTGTCTTACTGGCCGCTGGCGATGATTGCCGTCGACGAAGCGCACTGTATTTCCCAATGGGGGCATGATTTCCGGCCAGAGTACCGGGCGCTGGGACAGGTGAAACAGCGTTTCCCCGGCCTGCCGGTGGTGGCGCTGACCGCCACGGCGGATGACACCACGCGTCAGGACATCGTGCGCCTGCTGGATTTGCACGATCCCCTGATTCACATCAGCAGCTTCGACCGCCCCAACATTCGCTATACGCTGGTGGAAAAATTCAAGCCGCTCGATCAGCTGTGGATGTTCGTGCAAGGCCAACGCGGTAAATGCGGCATCGTTTACTGCAATAGCCGTGCGAAGGTTGAAGACCTGTGCGCTCGCCTGCAAAATCGCGGCCTGAGCGTGGGGGCCTATCATGCGGGCCTGGAGAACGAACGCCGGGCGCAGGTGCAGGAAGCGTTTCTGCGCGACGATCTGCAGGTCGTGGTGGCTACGGTGGCATTCGGGATGGGGATCAACAAACCCAATGTTCGCTTCGTGGTGCATTTCGACATTCCGCGCAACATCGAATCTTATTATCAGGAGACCGGCCGCGCGGGGCGTGATGGCCTGCCTGCGGAAGCGGCGCTGTTTTACGATCCCGCCGATATGGCCTGGTTGCGCCGTTGTCTGGAAGAAAAACCGGCGGGTCCGCAGCTGGATATCGAGCGTCACAAGCTCAACGCCATGGGCGCGTTTGCGGAAGCGCAGACCTGTCGACGACTGGTGCTGCTCAACTACTTTGGTGAAGGGCGCCAGCAGTCGTGCGGCAACTGCGACGTCTGTCTGGACCCGCCTAAAAGCTATGACGGACTGGTCGATGCACAGAAAGCGCTTTCCTGCGTCTATCGCGTGGGGCAGCGATTCGGTATTGGTTATATCGCGGAAGTGCTGCGCGGCGCCAATAACCAGCGTATTCGCGAGTTTGGTCACGACAAGCTGCCGGTCTACGGCCTCGGCAAAGATAAAACGCAGGAACAGTGGGTGAGCGTGCTGCGCCAGCTCATTCATCTGGGGCTGCTGATGCAGAACGTGGTGCAGCACTCCGCGCTGCAACTGACCGAAGCGGCCAGACCGGTTCTGCGCGGTGACATGCCGCTGCAACTCGCCGTACCACGGTTGATCAACCTGAAACCGCGCGTCGGCCAGAAATCTTACGGCGGCAACTACGACCGCAAACTGTTCGCCAAACTGCGCAAGCTGCGTAAATCCATCGCTGATGAAAACAACATTCCGCCTTACGTGGTCTTCAGCGATGCGACGCTGCTGGAGATGGCGGAAATCCTGCCGGTCACGGCCAGCGAACTGCTGAACGTCAACGGTGTAGGTCAACGCAAACTCGAGCGTTTCGGCGTGCCGTTCATGACGCTCATCCGCGAGCATCTGGAAAACGACGAGTAGGTGGCGCGAGCCCTCGCCGCATAATGGCGACGAGACAATGACAAGGGGCGTTTCATCATGATCATGCTGTTTCTGACCGTCGCGCTGGTGCATTTCATCGCCCTGATGAGTCCTGGGCCGGACTTTTTTTTCGTTTCGCAGATTGCGGCCAGCCGCTCGCGCCGTGAAGCGATGATGGGCGTATTGGGCATCACGCTGGGCGTGGTGGTCTGGGCGTCGATAGCTTTGATGGGCCTGCATCTGCTGCTGATGGAGATGGCGTGGCTGCACCGCATCGTCACCGTCGGCGGTGGGCTTTACCTGTGCTGGATGGGATGGCAGATGTTGCGCTCCGCGCGTCAGAAAGCGCAGCAGCCCGAGGGTGCTGAGGTCAGCGTCGACTTGCCCAAGCGCGGTAAGTTCTTCATTCGTGGTTTAGTCACTAATCTGTCCAACCCCAAAGCGTTGATTTACTTCGGCAGCGTCTTCTCGTTGTTCGTCGGTGATAGCGTGGGCCCAAGCGAACGCTGGGGACTGTTTGCGCTGATTTCGCTGGAAACGCTGGCGTGGTTCACCTTGGTGGCGATGGCGTTTGCGCTGCCGGTGATGCGTCGAGGCTACCAGCGTTTGGCGAAATGGGTGGACGGCGTGGCGGGCGTGCTCTTCGCGGGATTCGGCATTCATCTTATCGTATCGCGCTAATGCGAGGTCATGGCGAACGCCTCGCCATGACCTCTGGCTCGACGCCGGATTACGCCCGACGAGCGGAGGCCAGCAGTGCTCCCACCATAATAAACATTGAACCGAAGACCCTGTTCAGTCGTTTGACCTGCCGAGGTCCCTTCAGCCATTTGGCGATGCGGGTCGCCAGCGTGGCGTAACCAATCATCACGACGATATCCACGGCGATGGTGGTGACGCCCAGTACAACATATTGCATGGACTGAGGCTGGTGCGGGATCACGAATTGCGGAAACAGCGCGGCCAGAAAAACGATGCTTTTCGGGTTGGTCAAATTGACCAGCACGGCCCGTTTGAACAGTCTGCTCCGCGGCATGGTGTTTGCCAGCGTATTCAAATCCAGACCGCCCGCGCTGCGCCACTGCTGAATGCCAAGCCAAATCAGATAGCCCGCTCCGACCCATTTAAGCACTTCAAACGCCAATGCGGACTGAGACAACAGCGCGCCCAGACCGATGCCCACCAGGACAATATGGCAGAACAGCCCGACCTGTAGGCCGGCAATCGAGGCAAAGGCTCCGCGATAACCGTGACTGATGCCGGTACTCATGGTGTTGATAGCGCCGGAACCCGGCGAAAGGCTCAGAATCAATGTGGTTACAAGATAGGTAAACCACCACTCAATGGTCATGCGTCAGTGCTCCCTGAATGTCACTTATTATGCCACAATACGCCAACGCCGATCTTTGTGCCAGAGCTCACAAAACCAGGTTTAGCCGCCATGAATAACCGCGAGAATCTGTGATGACTCAGTACCCTGAGTGTCTATTCAACCGAGAGGCGCAGTACGCTGCGTTTTCCACCGGACCTTTGCTGGACTTCTGGCGGCGGCGGGATGAGGGCGAGTTTATCGGCGTCGACTGCGTTCCCATTCGCTTTGCCCGCTTTACCTCTCCGCGTCATCATCAGGTTGTGATGCTGCTCACTGGCCGCACCGACAGCTACGTCAAATATTCTGAGGTCGCCTACGACCTGTTCCACAATGGTTATGATGTGCTGATGATGGATCATCGCGGGCAAGGGCGTTCGGGACGTTTGCTGAAAGATACGCATCGCGGTCATGTCGAAAATTTCAGTGACTATGTGGATGACGTAGCGCAGTTCTGGCAGCTGCAACTGGCGAAAAGCGGGTATCGACGGCGCTTTGCGTTGGCGCACTCAATGGGCGGCGTGATTCTGGCCGATTTTCTGGCCCGTAGGCCTGAGGCGTTCGATGCCGCCGCGCTGTGCGCCCCTATGTGCGATATCCATCTGCCGATGCCGGAATGGCTGGCCTGGCGCATTCTGGATCGCACCGAACGCCACCCGAAACTGCGTGACTACTTCGCCATTGGCGCCAACCAGTGGCGGCCATTGCCTTATGTCCTCAACGTGTTGACCCACAGCCGTGCCCGGCATCTGCGCAGTGTGCGGACCTATGCCGACGACCCGTCTTTGCGGATCGGCGGCCCCACCTATCACTGGGTGCGGGAAGCGCTGCTGGCGGGAAAGGATTTAATGTCGAGAGCGGCGAAGATAACGACGCCGCTGCTCGTGCTGCAGGCGGAGGACGACCGGGTGGTGGATAACGGCGGACAGGATGCATTCTGCAGGGCGATGGCCGTGGCCGGTCATCCGGTGGCCGGAGGAAAACCGCAAAGGATACGCGGCGCCCGACATGACATGCTGTTTGAAGAAGACACGGTGCGTGCCGACGTGTTTCGTCGGATTCTGCACCATTTTGCGCAATATCATTAAATTCTGCGGCCCGGCCGCGTTTAACCTGCGGAGGTTAGATTCCAACGTATGTACCCCATTGTCGCTTCCGATTTGGATGGCACGCTGCTGTCCCCCGCTCATACGCTTACCCCTTATGCCAGAGAAACGTTGCAGTTGCTGACGGAGCAGGGCATTCATTTTGTCTTCGCCACCGGACGGCACCATAAAGACGTTGCACAGATCCGCGACAAACTGGGGATCAGCGCATACATGATCACCTCAAACGGGGCCCGCGTGCACAACACCGACGGAGAACTGCTGGTCAGCCATAATCTGGACAGCGATATCGCGCGCGACCTGTTCGGCATTATGTACGACCGTGAGGACATCCTCACTCATATCTATCGGGGCGATGACTGGTTCATGAGCCGCTCCCGACCGGAAGAAGAGCAGTTCTTCCAGGAATCCGTTTTCAAGTATCAGCTGTTCGACCCGATGTCGCTGAACACCGACGACGTCGGGAAAATCTTTTTCACCTGCGATGAACACGAACGCCTGCTGCCATTGGAAGAGGCGCTCAACGCTCGCTGGGGTGACCGCGTCAACGTGAGCTTTTCCTCGGTGAACTGCCTGGAAGTCATGGCGGGCGGCGTATCGAAAGGACATGCGCTGGAGCAGGTGGCGAAACTCATGGGGCGCGGCGTGAAGGATTGTATCGCCTTCGGCGACGGCATGAACGACTTGGAAATGCTCTCGATGGCGGGAAAAGGCTGCATCATGGCGGCTGCTCACCAGCGCTTGAAGGACCGTTTGCCTGAGCTGGAAGTGATCGGCACCAACGCGGATGATGCGGTGCCGAACTACCTGCGTGGACTGTATGCCCCGCTGATTAATCGCTGACGGATCTGCGGTACGTCTGGACGAGTCAGAGTGTGGACTATGTCAGCAGGGTGACAAGACCAAAAAATGCTTTACAGGTGCGAATGATAATGATTATTATTGCCACGCGTTCCGGGAAAACCCCCTTGTCTCGATCTTAACGATTCAGCGAGGTTTTGCTGTGAAAGCACGACATTGCTCACATTGCTTCCAGTATTTATTTAGCCAGCTCGGGTGCTGGCTTTTTTTTGTCCGCATTATTTTAGGAATCCGGTTTCCGTAAATCCCGCTATTTTTTTGAACTGCACGGTGAGTTTTTTACGCTATCTTCCCGCCTAGCCGTCGCTAAACTGTTCAAAACGACGGAGGAAGCAACGATGATCTATTTACGTCAGGCGCAGCAGCGCGGACATGCCAATCACAGCTGGCTCGACAGCTGGCATACGTTTTCATTTGCCGATTACTACGACCCTGACTTCATGGGATTTTCCGCCCTGCGGGTGATCAACGAAGATCGCATTGAGGGGGGGCAGGGCTTCGGTATGCATCCGCACCGGGACATGGAAATTCTGATCTATGTGTTGTCCGGGACTGTTGAACATCAGGACAGCATGGGTAATCACGAACGGATCCCGGCCGGAGAGTTCCAGATTATGAGCGCGGGTACCGGTATTCGCCATTCGGAATACAATGCCAGTCCGGATGCGTTGCTGCATCTGTATCAGATCTGGATCGTCCCGGATCGTAAAGGGTTGACGCCGCGCTACGAGCAGCGCCGCTTTGACGATAAGCAGGGTAAACAGAGGGTGTTGTCGCCGGAGGGTCGCGACGGTTCTCTCAAAGTCTTTCAGGACATGTCGCTGTGGCGCTGGGCGTTGAACGCGCAGGAACAGGCGGTGCATGACATCGAGACCGGCCGCCGCGTCTGGATCCAGGTCGTGCGCGGCACGGTCACGGTGAACGGACAGCCGGCGTGCACCAGCGATGCGTTAGCGCTGTGGGACGAAAGCTCCCTCTCGATCGCCGCAGATGAAGACAGTGAAATCCTGCTGTTTGATTTACCGCCGGTGTAAGGGCAGGCGTTGGGTGCAGTGAAGCGCTTGCGGCGTGACGCACCGGACGCCGTTTAGAGAATCCAGCTAAGCCGGGGCGTCTGCACCTCCTAACGTGACGAAGCCTTTTCAGCACGCAATGACGCCCCGAGCGATGTTGCGAAACCGATCTCAGCCGTGATGAAAATCGTCGTAATCCGGTATCGGATCGATACTCGCCACCCGGTTTTTTGTTAAACTCCGACTACTTTTCCCGAGTTGGGTAGCCACGGATGATCAAGAAGAAAAGACCGGCTCTTCAGGATGTCGCAGATCGCGTCGGCGTCACGAAAATGACGGTCAGCCGCTATCTACGCAATCCCTCCCAGGTGTCCGCTGCGCTACAAAAGAAAATCGCCGCCGTACTGGATGAGCTGGGATACATTCCCAACCGCACTCCCCATATTCTGGCCAACGCCACCAGCCGCGCTATCGGCGTTCTGCTGCCATCGCTGACGAATCAGGTTTTTGCAGAAGTGCTACGCGGCATCGAGCGGGTAACGGAAGCGCGGGGTTATCAAACCATGCTGGCGCACTATGGCTATCATCCTGAAAAGGAAGAGCAGCGCTTGATGTCGCTGCTGTCTTACAACATCGACGGTTTGATACTGGCGGAACGCACCCACACGGCCCGCACCCGGCAGATGATCAACGTCTCCGGTATCCCGGTCGTGGAACTGATGGATTCCGTTTCACCCTGTCTGGATATGGCGGTAGGCTTTGATAACGTCGAAGCCTCACGACAAATGACGCGGCACATCATCGGGCGAGGACGTCGACGCGTAGTGTATCTGGGCGCGCGGCTGGACGAACGCACCCTGATGAAACGGCAGGGCTATGAGCTGGCGATGCAGGAGGCCGGTTTGCCCCCCCACAGCGTGATGAGCGAAAGCGCCTCGTCTTATACGCTGGGCGGCGAGCTGCTGCGGCGAGCGCAGATGGAATGCCCCGACATCGACAGCGTGTTCTGCACCAACGACGACCTGGCGATCGGCGCGATTTTCGAGTGCCAGCGTCAGGGATTGAGTATTCCCCGTCAGATGGCGGTTGCCGGCTTCCACGGTCACAACATCGGCCAAGCGATGGTTCCCCGCTTGACGAGCGTCCTTACCCCGCGTGAGCGCATCGGCGAAGTGGGGGCCGAAATGCTGTTGGCGCGTCTGGACGGCAAGCCGGGTACGTCGGTCCTGCATGACGAAGGATTCGAACTGCTGCCCGGAGACAGTTTGTAAATCAATCCATTTGCGGCGGCGCTTGTCTCCGGGGTGCCGGTGCGCTATTGCTTCTTTCGCTGTGACAAATGAACATTCTCCCACTGGCGGGTTCCACCGCGGCTATGTTTAGCCGCTGAACGTCCTGGCGACAAAAGAATTCGTCACTACCGAAAGCGACCTTCTCACCCGGCAATATTTGATCTTTATCCCAAACTGTAAATTAAGTGCTGCCAGTTAGTTCCCGTTCTTAACATGTTACCGGTATCATGATACCGGTAACATTACGGGCGCCGCCCGTTTTCCTGATGGTGCTTAACCCATCGCTTCAGATGTTTTATCGCTGCTGCCGTACCAGGCCATTGACGGGCCGCAGCAGAATTACCTTCGCCTTCGTTCCCCGGTGATTTCCGGGAGCGATGAGGCTCTGCCGGAGAAAGGTTATGCCATTAGTCATCGTTGCTGTCGGTGTCGCCCTACTGCTGTTGTTAATGATTCGATTGAAGCTGAATGGATTTATCGCATTGGTGCTGGTGGCGCTGACCGTCGGGATCTTGCAGGGAATGCCGGTTGATAAAGTCATCGCGTCTATCAAAAACGGGGTCGGCGGGACGTTAGGCAGTCTGGCGCTTGTGATGGGTTTCGGCGCGATGCTGGGGAAAATGCTGGCGGACTGCGGGGGGGCGCAACGAATCGCCACCACGCTGATTGACTGGTTCGGCCCCAAAAATATTCAGTGGGCCATCATGCTGACCGGTTTCACCGTTGGCTTCGCCTTGTTCTATGAAGTCGGTTTTGTCCTGCTGCTGCCGCTGATATTCACCATCGTCGCCTCCGCGCGTATTCCTTTGCTTTATGCCGGCGTGCCGATGGCCGCGGCGTTATCCGTCACCCATGGTTTTTTACCGCCGCACCCCGCCCCGACGGCGATCGCGGCGCTTTTCCAGGCGGATATGGGTAAAACGTTGTTGTACGGCACCTTGCTGGGGCTCCCCACCGCCATACTGGCCGGTCCGGTCTTCGCCCGTTTCTTGAAAAAAATCGATAAACCGGTGCCTGAAGGTCTGTACAACCCCAAACAATTTTCTGAAGACGAAATGCCGAGTTTCGGCGTCAGCGTCGGCACGGCGTTAGTGCCGGTGATTCTGATGGCGGTGAGGGCTATCGCTGAAATGGTATTGCCGCACGGACATGTGCTGCTGCCTTACGCGGAGTTCTTCGGCGACCCGGTAATGGCGACGATGATTTCGGTGCTTATCGCGATTTTTACCTTTGGCCTCAACCGCGGACGCACGATGGATGAAGTGATGGCGACCGTCTCAGACTCCATCAAAATCATCGCTATGATGCTGTTAATCCTGGGCGGCGGCGGTGCCTTTAAGCAGGTGCTGGTCGACAGTGGGGTGGATAAATATATCGCCCACATGATGGAGGGCAGCAGCCTGTCTCCGCTGTTCCTGGCCTGGTTGATTGCTGCGGCGCTGCGCATTGCGCTCGGATCGGCGACCGTGGCCGCCATAACGGCTGGCGGTATCGTCGCGCCGCTGATCGCCACAACCGGCGTCAGTCCAGAATTGATGGTGATTGCCGTGGGTTCCGGAAGCGTGATTTTCTCTCACGTCAACGATCCCGGCTTTTGGCTGTTCAAAGAGTATTTCAATCTGACGATCGGCGAGACGCTGAAATCCTGGTCGGTACTGGAAACCATCATCGCGGTCTGCGGTTTGATCGGCTGTCTGCTGATGAGCCTGGTGATCTGACGCTGGGCCTCTGCCGGGCAGGCCCCCGGCAGAAAAATCGGATTACAGCTGCAGGTAAGTGCGGATGCCGTCGAGGAACATCTGCGTAGAGAGCATCACCAGCACCAGCCCCATCAGTTTTTCCAACGCGCTGACCCCTCTATCCCCCAGCAGACGCAGGAACAGGTTGGACATCAGCAGGACCACGAAAGAGATGCTCCAGGCAATAAGCAGGGCCAGCGTCAGATGAGCCAGCTTCTGCGGATATTGATGGGAAAGCAGCATCAGCGCCGCTAATATCGACGGACCGGCGACCAGAGGGATCGCCAGCGGCACCAGAAAGGGTTCACCGCTTTCCGGCAGACCGTTGGCTTCATTTTTCGGCGAAGGGAATATCATGCGGATAGCGATCAGGAACAGGATGATCCCGCCGGAAATCGACACGGTCTCAGTACGCAGATTCAGCACCGCCAGTATTTTCTCTCCCGCGAACAGAAAAATCAGCATCACGCCCAGCGCAATCACCATTTCCCGGATCAATACGACGCGACGACGTTTGGCGGGCAGGGGTTTCAGTACCGACATAAAAATCGGCATGTTACCCAGAGGATCCATGATGAGCAGTAGTAAAACGGTGGCTGAGATCATTTCGGTCATGTGGCGGTTGACTCCTGTCGTCATGAGGCGCGAATTCGCGCTCGGTTATTAGCTGTGCTGCTGAAAAAGCCGCCGAGATTGAATAAATTAACTTGCGACTTTACGTACATTTTGTAAGGTTGAAGGCCATCACTTTAAACAATGTTACTGCCAGAAACGGCAGCCAGACTTCTTTTCGTCACCCCCAAGCAGGACAGCACACATGAAAAATGTTGGTTTTATTGGCTGGCGCGGAATGGTCGGTTCGGTGCTCATGCAACGCATGGTAGAAGAACGCGATTTCGATGCTATCCGCCCGATTTTCTTTTCCACTTCTCAGCACGGCCAGCCGGCTCCTGCATTCGGCGGGCAGCAGGGCGTATTGCAGGATGCCTACGACCTGGAGGCGCTGCGGGCGCTGGATATTATCATCACCTGTCAGGGCGGCGATTATACCAACGAAGTCTATGCGAAGCTGCGTGAAAGTGGCTGGCAAGGTTACTGGATTGATGCCGCGTCCACGCTGCGTATGAGCGATGACGCCATTATTATTCTGGACCCGGTCAACCACGCGGTCATCCAGCAGGGGCTGAATGACGGCATCAAAACGTTTGTCGGCGGTAACTGCACGGTCAGCCTGATGCTGATGTCGCTGGGCGGCCTGTTCGCCAGCGATCTGGTGGATTGGGTGTCCGTATCGACTTATCAGGCGGCGTCCGGCGGCGGCGCCCGCCACATGCGTGAACTGCTGGTACAGATGGGAATGCTGAATGCCGAAGTGGCGAACGAGCTGCAGAGTCCGGCCTCCGCCATTCTGGATATCGAACGTAAAGTGACGGCGCTGACCCGCAGCGGCACGCTGCCGACCGACAATTTCGGCGTTCCGCTGGCGGGCAGTCTGATCCCGTGGATCGACAAGCAGCTGGACAACGGCCAGAGCCGCGAAGAGTGGAAAGGGCAGGCGGAGACCAACAAGATCCTGTCGACCCGCAACGTGATCCCGGTCGACGGCCTGTGCGTGCGTGTCGGCGCGCTGCGCTGCCACAGCCAGGCATTTACCATTAAATTGAAGAAAGACGTGGCGGTGCCGGAAATCGAACAGTTGCTGGCCAGCCACAACGACTGGGTGAAAGTGGTGCCGAACGACCGCGAACTTAGCATGCGTGAACTGACGCCCGCTGCCGTGACCGGTACGTTGTCTACGCCGGTGGGTCGTCTGCGTAAGCTGAATATGGGGCCGCAATATCTGTCCGCCTTCACCGTCGGCGATCAGCTGCTGTGGGGCGCGGCGGAGCCGCTGCGTCGTATGCTGCGCATCCTGCTCTAAACGTCATCGCCCCACCCGCGCAGGCTGCGTGGCTGGGGCGTTTTCCTTCCTACCGTTTTCCTGCTTCCCGCCTGTTTTCCTTACCGCACTCGCGTTTTCGCAGGATTCTGCGGCGGGCTGTACATACGCACTAATGGTTCTGTGGTCCCGCCGTTGCGGCATGCCGCGACGGGATAGCATCCTCGGCGTGCTGCTGCGACCGCTGGCGCCTGTCGTGCTCCAACCAGGCGCTGACGCGCTGCTGCTGATTATCGTCCAGCCACATGCCGAGCTTGGTTCTGCGCCACAGCGCATCTTCCGCCGAGACAACCCACTCATGTTCGACCAGATAGCGCAATTCGGCTTCGTAGAGCATATGCCCGAAATGTTCGCCCAGGTCGCCGACGCTGTGCGCATCGCCCAAAAGCCGTTCGCTCTGGCTGCCGTAAGTGCGGCTGTAGCGTCTGGCAAGGGACTCTGGCAGGTTATAACGCTGACGCAGGCGGGAGGCGTACTCATCGCGGGAGCCCTGAATGTCGCCGCCTGGCAGCGTCGCCTGCTGCGTCCAGGCTTTGCCGGCCTGCGGATAGTATTTCGCCAGCTTGTCCAGCGCGTGTTCCGCCAGTTTACGGTACGTGGTGAGCTTACCGCCGAAGACGGAGAGCAGCGGGGCGCGCCCGTGATCGTCGTCGATTGCCAGCGTGTAATCGCGGGTAATCGCCTGGGGCGAATCGGACTCGTCGTCGCAGAGCGGCCTCACGCCGGAGTAGCTCCAGACGATGTCATCACGGGTCAGTGGTTTATTGAAGTAGCGGTTGTAGATGTCCAGCAGATAGTCGACTTCGTCGTCATTAATACTGACATGACGCGGATCGCCGTGGTACTCCATGTCGGTGGTGCCGATGATGGAGAATTCATCCATCCAGGGGATGACGAAGACGATTCGGTGATCCTGATTTTGCAGAATGTAGGCCTGCGGTTCGTTATGGACTTTCGGCACCACAATATGGCTGCCTTTGATCAGCCGGATACCGTAGGGCGAAGGCAGGGATAGCCCTTCGTCGAAGAAACTTCGAACCCAAGGTCCGGCCGCGTTCACCAGCCCTTTGGCCTGCCAGCTGTGCGTCTCGCCGGTGAGCGCATCTTCCGCCTCTACGTGCCACAGCCCGTCGATACGGCGCGCGCGCGTCACTTTGGTGCGGGTACGGACGATGCCGTTGTGGCGCTCAACTTCCTGCGCGTTCAGCACCACCAGCCGGGCATCATCAACCCAGCAGTCGGAATATTCGAAACCGCGCGTCATCTCCGGTTTCAGGGCCGACTCGGGGCCGAAACGCAGACCGCGGCTGGCCGGGAGGCTGACGCGTTTGCCCAGATGATCGTACATAAACAGCCCCGCGCGGATCATCCATGCGGGACGCAGATGAGGTTCGTGGGGCAGGCGAAAGCGCAGCGGCGATATAATATGCGGCGCCATTTTCAGCAGGACTTCGCGTTCCGATAGCGCCTCGCCGACCAGACGGAATTCGTAGTGTTCCAGATAGCGCAGGCCGCCATGAATCAGTTTTGAGCTGGCGGAAGAGGTGGCGCAAGCCAGATCCTGCGCTTCCAACAGCAGCACTGACAGGCCCCGGCCTGCCGCATCCGCAGCAATACCCGCGCCGTTAATTCCCCCGCCGATCACGATCAGGTCTTTGGTTTCCACATTCCCCTCCACCGTATTCCGCATAAAATGTTCGTTTTCGCTCACGATAGTAATCGTAAACAAACATACATGCCAAGGATTAACCAAATAAAAACATTTATACGTGACTCAGTTAACAATAATGGGGCCGTGGTGAGAGAAATTCGTTCTTCCTGCCGGCTTTTGTGGGGCTGAGCGGAGGGAGTGAGATACAATAGACACAATTTTATAACAAGCGGGCGAAGAATCATGGAGCAGTTTGAGGCGATTGATGTAGAGCAGGCCTATCAGCGTTGGCAGTCAGGGCAGGTATTGGTTGATATTCGCGACCCGCAAAGTTTCGCCGCCGCGCACGTGCCGGGAGCGGTCCATCTGACCAACGACACGCTGAACGACTTTGTCGGCGGGGCGGATGTCGAGCAGCCGGTGATGGTGTTGTGTTATCACGGCATCAGCAGTCGCAATGCCGCCCAATACCTGCTCAGCCTCGGATTTTCCTCCGTGTACAGCGTGGACGGCGGTTTTGAGGCCTGGCAACGGCGCTTCCCGGAGGAAACGTCGGCGGGCTGATGTGGATTCGTTGGGGATGGCGCTGATTTTCCCGTGCTAAATGTTTTAGAATCAAGCTCATTGAACGATATAGCGAGAAGCTCAACCACCATGATCCGGATTATCGCCTTACCCAATCCGCGCCAGGCTCAGGCGTTCGTGGATTATATGCGTACACAGCACATTCGGCTGGCGATACGCGCCAACGACGGTGAGTATGAACTGTGGCTGCAGGACGATAGCGAGCTGGCGAGGGTGGACAAAGAGCTGGAGCGCTTCATGGATGAGCCCTGGCATGCGCGTTACCAGGCGGCCAGTTGGCAAAGCGGCACCACCCGCACGGGATTGCGCTATCCTTCTTTCTCCTTTACCAACGAACTGCGTCAGCGCGCGGGACCGCTGACGTTGGCGGTACTGGTCGTCACCGTCGCCATTTATCTCCTCATGCAGTTCTATGGCATCGAACGAATGATGTTGCTGCTGTCCTACCCGGACACGGGGCAGGAGATGCTGCTGTGGCGCTGGTTCAGCCATATCCTGCTGCATTTCTCACTGCTGCATATTCTGTTTAACCTGATGTGGTGGTGGTATCTCGGCGGGCCGGTAGAAAAAACGCTCGGCACGCGCAAGCTGTTTGTGATCCTGCTGCTGTCCGCGGCGCTCAGCGGTTGGGCGCAGTCGTGGTTCAGCGGCGTCTATTTCGGCGGCCTTTCCGGCGTCGTCTATGCCCTGACGGGCTATGTCTGGCTGCGGGGGGAGCGGCAGCCTGACGGACCGTTGCATCTACCGCGCGGACTGATGGCGTTCTCCGTCCTGTGGTTGGTCGCGGGCTATTTCGATGTGTTCGGCATGTCCATCGCCAATGGCGCGCACGTTGCCGGTTTGGTGGTGGGACTGCTGATGGCATGGTGGGATACCGGGCGTCGCGTGTCGGCAGAGAAGAGGAGATAATCATGAAGCAAACGCAGCGACATGAGGCCATTATCGAACTGGTGCGTCAGCAGGGCTATGTGAGCACCGAAGCGCTGGTGGCGCATTTTTCCGTTAGCCCGCAGACCATACGCCGCGACCTTAACGACCTGGCCGAACGTCATCAAATCCATCGTCATCATGGTGGCGCGGCGCTGCCTTCCAGTTCCGTCAACGCCGAGTATCAAGACCGCAAAATGATGTGGTCGGATGAAAAGGCCCGTATCGCTGGTCAGGTCGCGAGCCTAATCCCCGACGGCGCCACCCTGTTTATTGATATCGGCACCACGCCGGAGGCGGTCGCGCATGCGTTGATGAACCACAAGGGGTTGCGCGTGGTCACCAACAATCTTAATGTGGCGACGCTGTTGAAAGGCAAAGAAGATTTCCGCCTGATTCTGGCCGGCGGCGAAGTGCGTAGCCGTGACGGCGGCATCATCGGCGAAGCGACGCTGGACTTTATTTCCCAATTCCGCCTCGACTACGGCATTCTGGGGATCAGCGGCATCGATATGGACGGCTCCCTGCTGGAGTTCGACTACCACGAGGTGCGCACCAAGCGAGCGATTATCGACAATTCCCGCTGCGTCATGCTGGTCACCGACCACTCCAAATTTGGCCGAAACGCGATGGTGAATCTCGGCAATATGGATCTCATCGATTATTTGTTTACCGATCGGCTGCCGCCCGCCGGCGTGCTGAAAATTATCGAACAATCCAAGGTGCAACTCTCGTTGTGTTAATGCGAAAGTGTTGGCTGCTCCTCTGTTTTCTTGCCGCAATGGCCGGATGCCGGAGCGCCGGCGCTTTCCGTCGGCGGTGATATAACGCGTTGATCTTGCTATGCCTATCAACGGCAATTGCATGATAATCATCGGCTAGATATAGTTCCGATAGACCCTGTTTGGATCCAGGCGTTCGATCAGGCTGCCATCTACCGCCGGTAACGTGATGCAGGAAATGTTAGCACCTCTCACTCTTACCGGCGACCATCTGGACATTGGCTCGACAGACTCCGTCGTGACCTTCGAGGTTTAGTTCGCCCTGCGGCGTCCTAAGCATTGCGAAACGACGGTGTCGCCCACTGAATCGCTCTCAGCCGTAGACTAAAGGAGTATGATCGCGACCGCCTGACGAGGGTGAAGCTCACATGGCTTGACCTCGGAGATTGCTGGCTGACCGGCTTCTCCCGGAAAGCTATCGACAATCCCGTTCTTTTATACCGTCGTACACAGCCGAGTGGACTCGCTGTACCGCAACCGGATGCGCGACTGTTGTGCCGCCAGGTGAATCGCGCTTTCTTTTATGGGAATGTTCAGGCCGATCGGACTCATGATTATCAAAACGTATGGGGCAGATGCGTTGTTAAGGAAGCAATAAACATGGCGTTAGAGGCTAATAAAACGATACCCCGGCGAATTTCCATCGCCGAGACCTACGTTGACGACACCGGTCGCCACCAGAAAATCGACAGGTCGACACAAGCGAAACTGCTGAGCCTGCTGAGCGCAGAGGGGATCAATGATCAGCCGATTCCGCCGGTGAAAGTGTGGCGTGAGGGGGAACCTGTGACGATCTGGGTACAGGGCAACGGCCACTATCGCTGGACGTTCGATTACGAGCAAGGCGGCCTGATTGAGGGCAAGATCGCGGGAGGGACATTCCTGACGCTGCCTGAGCCTTTGCCTCAGGGGTATCATCATTTGACGCTGGAACAGGACGGCCGGCGGTGGCGCTGCCAGGCGATTATCGCGCCGGTGTGTTGCTATGAGCCGGAGGCGCTCTCGCAGGGAAAACGCTGGTGGGGCGTCTCCGTACAGCTTTATACCTTGCGTTCTCAGCATAACTGGGGCATCGGCGATTTCGGCGATCTGAAAACGTTGCTTGAAGAGGTGGCGCGGCGCGGCGGCGCGTTCGTCGGACTTAACCCACTGCACGCGCTGTCCCCCTCTGAGCCGGATAACGTCAATCCTTATAGCCCTTCGTCGCGTTACTGGATCAACACCATCTATATCGACATCAATCATGTGAATGATTTCCTCCAGAGCGAGGAGGCTCAGCGGTGGTGGCGAAGCGACGAGACCCAACGTCGGTTGTCCGCCGTTCGCGCCAGCCGCTGGGTGGACTATCGATCGGTCACCGCGCTGAAACTGGATGCTTTGCGCCTGTCGTTCCAGCACTTCAACCGTCGCAGCACGCTCGATCCGCGTCAGCTTGCCTTTCAGCAGTTTATCTCCCGCGGCGGCGGCAGATTGCAGCAACAGGCGACCTACGAGGCGTTATATGCGTGGCTGGAACGTCAAGGCGACTCATTCAGCGACTGGAGCCAATGGCCTGAATGTTATCAGGATGCGCAGGGGGAAAGTGTGGTCTGCTTTCGAGAGTCTCACGCTGAAGAGATCATGTTTTATTGCTGGCTGCAGTGGCTGGCTCATGAACAACTGGCGGCCTGCTACGATCACAGCAAACAGTTGGGGATGCCGCTGGGGCTTTATCGGGAAGTGGCGGAAGGGGTGGCGTGCCGTAGCGCCGATTCCTGGCAGGAACGTCCCTTATTTTGCCACGACGCCAGTATCGGCGCCGTGCCGCAAATGCGGATGCCGCAAGGGCAGAGTGGGCCTCTGGCACCGGTCAATCCGGTTCAGCTGCAGCGCTACGGCTACCAGCCTTTCATCGATATGATCCGCAGCAATATGGCGCACACCAGCGCGGTGTGCCTCCATCATGTGGCGTCGCTGATGCGCGAGTGGTGGGTCCCGCAGGAGCGTGGGTCGGAAGACGGCGGCTTTATCTATTATCCCGTGGACGACCTGCTGGCGATCCTGGCGCTGGAAAGCCAACGTCATCGCTGTATGGTAATGGGCGATGAGCAGGGCGTTTTGCCTGAAGGGATGGTCAGCAAACTGCGCGATAGCCGCATCTACTCCTGCCGGGTGCTGTTTTTCGAACGCAACCCGCAGGGGGAGTTCTACGCGCCGCAGGACTATCCGCCGCGCTCGATGGCGACCGTGACCACGCACGATTTACCGACGCTGCGGGGCTACTGGCAGCGTATCGATCTGATGTTGGCGCACGAGTTGGGCCTGTGTTCCGGTGACGTGCTGTTGAGCCGCAGACTTGAGGCGCGTGAGCAGGCTAAACAGGCGCTGCTGGACGCATTGCATCACTATGGACATCTACCGCAGCGCGTGGGGCGCAATGCGACGCTGACGACGATGAGCGCTCAGCTAAGCCGAGGCGTACAGCGTTACCTGGCGGAAAGCGCCAGCGGCCTGCTGGGACTGCGTCTGGAAGAGTGGCTGGATATGGCGACGCCGGTCTGCGTACCGGGCGGAGAACAGCAATACCCCAACTGGCGGCGTAAGCTGAGTCGGTCACTGGATTCCATCTTCGGGGATAGCTATCTGGAACGGCTGATGCGTGATATCGATCTGCGACGAAACAGACCGCTGCCGAGCAGGAACGGCGGCGCGCCAACCGGGACATAACCTCAGGCCGTTGCCGGCCCGTTCGGGTCGGCAACCTGAAGCACAGGGAAATCAGTAGTAGGAGTGCTCGCCGGGCTGATGCTCGGTGAGATCGCGAACGCCAGCCAGTTCCGGGAACTTCTGCAGCAGCTCCTTTTCGATCCCTTCTTTCAGCGTGTAATCCACCATCGAACAGCCGTTACAACCTCCACCGAACTGTAAAATGGCATAACCGTCGTCGGTGATTTCCATCAGTGACACCTGTCCGCCGTGACCAGCCAGCTGTGGGTTGATCTGCGACTGCAACACGTACTCCACGCGCTCGACCAGCGGGGCATCGTCGTCCACTTTGCGCATCTTGGCGTTAGGCGCTTTCAGCGTGAGCTGGGAGCCCAACTGATCGGTGACGAAATCGATCTCGGCATTTTCCAGGTAAGGGGCGCTGAGTTCGTCGACGTAGGCCGACAGCTTCTCAAACTTCAGCTCGGTATCATTCGGCTCAACGGCATCGGGCGGGCAGTAAGAAACACCGCACTCAGCACTCGGAGTGCCGGGATTGATGACGAAAACACGGATCTGGGTGCCTTCCTCTTGCTTTGCCAGCAGTTTGACAAAATGCTCCTGAGCAGTGTCGGTAATATGGATCATAATATTAACTCAATAGTTGACTACGCCAGTTGGTTATAATACGCCCATCCCGCCGGTCACTACAAGGTGCGGCACAGACACCAAACCTGGATGTGCGCCGCTCCCTGCCTCATCAGCACCCGGCTAATCTCCGCCATCGTACTGCCGGTGGTGACCACATCATCCAGCACCACGACCCGTTTACCCGTCAGCGGCAGCGTACAACAAAACGCCCCGCGCAAATTGCGGCGGCGGGCCGCGGCGGTCAATAGCCTCTGCGGCGGGGTGGAGCGGATGCGGGTGAGGCCGTCCGCCGCGTAGCGACAGTGTAGCCAGCGCGCCAGCGGCGCGGCCAAGAGCGCCGTTTGATTATAGCCTCTCCGCCACTGCCGTCTCCTATGCAGCGGTACGGTCAACAGCAGGTCAGGCCGGGGAAACAGGTGATGCGGCGCGTTCAGCGCCGACTGCCGATATCGCTGGCGCCAGCACAGCCACAGCAGACGCGCCAGCGCGGGGGCGATCTCCCCCTGACCGTAAAATTTCAGCTGTTTAATCAACCCATCCAAAGGCGGCCGATAATCGGAGACGAACAGCAGGGCATGCCAGGGCGGCGGATGTTGCAGACAGCGCCCGCAGGGGAGCGATGCCGAAGCGGCGGGCAGACCGCAGCGCGGACAGCAGCAGGGCGGTGGCGGAAGACGACGCAGGCAGTGACTGCATATCCCATGATGACTATCATACAGCGGCTGCCGGCAAAGCCGGCACTGCGTCAAAAAGGTGAACATCCTGTTTTCCCTCATGATTAAAAACGACGCGACATCATTATTTTACGTTGAGAAGAAGGACAATAACGCATGGCTACGTTGCATTGGCAGACGGAAGGCGAAGGCGAACAAGACATTGTGCTGCTGCACGGATGGGGACTGAATGCTCAGGTATGGAACAGCATTATTCCGCGACTGGCACCGCATTTTCGCCTGCGCCGCGCCGACCTGCCGGGCTATGGACAAAGTCAGGGTTTTGGGCCGATGCCGCTGGCGGAGATGGCCGCCGAGGTGCTGAAACGCGCGCCTGAGAAAGCTATTTGGCTGGGCTGGTCGTTGGGCGGGCTGGTGGCGAGCCAGGTTGCGTTGACTCATCCAGCGCGGGTGACCGCGCTGGTGACGTTGTCCTCCTCTCCCTGCTTTCAGGCGCAAGAGACATGGCCGGGCATCAAACCCACCGTACTGGCGGGCTTTCAGCAGCAGTTGCAGGAAGATTTTCAGCGTACCGTAGAGCGTTTTCTGGCGCTGCAAACGCTGGGAACGGCCAGCGCTAAACAGGATGCCAGACTGCTGAAATCCGTGGTGCTGGAGCAGCCGATGCCGGCGGTGGACGTGCTGAACGGCGGGCTGGAGATATTGTCGCAAGTGGACTTGCGGGAGCCGTTGGCGTCGCTTACCGTGCCTTTCCTGCGGATCTACGGCGCGCTGGATGGCTTAGTACCCCGCGCTATCGTGCCGCTGCTAGACGAGCGATGGCCGCAGTCGACCTCGGTGATCGTTCCCAAGTCAGCGCATGCGCCGTTTATCTCGCATCCCGATAATGTGGTCGAGGCGCTGCTGGCGTTCACCACGCCACGATAAGACATCCCGTCATTCTCATTGCCAGGACGCGCGATTTTGTCCATGTGATGCCACCTGTGACGGGGTTCATCAAAATGTAAGAAATCATCATTAGCTTATGTCCAGACCATGATCAACTGCGAAGGACATAAATAGAATGAAACTCCGTTGGCTACTTCCCCTTTTGATTTCATCAGCCCTGCCCGGCTTCTCGCACGCGCAGATGATATACCCGATCGACCGCGCGACCATGCCGGCCGGCGGACGCTTCGACTTTAAGGTCGAGTTCGACGAGGTGCTGAAGCCGGAAGATATCCGTATTCAGATCAACGGCCGCGATTATCAGCAGGTGCTGGGCAAACCGGCCACGTTCGTCGAGCGCGAAGACGGCGAACCCGTCTCCACCGTGTGGGTCCGTGACGTGGCGTTGCCACAGGCAGGACGCTATAAGGTTGAAGCGCAGGCCAAAGGCAAGACCGCCCAGGTCAGTTGGGAGGTTTATCAGGCTCCACAGACGCGTAAGGCGAAAAACGTGATCCTATTCATCGGCGATGGCCTGTCGGTGGCGCATCGCACCGGGGCGCGCATTCTGTCCAAAGGGATGACGGAAGGGAAGGCCGACGGAAAACTGGCGATTGACGATCTGCAATATATGGCGTTCGCCGGCACGTCCAGTACCGACTCCATCGCGGCGGACAGCGCCAACACCATGAGCGCATACATGACTGGCCACAAGTCTGGCGTCAACGCTATCGGGGTGTACGTCAGCCGCAGTAAAAACTCGCTCGATCACCCCAAACAGGAAACGTTGGGAGAGCTGGTGACACGTTCGACCAACATGGCGCTCGGTATCGTCAGCGATGCTGAACTGGAAGACGCGACGCCGGCGGCCGTGGTGTCGCACACGCGCCGTCGCGCCGACAAGGCTGAAATCGCGTCCATGTTTTACGACGTGCAGCCGACCGTGATGCTGGGCGGCGGCTCCGCCTATTTCCTGCCGAAGAGCGCGCCGGGCTCGAAGCGCAAAGACGATATCAACTACGTCGAGAAATTCCAGCAGGCCGGTTACACGCTGGCGACCGACGCGCAGACGCTGAAGCAGAACGCCGCGACCGCCACCAAACTGTTGGGGCTGTTCCACACCGGCAACATGGATGGCGTGCTTGACCGTCGCTTCCTGAAAAACGACGTCATCAGAAAATTCCCCAACCAGCCGGACCTGACTGACATGACGCAGGCGGCGCTGGACGTGCTGTCCAAAAATAAAGACGGCTTCTTCCTGATGGTGGAGTCGGCGTTGATCGACAAGGCTTCTCACCCGCTGGACTGGGAACGCGCGTTCTATAACACCATCATGCTCGACCAGTCGGTGGCGGTGGCGAAGAAGTTTGTGGAAACCCATTCAGACACGCTGATTATCGTGACCGGCGACCACACCCACGGCATTTCGATTATCGGTACGGTGGACGACAACAAGCCGGGAACGGAGATGCGTGAAAAAGTCGGCGTATATGAAGAGGCGGGCTACCCCAACTATCAGGATGCCAACAAAGACGGCTACCCGGATGACGTCAACGTCTCCAAACGTCTGGCGGTCTTTTTCAACAACTATCCGGACTATTACGAAACCTTCCGTCCGAAGCTGGATGGTACGTTCGTCCCGTCGGTTAAAAACGATAAAGACGAGTACGTTGCCAACAAAACCTACGCCTCTGTGCCCGGCGCCGTCCTGCGCGAAGGCGTTCTGCCGCGTTCGGTGGATGCTGGCGTGCATTCCGTGGATGATATGGTGATTCAGGCCAGCGGCCCTGGCGGTGAGGCTATTCGAGGCTATATGGATAACACGCAGCTGTTCCGGGTGATCGTCGATGCGCTCGCTATTGATGCCCGCAACACCACGACGAAGTAACGTCTTATGCAGCGGTTAGTCCGTTTTGCAGCGGGGCTGATAACCCCGCTGTCCCTGCTTGTCTTCTCCCTGAGCGGCATGCAGTCCGTTCGTGCGTTCAATGCCTGGACTCTCGTCCCTCAAGCGGCATTGTCGTTCGGGGTGCCGGGCGCCGCATTTTCCAGCGACGTGAAAACGCTGGCGGGCTTTCCTTTTACAGGCTGGGCGATCCAATATCGTGATCTCCCTCTTAGTCGCGTTAGCGTTTTTTGAACGCCGCCGCCAGCGCGTCGCTCATCGCGCTGTTGCCGGCCGGTGTCCCGGCCGCACGCGGACGCGGTTTGCTGGCGGACGGTTTGCGTGGCTGCGCAGCGTCTGTACTGTTTCGACGCGCGCCGGTTTCCCCCGGCTGCTCATCCAGACGCATGGTCAGCGCGATACGTTTACGCTGCAAATCCACTTCCACCACCTTCACCTTGACGATATCGCCTGCCTTGACCACCGTATGCGGATCTTCCACATAGCGGTTCGCCAGCGAGGAGATATGCACCAGCCCATCCTGATGGACGCCGATGTCCACGAAGGCGCCGAAGTTGGTGACGTTGGTGACGGCCCCTTCCAGAATCATACCCGGCAGCAGGTCGTTCATCGTCTCCACGCCTTCGGCGAAGCTGGCGGTTTTGAACTCAGGGCGTGGATCGCGTCCCGGTTTTTCCAGCTCTTTGATGATGTCGGTCACCGTAGGAATACCAAAGCGCTCGTCGGTGAATTCGCTGGCTTTTAATGAGCGCAGCGCCGTGGCGTCGCCCATTAGCTCCTGCAGTTTCCGCTCGGTGACGGCCAGAATGCGTTCCACCACCGGATAGGTTTCCGGGTGAACCGTGGAGGCATCCAGCGGGTTGTCGCCGTGGTTGATGCGCAGGAAGCCGGCGCACTGTTCGAACGCTTTAGGGCCGAGACGGCTGACTTTCAACAGCTGCGCACGATTGAGGAAGCGGCCGTTCTCGTCGCGCCAGTTGACGATGTTCTGCGCCATCATGCGGGTCAGGCCTGCGACGCGGGTCAGCAGCGGCACGGAGGCGGTGTTCAGATCCACTCCGACGGCGTTTACGCAGTCTTCGACCACGGCATCCAGCTTTTTAGCCAGCAGCGTCTGGCTGACGTCGTGCTGGTACTGGCCGACGCCGATGGATTTCGGCTCAATCTTCACCAGCTCGGACAGTGGGTCTTGCAGTCGACGGGCGATAGAGACCGCGCCGCGCAGTGAGACATCGAGGTCAGGGAATTCCAGCGCGGCCAGCTCGGACGCGGAGTACACCGAGGCGCCCGCTTCGCTGACGATCACCTTCTGGGCCTTGATGGCCGGGAACTGCTTCTGAGTGTCGAGGAAGAAACGCTCGGTTTCGCGGGAGGCGGTGCCGTTGCCGATGGCGACCAGCTCCACCTGATGCTTCGTGCACAGTGCGGCAACGCTGGCGGCGGCTTTGGTGGCCTGACCGGTGTGCGGGTAGATGGTATCGGTCGCGACCAGTTTGCCAGTGGCGTCCACGACCGCGACTTTGACGCCGGTGCGCAGGCCGGGGTCCAGCCCCATCGTGGCGCGCATTCCGGCAGGCGCAGCCATCAGCAGATCGTTTAGGTTGCGGGCGAACACGTTGATGGCTTCATCTTCGGCTTTTTCGCGCACGCTGCTCATCAGTTCGGTTTCCAGATGCATCAGCACCTTGATGCGCCAGGTCCAGTTGACGACCGCGCGACGCCAGCCGTCGGCAGGGGCGTTGTTCAGCCGCAGACCCAAGTGGTCGATGATGATCTGCTCACAGTAGCTTTCGCGCGGCGGTTCATCGAACTGCGGATCGGCGTTGAGAGCCAGTTGCAGAATGCCTTCGTTGCGACCGCGAAACATCGCCAGCGCGCGGTGGGAAGGCACTTGCGCGATAGGCTCGTGATGATCGAAGTAGTCGCGGAACTTCGCGCCTTCTTCCTCCTTGCCTTCCGCCATGCGGGAGACCAGATGCGCGTTTTTCCACAGATAGTCGCGCACCTTCGCCAGCAGGGCGGCGTCTTCGGAGAAACGTTCCATCAGGATGTAGCGCGCGCCGTCCAGCGCGGCCTTGACGTCGGCGACGCCTTTGTCGGCGTCGATATGGGCCTCAGCGGCGCTTTCCGGCGTCTGGGACGGGTCGTTCCACAGGCTCTCCGCCAGCGGCTCAAGGCCCGCTTCGATAGCGATCTGGCCGCGCGTGCGGCGCTTGGGTTTATAGGGCAGGTAGAGATCTTCCAGCTCGGTTTTGCTGAGCGTGGTGCGAATGGACCGCGCCAAGTCGTCGGTCAGTTTTCCCTGCTCGTCGATGGATTTCAGAATAGTCTGGCGACGATCTTCCAGCTCGCGAAGATAACCCAGTCGGGCTTCCAACTGACGCAGTTGCGTATCATCCAGCCCGCCGGTCACTTCTTTACGGTAACGGGCGATGAAAGGAACGGTGTTGCCCTCGTCCAACAGTCGAACCGCGGCGCTGACCTGCTCGGTGCGTGCGTTCAGCTCCTGGGCAATGATATGGCTTAATGAGGCATTCATGAGGTTGATATCACTCGTCTTCAATTAAGGGGTGTAAAAGCTTGCGATAGTTATACGGATTGACGGCGAAAAATGCCAGCCGACGCAGACGCGGTGCGCAAGCAGGCTGTGGGGAACGGTTACCTGCATCAAAATTACGCCAGATTGTTGTGACTTAACGCCGAATTAGCGTATTAATTGAACTAGGGCAGCGATGCCGTGTTGATTTTAGACCGTCTACACCAGTACGACGGGTAAGTGCGTTCATTCGGTCGGGAGATTGAGGCATGACAGAAAAAACATCCACGCTGACGGTGGGCGGGCAGGCAGAGATTGAGCTGGATATTCGCCGCGGCGTGATGGGGAGGGCAGCGGTTGATGTCCGCCCGTTGGGAGATAAAAATCTGTGCAGTTTCGATCCTGGCTTCGCCAATACGGCGGGCTGCGAGTCCGCGATTACCTATATCGACCCCGTCGACAGCGTGCTGCTGCATCGCGGCTTCCCTGTTGAACAGCTGGCGGAACAGTGCGATTTCCTTGAGGTTTGTTTTATCCTGCTGCACGGCGAGGCCCCCTCGCGGCAGGAGTACGACGCTTTTTACGAAACCATCAACCGTCATACCCTGATCCACGAGCAAATCGCCCGTATGTGCAGCGGCTTTCGGCGGGACTCTCATCCGATGGCGCTGATGTGTGCCGTCGTCGGGGCGCTGGCGGCGTTCTATCACGATGTGCTGAATGTGGACGAACCTGAACACCGGGAACTGGCGGCCGTGCGTCTGCTCTCAAAGATGCCGACGCTGGCCGCCATGAGCTACAAGTTTTCCATCGAGCAGCCGGCGGTGTACCCGTGCAACAGGCTCTCTTACACCGCGAATTTCATGCACATGCTGTTCTCTATTCCGGCAGAGAAGTATGAAGTGAACCCGGTGCTGGAGCGAGCCATGAACCGTATTCTGATCCTGCACGCCGATCACGGGCAGTGTCCGTCGACGATGGCGGTGCGGGCGTCCGGGTCGTCCGGCGCCAACCCGTTCGCCTGTATTGCGGCGGGGCTGGCGTCCATGTGGGGGCCGCGACACGGCGGCGCGAACGAAGCCTGTATGCGGATGCTGGGCGAGATCCAAACGGTGGACCGCGTTCCGGAGTTCGTGCGCCGGGCGAAAGAGGGCCGCAGGTCAATGCAGCTGATGGGATTCGGCAATTCGGTGTATCACCACTTCGATCCCCGCGCGGCGATCCTGCGTAAAACCTGTTACGAGGTGCTCAACGAACTGGGCATGGCCGACGATCTTCTGCAGGTGGCGATGGAGCTGGAGCATGTGGCGCTGACCGACGCTTATTTCCTTGAACACCGGCTTTACCCGAGCGCCGATTTCTATACGGCGGTGATCCTTCAGGCGATGGGCCTGCCCCCCGCGATGTTCCCGGTCATTGCTGCGGTAGGGCGCACCAGCGGTTGGATTGCCCACTGGAAGGAGATGCATGAGCAGGGGCTGACCCTCTATCGTCCCCGTCAGGTGTATAACGGTCATCCGCCGCGGGACTTCCGTTCCGCCTTAAACGACTGACCGTCTGTCGCTAGCGGGCGGCTAGCGCAGCCAGTTGGTTTTCGCCAGCTCGATCACCTCATCGCCGCGCCCGCTGATGATGGCGCGCAGCATATACAGGCTGAAGCCCTTGGCCTGTTCCAGCTTGATTTCCGGCGGCATCGCCAGTTCGTCCGTGGCGGTGATGACATCCAACAGCACCGGACCGTCGTGGGCGAAAGTCTCTTCCAGCGCGGCGTTCAGCTCGGAGGCTTTCTCCACGCGGATGCCCTTAATGCCGCAGGCGTTGGCGATCTCCGCGAAGTTGGGATTGTGCAGTTCGGTGCCGTCCGTCAGGTAGCCGCCCGCTTTCATCTCCATCGCCACAAATCCCAGCACGCTGTTATTAAACACCACGATTTTCACCGGCAGGTTGAGCTGCGCGACGGACAGAAAATCGCCCATCAGCATGGTAAAACCGCCGTCGCCGCTGAACGACACCACCTGCCGGTTCCGGTCGACCGACTGCGCGCCCAGCGCCTGGGGCATCGCATTCGCCATCGACCCGTGGCTGAACGAGCCGATCAGCCGGCGTCGACCGTTCATTTTTAGATAGCGCGCGGCCCAGACGGTCGGCGTGCCTACGTCGCAGGTGAAAATGGCGTCTTCGCTGGCGTAGTGGCTGACCTGTTGGGCGAGATACTGGGGATGAATTTCCTGCTTGTCGTTTGGCGTCGCCAGATCGTCCAGCCCTTTGCGCGCGTCGGCATAGTGTTTCAACGCCTTATCGAGGAAGCGGCGGTCGCTCTTCTGATCCAACAGCGGCAGTAGCGCCGTCAGGGTCGATTTGATGTCGCCCAGCAGCGCCATGTCCACGTGGCAGTGGGAGCCGATACTGCCGGGGTTGATGTCGATCTGGATAATTTTGGCGTCCGTCGGATAGAACGCGCGGTAGGGAAACTGCGTTCCCAACAGCAACACCGTATCCGCGTTCATCATCGCGTGGTAGCCGGATGAAAAGCCGATGAGCCCGGTCATGCCGACGCTGTAGGGATTGTCGTATTCGATATACTCTTTACCTCGCAGCGCATGGACGACCGGCGCTTGTAGCGTGGCGGCGAGCTGCACCACGTCATCGTGCGCATCCGCGCAGCCGTTGCCGCACATCAGGGTGATGTTTTTGACCCCGTTCAGTAGCTCGGCCAGCTTGTGCAGCTCTCTGTCCTCCGGCAGCACGCGCGGCGCTGGAATAGGATACCAGTCCGTTGACGCGTCTTCGGGAGCAGGCTTCAGCGCGACGTCGCCGGGCAGCACAATGACCGACACGCCACGATTGAGGATCGCTTTGCGCATCGCGATAGCCAGGACTTGCGGAAGCTGTTCAGGGTTGGAAATCAGTTCGCAGTAGTGGCTGCATTCGCGGAACAGTTCCTGCGGGTGAGTTTCCTGAAAATAGTTGCTGCCGATCTCGCTGGAGGGAATGTGCGCCGCGATGGCGAGCACCGGCACATGGTTTCGGTGGCAGTCGAACAGTCCGTTAATCAGATGAAGGTTACCGGGCCCGCAAGAGCCTGCGCAGACGGCCAGTTCCCCGGTCAACTGCGCTTCAGCGCCTGCTGCGAAGGCCGCGACCTCTTCGTGACGGGTCGGCATCCATTCGAGGGTGCCCATGCGGTTCAGGCTGTCGCTCAGCCCGTTCAGAGAATCGCCGGTGACTCCCCAAATCCGTTTCACTCCGGCGTTTTCCAACGTTTTTGCTACGAAATCGGCAACGGTTCGCTTCATACTTTTTCGCTCCTTACGACGACGTGGGCATCTCTTCGATGGCGAAGTATCTGTACAAAAAAAGCGTAGTTGAATAACGCGCCGAGCGGGCGCGTCGAGGCGGTGAATAGTGTGAACTGATGTTGTGACCGTAAGCCGCACGTGCGAGAAAGTTGCAGGATGCGCCCGCAAGAAACGGGACGGAAAAGGTATCGAACCGTTCGCGTCCTGCTTTGTCTTGGTTAACCGAGGGCGTGGGCTTTGTCGTTTTCCGAGACGTCCTGGTGCGCGGGTTCCGCAGCGAACGGCGCGATATAGCGTTGGTAACGAGAGGGCTTGAGCTGCTGTAGGTCCACCAGCACCAGACCGTCGATGCAGTTGTTGAAGTCCGGGTCGGTACCGAAGTCGATGAACTGCACGCCGCCGGTTTCACACAGTTCGGAATACTGTTTGTAAAGTGTTGGGATCGCGCAGCCGAGGTTGTTGAGCATACTCTTCAGGCGCGTGAGGTCTTGTTGATAGTCTGTCCCTTCGAACTGCTTCAGCACATCCGGCAACGAGGCGGGATAAGGACGTCGCGAACGCGCCAGCGCCTGACGCGGCGGAAAATACAGCCGATAGAAGGCTACCAGTAGGTCCCGGGCGGCAATGGGCAGCGTGCCGGACAGCGATACCGGGCCGAACAGATAACGGTACTGCGGATAGCGCGCCACATAGGCGCCGATGCCCAGCCACAGATATTCCAGCCCCCGTTTGCCCCAATACTTAGGCTGAATGAAGCTGCGCCCCAGCTCAATGCCGTTGGCGAGTATTGTCTCCATCTCGCTGCCGTACTGAAACAGGCTGTGGCTGTACAGTTGATGCGGCTCCCGCTGGGCGGTGGTGGTGAAACGGTAGGCCCCCACGATATCCAGATTCTCTTCGTCCCATAACACCAGATGCAGATATTGATCGTCGAAGTGGTCCAGATCGCGCCTCTGGCCGCAGCCTTCGCCGACGGCGCGGAAGGCGATTTCCCGCAGGCGTCCCAACTCGCGCAGAATCGGCGCATAGTCTTCGTCTTTGCGCTGATAGAGATAAATCGTTTTACCGTCCGGGGTGGTGCCCAGCAGGTCGCATTCCACCAGCGCCTGTTTCAGCCGCGACCGGTCTTCCGGCAGCGCGATAGGTTTCTCTCCGGCGAAGCAGCCCGGCTTGCCCTGACCCAACCGGTAAACATGGCGGCGGAAACGGGCCGCCATATCGTTGGCCTGCCATTCTCCCTGACTCCAGGTCGCGTAAGGGATTTGTGGGCCGATGCGCAGGCTCAGCGTATTGCCGCGCTGGTGGAACATCTCCCTCACCAGCAGAAGCGTGGATAACGGGCGATAAATCAGGGAGGAGAGGTAAAACAGTCCGCTGTTGCGGCCCTTGACATGAATTGGAATAATCGGCGCCCGCGCTTTGGCCGCGATCCGGACAAACCCGCTGTGCCAGTGACCGTCGCGGATCCCGTGCAGGCTGATGCGTGATACCTCGCCGGCGGGGAACAGAATGACGGCGCCATCCTGATTGAGATGATTTTGGATGTTGGCGATTTGCCGGCGACGGGTGCGGTTGCTGAAGTTGTCGACGGGGAAGAACAGCGATTTCAGCGGTCCTAGGTAGGAAAGCAGCTGGCTGGCGACGATGCGGACATCCGGCCTCACGCTGGCGACGTGGCGCAGCAGGGCGAGTCCGTCCAGTGAGCCGATGGGATGATTTGCCACCAAAACCACCGGGCCATGGCTGGGAATATTTTCCAAATCGCCTTCGACCATTTCACAATTAAGGTCGAAATAATCCAGTATTTCTTCAACCAGATCGAGCCCCCGCAGATGGGGATGTCGTTGGGCGAACTGCTGCATTTCCTGCTCAAATAACAGCGTTCGTAATACCGCGCGTTGCCAGGTTGGCGTGTGCCTATGCGGAGCCAGATTCTGCAATAAGGTGTCTACGCTGAACATATTCAGATCTCCATGAACAACAAAGGTCACGGTAAGTGATAAAAATGACATCTATATTTCAAACTGGATTGAACCGGTGATGTTGGTGTTTCTGCGACGCGAGAGGTGTTCTTTCACCGCTGCAAAATAACGCTACCCAGCGCCGCGATGTTGAGCGTTATATTTCGCTGGAGGGGTAAAAAGAATACGTTGACGAAGTGGGAAAAATATCGTTTTTAAGCGGGGATACGGTTATTTCCCGGTGAGATAAGCGCCGTAGGGAAATACGCATTCAGGCGCTTTATCGTTGCATTGGCTATAGGGGGGGGATATTTTCACGCATCACGCCTGGCGTGAGAATGTGGGAAGCAGATGTGTGGTACGTGATAGCAGCGCTATGGGGCTGTTATACCGTAGGCGATTTTATTGATGTACCAGGTTTTTCTCCCGGTCGGTGTCGGAACGTCCGCCTTTTCGTCGACGCTTTTTTTCAGCAGCGCCCGCGCCATCGGCGCGTCGATGGAGATGTAGTCCTTGCGGCCGTATATTTCGTCCGGGCCGACAATGCGGAATAGTTTCACGTCGCCGTCTTCGTTTTCTACCTCTACCCATGCGCCGAAAAAGACTTTGCCGTCCTGCTGCGGCGAGTAATCCACCACTCGCACCACCTGCAGGCGTTTGCGCAAGTAGCGGACGCGCCGGTCGATTTCACGCAGCAGACGTTTGTTGTACTGGTAGTCGGCGTTTTCGCTACGGTCGCCCAGACTGGCGGCCCAGGCGACTTTTTCTGTGATTTCCGGTCTGCGCTCTTTCCACAGGTAATTGAGCTCCTGATGCAGGGATTCGTATCCTTCACGGGTAATAAGATCGGTTCTCATACGTCTCGGTTAAAAATCTATGTTATTAAATCTCGGTATTGCGACGAATCATCTATCAACGATAACGGAATTAATGTTGTCTATATGTCATTATCTTAGAATATGGACAAAGGAAATGTTTGATTACAACGTATTTTTATATGGTCTGTAACAATTATGATTAGAATATATACCAGAAAACATTGTCCAGTATTTAACACGTTTTGAACAAGATCAACATAGGCGTTCATCCCGTCTTTGGAGAATAAAATGCAAGAGAATTACAAAATTCTGGTCGTTGATGACGATATGCGTCTGCGTGCGTTATTGGAGCGTTATCTCACTGAACAAGGGTTTCAGGTACGCAGCGTCGCTAATGCGGAACAGATGGATCGTCTGCTGACGCGCGAGTCTTTCCATTTGATGGTGCTGGACCTGATGCTGCCGGGCGAAGACGGCCTGTCGATTTGCCGCCGCCTGCGCAGTCAGAGCAACCCGATGCCGATCATCATGGTGACCGCGAAAGGAGAAGAGGTGGATCGCATCGTCGGGCTGGAAATTGGTGCAGACGACTATATTCCGAAACCGTTCAACCCGCGTGAACTGCTGGCCCGTATTCGCGCGGTACTGCGCCGTCAGGCTAATGAACTGCCGGGCGCGCCGTCTCAGGAAGAAGCGATTGTCGCTTTCGGCAAATTCAAGCTGAATCTGGGGACGCGCGAAATGTTCCGCGACGATGAGCCAATGCCGCTCACCAGCGGCGAGTTTGCCGTCTTGAAGGCGTTGGTCAGCCATCCGCGTGAGCCTTTGTCTCGCGATAAGCTGATGAATCTGGCCCGTGGTCGCGAATACAGCGCGATGGAGCGCTCCATCGACGTACAGATTTCCCGCCTGCGACGCATGGTCGAGGAAGATCCGGCCCACCCGCGTTATATTCAGACCGTCTGGGGTCTGGGCTACGTCTTCGTCCCGGACGGCAGTAAGGCATGAGACGCTGGCGCTTTTCTCCGCGCAGCTCCTTTGCCCGCACGCTGTTGCTGATCGTCACCTTGCTGTTTGTCAGCCTGGTGACCACCTATCTGGTCGTATTGAATTTCGCGATCCTGCCGAGTTTGCAGCAGTTCAACAAGGTGCTGGCCTACGAGGTCAGGATGTTGATGACCGATAAACTGCAGTTGGAAGACGGCTCCGCGCTGGAAGTGCCGCCGGCCTTTCGGCGAGAAATCTACCGGGAGCTGGGCATTTCGCTGTATACCAATGCCGCGGCGGAAGAGAGTGGGTTGCGCTGGGCGCAGCACTATCAGTTTCTGAGCCAGCAGATGGCGCAGCAGTTGGGCGGCCCGACAGAAGTGCGGGTCGAAGTCAGTAAAAATACCCCGGTTGTGTGGCTGAAAACTTGGCTGTCTCCCGACATCTGGGTCCGCGTGCCGCTGACCGAGATTCATCAGGGCGATTTTTCGCCGCTCTTCCGTTATACCTTGGCGATTATGCTGCTGGTGATCGGCGGCGCCTGGCTGTTTATCCGCGTGCAGAATCGCCCGTTGGTGGAGCTGGAGCACGCCGCTCTGCAGGTCGGAAAAGGGATTATTCCGCCGCCGCTGCGGGAGTATGGCGCGTCCGAAGTGCGGTCGGTGACCCGTGCCTTTAACCAGATGGCGGCCGGCGTCAAGCTTCTTGCGGACGACCGCACCTTGCTGATGGCGGGCGTCAGCCACGATTTGCGAACGCCGCTCACTCGTATTCGTCTGGCGACGGAGATGATGGATAAAGAGGATGAATATCTGGCGGAGTCGATTAACAAGGATATCGAAGAGTGTAACGCCATCATTGAACAGTTCATCGACTATCTGCGTACCGGTCAGGAGATGCAGATGGAGATCGCCGACCTCAACAGTATTCTGGGCGAGGTGGTCGCTTCGGAAAGCGGCTATGAACGTCAAATAGACAGCGAGTTTTGGGAGGGTGAGCTGTTAGTCTATGCCAGCCCGCTTTCCATCAAACGCGCGGCGCTGAATCTGGTTGTCAACGCGTCTCGTTATGGCAACGGCTGGATCCGCGTCAGTAGCGGCAGCGAACTTCAGCGCGCCTGGTTCCAGGTGGAGGATGACGGCGACGGTATCGCCCCCGAAGATCTTAAATACCTGTTTCAACCGTTTGTCCGCGGTGACAGCGCGCGTAGCACCAGCGGTACCGGTCTGGGACTGGCCATCGTGCAGCGTATCATCGACGCGCATCTCGGTTCACTGGAAGTCGGCAGCAGCGAACGGGAGGGGCTGTTAATCAGAGTCTATCTGCCGCTGGCCTATGCCAGAACGACTCTCGAACCGACCGCCACGGCGGACAATTTTCCTGGCGCCTAAAGATAATCATGCCTTTCTACCGCCGGTTTCCCGACCGGCGATCTCTCAACGTATTTCCGCGTCGTCAAAGCCCGCTTCCCGGTTAAGCCGCCCGCTATCGTTGGTAGGCTTAGCGTTGGCCTGGATGACAGACGCGAAAACAGCGAGCGTTATCTCATTGCTCCTGCATCTCCTCTGCTGGCCCCATTTCCGTGACTCGAGGCCTCATTGAATCCGTCTGCACGCGTTAGCGCCGGACTCCTACTAAGTGTTCTTTTCGACGGTCATTGGATAAAAAAAATGCCTGCGGTTGCAGGCATGCGTCGTGATTGAGTTAACAACGCTTCAGATCTTCGGACCGGCGGCGACCAGCGCCGCGCCTGCCGGGGTATCGGTGTATTTGTCAAAGTTGGCGATAAAGCGTTGAGCCAGATCTTCTGCATTCGCTTCCCACTGCGCGGCGCTCTCATAGGTATCGCGCGGATCCAGAATCGACGGGTCCACACCGGCCAGCGTGGTCGGGATAGACAAATTGAAGATAGGCAGCGTTTTCGTTTCCGCTTCTTCAATGCTGCCATTCAGGATAGCGGCGATAATGCCTCGCGTATCCTTGATGGAAATACGTTTGCCGGTGCCGTTCCAACCGGTATTCACCAGGTAAGCCTGTGCACCGGAGGCCTGCATCCGTTTCACCAGCACTTCGGCATACAGCGTGGGATGCAGCGTGAGGAAGGCGGCGCCGAAGCAGGCGGAGAAGGTCGGGGTTGGCTCCGTGATGCCGCGCTCCGTTCCGGCCAGTTTGGCGGTGAAGCCGGACAGGAAGTGATACTGCGTCTGATCGGACGTCAGACGAGACACCGGCGGCAGCACGCCGAACGCGTCAGCGGTCAGGAAAATAACCTTGGTGGCATGACCCGCTTTGGAAACCGGTTTGACGATATTCAGAATGTGATCGATCGGATAGGAAACCCGGGTGTTTTCGGTTTTTGAGCCGTCGTCGAAGTCGATGCTGCCGTCCGTCCGCACGGTCACGTTTTCCAGCAGCGCGTCTCGCTTGATGGCACCGTAGATATCCGGTTCGGCTTCCTGCGAGAGCCTGATGGTTTTGGCGTAACAGCCGCCTTCGAAGTTGAAGACGCCGTCGTCGTCCCAGCCGTGTTCGTCATCGCCGATCAACTGGCGGTTAGGATCGGTGGACAGGGTGGTTTTACCCGTGCCGGAGAGGCCGAAGAAGACCGCAACGTCGCCCGCTTCGCCAACGTTGGCGGAGCAGTGCATGGAGGCAATGCCTTTCAGCGGCAGCAGGTAGTTCATGATGGCGAATAGTCCTTTCTTCATTTCGCCGCCGTACCACGTTCCGCCGATCAACTGGATACCTTCGGTGAGGTTAAAGGCGACAAAGTTCTCCGAATTCAGCCCTTGCTCCCGCCAGTGCGGGTTGGTGCACTTCGCGCCGTTCAGCACGGTAAAGTCCGGGACGAAGTCGCACAGCTCTTCCTCACTCGGACGGATAAACATGTTTTTCACGAAATGCGCCTGCCAGGCGACTTCGGTGATGAAGCGGACTTTCAGTCGGCTATCGGGGTTGGCGCCGCAGTAGGCATCGACGACAAAAAGGCGTTTCCCGGAGAGTTGCTCGCCGACCAACTGCTTCAACTGAAGCCAGACATCCTGGCTAAGCGGATGGTTGTCATTTTTGCCGGTGCCCTGATCGGCCCACCAGACGGTATCGCGCGTCACGTCATCACGGACAATGTATTTATCTTTCGGAGAGCGGCCGGTGAAAATACCGGTGTCGACGGCAACCGCACCCAGTTCAGTTTCGATGCCGCGTTCGTAACCTTCTAATGTAGGGGATGTTTCTTCTTCAAACAGTAAATCGTAACTCGGGTTATAGACGAGTTCGCGGATATCGTGAATGCCGTAAGCGGAAAACGCCTGTGACATCTGGCCGTTAATCTCCATGTGGCTACTCCTCAATGGGGGTTGTCCTACTGCCTAATAGTGTAGGGCCAGAGCTTATTTTAACTACGATAACTATCATAAAATTAAATAAATTCTTTAATAACTTTGCTTAATATTGTGACGTAAAAGTAATAAAAATGTGATATCGAGCACAGATTGCGAGGAAAGGACGCCTGACGGCGCCCTCTGGACCGATGGGATTAGTGCCGATGGGTGGGTGAGGCGGACTGACGAATTTCGCCGATGTCGGCCGCATCGAAGACATAATGGCTACCGCAATAATCGCAATGCATGTCGATGTTGCCGTCCTGCGCCAAAATATCGTCCACTTCGCTTTCTGACAACGTCAGCAGGGCGTTCTCACAGCGTTCGCGCGAGCAGTGGCAGTGGAAACTCACCGGCTGCGGCTCGTACACCGTCACCTCCTCCTGATGATACAGGCGGTACAGCACCTCATTGGCCGGCAGAGAAAATAACTCCTCGCCTTTTACGGTCATCGTCAGTTGCGAGAGATGGTCGAAGTCGTCCCGGCTGCTTTCCTGAGCCGGAAGCACCTGTAGCAGCATACCGGCGGCGCGAGGTTTGCCGTCGTGCTCGCCGGTACGGATAAACAGGCGCGTCGGCAGCTGTTCTGACTGCTGGAAGTAGTTTTCCAGGCAGGCTGCCAGGGTGTCGCCTTCAAGACCGACGACACCCTGATAGCGCTCGCCTTCGGTCGGTGTAATGGTGATCACCAGGTAGCCGTTGCCGATCATGTCGTGCAGCGTGCTTTCAGAGGCGAGGTCCCCCTGCAGACGAGCCACGCCGCGCATCTGCTGCGCGTTATTGCCGTTGATGACGGCCAGCTTCAGCGGACCATCGCCCTGTAGCTGGACCGTGATGTCGCCGCTGAATTTCAGCGTGGCGGTCAGCAGGCAGGTGGCCACCAGCAGTTCGCCGAGCAGCGTTTGCACTGGCGCCGGGTAGTCGTGATTTTCCAGCACCTGCTGGAGCGTATCGCTGACCGTGACCAGTTCACCGCGAACGGCGTGGCTTTCGAACAGGTAACGGTGCAATTGATCGTGTGTGGACATAATATTTTCTCGCGGCGACGGCAGGTTATTCCGCATCGCTGTATTTAAATTTAATCAAATCCCGGCGCTCTTTCTTATCTGGGCGACGGTCGGGGTGGGGCATGGACAGCGCGTTCATTTTTCTCGCCTGCGCCATTTTTTCCCGTTTTTCAATACTGACCTCGGTTTCCCGGTACATCGCCTGTGCCTGAGGCGCGGATCGGCGCTGTGCGCCGATCTCCAGGATCACGATGGTGCGTTCGTCGTTGCCTTGACGTAATTTGAGCTCGGCATTCAGCTCGACCAGTTTGCTGGGCTTGCTGCGCTGACCGTTGTAGTGAACCTTGCCGCCTTCGACCATATCGCGGGCGACGGCGCGGGTTTTGTAAATACGGGCCGCCCACAGCCACTTATCCAGCCGGACAGCGCTGTTATCTTCATGCTGGCTGGCTTTGCTCATAAATGCTCCTCAAAAACCAGTTGCGCCTGCGAAGGCGGGGATCAGCGTCCGGTAATCGTTGGTCGCCGGATGGCGATGGAACGTTTTTTCCTCGGGCAAACTGGAGTCCGGGTTGCTGACGCCCAGACAGTAGCCGATCCCGAACGTTTTGGCCGCATCCAAAATGGGTTCGCTGTCATCAACAAACAAGGTCCGTGCCGGGTCAAACCCAATCTGAGCCTGTACTGCCTGCCATAAACGCTGATCTTCTTTCGGAAAGCCATAAGTATGGGTGGAAAGTAATAAATCAAGGTGCTGATCGAGTCCCGTGCGTTCAATTTTGACCGACAGGCTATGCGGATGAGCGTTGGTCAGCAAAACCGTGTGGCGGCCGCTGTCTCTTAACGCTCGGAGAAAAGGCGCGGTGTCGTCCCGCAGCCGGGCGCGTGAAGCGATGTCTCGCGTCATCTGGCGTATATCGAGATCCAACTGCCGGCTCCAGTAGTCGAGGCAGTACCAGTTGAGCGTATGCTGGACGGACTGATATTCGTGCGCCATCTGCTGTTTCGCTTCTTCCAACGAGATGCCGCGCCTTTCGCTGAGCGATTGCGGCACCAGTTGCAGCCAGAAGTAGCTGTCGAAAGCGAGGTCAAGCAAGGTGCCGTCCATGTCCAGCAGCACGGTATCTATCTTGTTCCAATCGAGTTCGGAATTCATCATCACTCCGGCAAAGAGGCCATTGCCGCCGGAGGCGGTCGTCAGGCTGAGGGGGGTTCTGTACGCCAGTATACCGGTTTAAGGATAATGATTTCACGACGAACGAGAGGCGCTGCCGTGTAACGCTGGCGCAGCGGAGGTCTCCGGCGCCAGATATCTGGCGTAGTACTGTTGGATATCGGCAATGCGCTGTTTGCTGCGGCGATGTTTCATGACCAGCTGTACCACGTTGATGATGAACACGCTCGTAAACAGCAGAAGCAGTATGCTGCTGCCGAGGTAGCGCCATAGCGTGACCGCATCGGGTTCGCTATGAAGGGAAATATGGCGAGTACCGTTGGCATCCAAAGAGATCGCGGTGATCACGCCGCTGGCTTCGAATGATGTGTGCAGCAACATCGCGGACAAACGCTGCAGTTCCTGCCACTGTTCCGCCGGTCGATACTCCGTCAATGGCGTCATGGGTTCTGGATGGGTGACGAACTGGTTGCCTTCATCGCTACGGATTAGGAACCCTGCTGGCGGCGGACTGTTCAACGTATTAGTGGCGTTGCGAAGCTCCTGCAAATAAAAATAGTCCGTAGCATTGTTGACCAACGTATCGAGCGTTTCGGCACTCACGGGACGCAGGATGACGCTGGTGCCTTTCAGCGCGCCGGAGCTGGCGCGCCGGACCAACACGTTCCAGCTTTTCACGTTGCCGAGGTTAATCAGCGCGTTTTTCAAGCGCGTACAATCCTCTTCCTTTTCGCACAAATCTTCGGTTTTCAGCACGATGTCGGAAAAGTCGTTCAGCAGAATCATGCCGGACTTCTGGATCGCGCTGGCTAGCGGTGAGCTGGCCCCGTCGCCATTCGTTGGAGGATGTAGCTGATTGTTAACCGTGGCGCGCAAGGCGATGGTTTTTTCGATGATGTCGGATTCAGGCAGCGGCAGCGGGTCGGCTTTATTCCAGTAAATAGCGGAGCAGTCGAAGGGTTGGAAAGCCGACTCGCTGTGGGGCATGGGGCCATGATCGACCGGCGGTACGTAACACATGCCGGTGCCGCGCACCTGCAAAGTATCGCCCACATGGAGCGGCATCCGTTCCAGTTCGTCGACCTGTGTGACCTTAATGTTATTTGCGCCTTTGATCCAGGCGAGGCTGAGCTTGAGCGGAAGATCGAGCGGAACGTAGCTCAACAGCAGCAGCAGGCTGCACAGCGCGCCGCAGGCCAGCACTAGATTCTTGCCGCGTTTCTGCAAGGGAAACTGTTTTACCTCATTGTGCAGCGACAGATATTTTCCCTGCCGCACGACCTGCCGGTTCTGATAGATATCTACATCAGTCTTTTTCCCTAAATCGTGGCCGATATAAGGTTGCCAGTGCGGCGGATAAATCAGATCGATATTGCCGAGGGAAATATTGCCCAGACGGCTCTGGTTCGATTCGCCGAAGAGCCCCAGACACTGCGGCGTACCATTCAGACAGTGAACGTCCTGCAGCTCTTTTTCCCGGGGTGAACGAAACAACTGCCAACAGCTCCATGCGGCCAGCAGAGAGGCGGTGCCAGCTAGCCACGGCAGTACTGCCAGCGGGCTGTTGAGGCTGAAGACCAACAGAAAAAAGGCGCAGCAAAGCACGGCGGCGTCTTTAAGGCCGCGAGAACGGTGCGTAGCGTACTCTTCCCGCGTTTCCTTCCGCACGGAAAGCAGTTCGGTATGCTCGTTTTCTTCCGGGAGGATCGAGGCGTTGCCAATCGGCAGTTCGCGGTTGTTTGAGGAATCGCTGTTGTTGATATATTCCGTGATCGAGTGTCCGTTAAGAGAGATGACCAGCGGCATCGAACGTGTGGTGATCAGCTCGATCTCGTTATTCTGCGTGATGTACTGTTCCCAACTGGGAGGAAGATGAACTTCTTGTGTATCAATAAAGTATCGCCATTTATTCGGCGCGTCGGTGCTAAGCCCATAGCGAGTAATGCTGTGCGTGATGGGGTAAACGCGGTTGCTGAGCAAAGAACGCGTCAGACGCGGGGAAGACGCCGACGCGGTTAGCGGCAGCGTAGTATCAGCATCTTTCGACACCAAATAATGTTCTACAGCCTTGCGTTCCGTTGAGGTCAGCTGGCGATGTCCAGAGACGACGGGCAGGCGTTTGGCAAAAAGAAAACGACGATACATGCGATAGCCAATGAAACCCCCTACCGCAATCAGACAGGCTAACAATACAGACAATATGATGAGTATTGTACTCATATCATTACCATCCAACAGCGTCAGGTTTCCTCTGTTTTTTTCGGATACTAACAAAGATATATAGGCTATGTTGCCCCATCTAGCTTTGCTGGCTGCCTTTGCTAACTGAACTTATACATTTTTGTCTTTATCCTTGGATGCTAACAAGGCGAGACATGAACAAAAATGAGGATAATCCTATTTTTTTTCTTCGAGGTGCCGCTCTGATTTACATAAGTTAATTTAATGTATTAAGAATGTTACAATGATGTTGTTTTGGTATGATAAAATTGCAGGCAGCAACGCAATTGCCGCAAAATGCTCGTACCGATTATGCTGTAAAGCGTATCAGCATTTTTCCGACTGTGCGGTCAGCATCAGTCAATTTCCTCTGTAACCGGGGCTTATATGGATAATAATCTGCAAAAACCCAAAATTATCGGGGTTAAAACCGTAGCCCGCTCGCGTCTATTTAGTATTGAATCGGTGGATCTAGCGTTCAGCAACGGTGAGCGCCGCGTGTATGAACGGATGCGTCCTTCCGGCCGGGAAGCGGTGATGATTGTGCCGATCATCGGCGATGATTTGCTACTGATCCGCGAGTACGCGGTAGGGATTGAACAGTATGAGTTGGGCTTTCCCAAAGGGCTGATCGATGCCGGAGAAACGGTATTTGAAGCGGCTAACCGCGAATTGAAGGAAGAAGTCGGGTTTGGTGCGGAGCACTTCGAACTGCTGGCGACGTTGACGCTGGCCCCGTCCTATTTTTCCAGCCAGATGAATATCGTGATTGCCCGTGGACTTTATCCTCAACGCTTACAGGGGGATGAGCCGGAGCCGCTAATTCCGGTACATTGGCCGCAGGCGCAGATGATGTCGCTATTGCAGGCGCCGGATTTCCGTGAGGCGCGTAATGTCAGCGCGCTGTTCCTGGCGCACACGCACCTTTTCTCCCCGCCCTCTCTGAAATAGCGACACTTTCGATAGGCAGGCGCGTTGAGTTCAGCGCACCTGCCTATCGCGTAGTTAAAATAACTCCTCGGATTGACCGCTACCGGCGTCATACAGCGTCGTGCCGGAATCATGGGTCGCGTGTTCCGTCGGCTGCGTCCCGTCGATGAAGTATTCCTGACGACTATTGCCGCCCCCGTCTGACAACATGCCCGTGCTGCGATCGATGGTGACGGTAGTAATGCCCGGTGGCGGTGAGGTCTTCTGCTCCGGTACGCCGTTCAGTGCGACTTTCATGAAGCTATCCCAAGCCGGTTGCGCGCTTTTGGCGCCCCCTTCGTATCCGGATATTTGATCGCGGATCGCACCCGAAAGGGTCGAGCGTCCCAGATCGCGACGGTGATCGTCGAAGCCAATCCAGATGGACGTCACAATATTCGGTCCATAACCGGAGAACCAGGCATCCTTGGAGTTGTTGGTTGTCCCTGTTTTCCCACCGATATCATGGCGTTGCAGCACTTTTCCTGCGCGCCATCCGGTTCCCATCCAGCCCGGTTCGCCGAAGACATTACTGTTCATGGCATCCTTGATCAAGAAGGCCAGCGGCGTGCTGATGACGTGCGGCGCATACGGCTGATTAGCCTGTCGTGCCGCCTCCGGCGGAGTAATCGGGTCAGGTTGCGGCGCGGCGTTCGGCTGCGGACGCTCCTGCGACGTTGCAATATTTTCCATTGAGTCTGGAGAAAGCTCGACCGAACGTTGGGTTTCACCGTAAATGACCGGCAAATTACAGCTGTCGCAGACGATCTTCGGTGTGGCGGCGAACAGCGTATTGCCGAAATCATCGACGATCTTGCTGATGAAGTACGGGTCCACCAAATAGCCGCCGTTCGTCATCACCGAATAGCCGCGAACCACCTGTAACGGAGTGAACGCAGCCGCGCCCAGCGCCAGCGACTCAGTGTGCACGATGTTCTGCTGTGGGAAACCGAAGCGTTCCAGATAGTCGGCCGCGTAGTCCACGCCCATCGCGCGCATCGCGCGTACCATCACGACGTTTTTCGACTGTCCCAGACCCTGACGAAGCCGGATGGGGCCGTCATACTGCGGTGGGGAGTTCTTCGGGCTCCAGTCGGAACCGGCACCCGGATCCCAGCGGGTAATCGGGGCGTCGTTGAGCAGGGTGGCGAGCGTCAGCCCTTTGTCCATTGCCGCCGTGTAGAGGAACGGTTTAATGTTCGACCCGATCTGGCGTAAGGCCTGAGTGGCGCGGTTGAACTTGCTCTGGTTGAAGTCGAAGCCTCCCACCAACGCCAGCACGGCGCCGTTGTTCGGGTCCAAAGACACCATCGCGGAATTGACATCGGGCACCTGAGCCAGCCACCACACGTTGTCGACTTTACGCACCCAAATTTGCTGGCCCGCCTGCAGGACGTCCGTCACGCGTCGCGGTACGGCGCCCTGTAAATAGTCGGTTTTGAACGGACGTGCCCAGCGTACGGTTTCCAGCGGCAGGACGACTTTTTCGCCAGACGATAGCGTCGCGGAGGCCTGATCGGCGATAGCGGCTGTGACCACCGCTGGCTGCAGCGGCCCGTAGACCGGCAGTTTTTTCAGGGTTTCAATGATTTTCTTTTCGGGCCAGGCCGGCATACCGACTTTCCACAGCTCCTGGTCCGCACCGCGGTAACCGTGGCGCATATCGTAGTCGATCACGTTGTTGCGTACAGCTTCATCAGCGGCCTGCTGAAGTTTGCGGGTGATGGTGGTGTAAACCTTGTAGCCGTCGTTATAGGCGCCGTCACCATAACGTTTCACCATTACCTGACGCACCATCTCTGCCATGTAAGGCGCGGAGAAGGCGATTTCGGGAGCATGGTAGTCGGCTTCCAACTTCTCGCTTCGCGCCTGATCGTACTGGGGGCGGGTAATGAAGTTTTCATCCAGCATACGCGACAAAACAACGTTGCGGCGGGCAAGCGCGCGGTCGTATGAGTAGAGCGGGTTGAAGGTCGAAGGCGCTTTGGGCAGGCCGGCGATCATCGCCATTTCTCCCAGCGTAAGCTGATCCACCGTGCGGCCAAAGTAGACTTGAGCCGCCGCGCCGACGCCATAAGCGCGATACCCCAGATAGATCTTATTAAGATACAGCTCGAGGATTTCATCCTTCGTCATCATCTGCTCAATGCGGATGGCGAGAAAGACTTCCTTGACCTTCCGCAGCAGGGTGCGCTCAGGACTCAAGAAAAAGTTACGCGCCAATTGCTGAGTGATGGTGCTCGCGCCTTGGGATGCATGGCCGGATACCAGCGCAATCGACGCCGCGCGCAGGATGCCCTGTGGGTCGATGCCGTGGTGTTCATAGAAGCGACTGTCTTCAGTCGCGATAAAAGCGTGCACCAGCTCGGGCGGGATCTGGGATAGCTGCAATGGAATACGGCGTTTCTCGCCGAACTGAGCAATCAGCTCGCCGTCCGCACTGTATACCTGCATTGGGGTTTGCAGACGGATGTCTTTAAGTGTGGCGACATCGGGCAACTGGGGCTCAATATAGCGATAAAGGCCATAGAGCGAGGCGGCTCCCAGCAGAATGCAAGTTACTGCAAGGATGAATAGATACTTTACGAGCTTCACCTGAGATTTTCCATTCAGTAGCGGTTGAATAGTTTATAAGCAATCGGGCGCTAAGTATAAAGGTAAGCCAGCGATGAGGACACGCTCTTTTAGCTGACGATAAGGAGATTGAACATGGCTTACCACATCTGGCGGGTTGGATTGGATATACAAAATGGCGTCGTGCGCGCTCTGGCGGTGCAACGTCGCCGCGGTGGCTGGCAACTGCGCCACTGGTGGCAATTACCCTTGCCGGGCGATACGTTACGCGCGGGTAGTCTACATGATCCAGACTCACTTTGTGAGGTGCTTCATCAATGGCGGCGGGAATTACCGCGCTTCATTTCGCTGCGCATCGCGCTGCCGCCAGCGCTGATCTTTCAGCAACGGATGGCGGCTCCCGATCCGCGATTGCGCGAACCGGAACGCAGCGGATACATCGAAAAGATGGCGTCGCGCGCGCTCCCGGTGAGTCGGGAGGCGTTGGCGCTTGATTATCGCGACGACCCACACACTCCGGACACGGTGCTGGTGACGGCCGCCAGAAAGACGGCGCTGACGGCGTGGTTGTCCTGTCTGGCTAGCGCTGGTCTATATGCCGACGTGGTGGATATCAGCCCCTGCGCTCTTCGCTGCGTGGCCCGACAAGTCGGGATTTCACCCCATGCGCCGCTGTTGCACCGCTTCGAGGATAGCTGGCTGTGGATCTCGCCAGTTGGACAGGCGCTGTACTTTGGTACCTTCACTTCGCAAGACTCCGGGGAGCATGTCTCGTTGCTCGACTCCATCAGCGAGATAGACGAGCGTTTCCCGGCATCAGCGCATTATCCGGTCTACCTGAGTTCGTCGGTTTCGAATATGGATATCGGCGAGACGGAACGGCTGATTCCTTGGTCGCCGATGGCGGCGTTTAGCTATCAGCAACCGCCGTTGCCGGCGGCACCGTCGGCGTTCGCTATCGCAGCCGGATTGGCGCTGCGTCCGGAGGATGACTGATGCCGGTGACTAATCTGCTTCCCTGGCGCCGTCGTCGGCTAATGCGGCGTATTCGCCTTTGGAGCCTGTTCTTGACCGCTCAGCTTGCAATTGCGGCGTTCGTCATCACGGCAGACTACCTGACCTCTAAAAGACAGCATGCAATGCTGACGCAGCACATGACCCAGTTGCAATCGGTCAGGCAGGCGCATGAAGCGCAGTACCAACGCATCCTCCAAGCTACGCAGCAGCAGGCGGTTGAACAGGTTCAGCAAACATTAAGCGAGCAGGGGCAGCGCCACAATCGGCGCTATCAGGAATTATTGAAACACCTACCCCGTTTGATGCCGAAGGCACTGTGGCTGACGGAAATCAGCGACAGTGAACGCGGTTTGCTGCTGTCGGGCATCAGTCATCACTATCAGGCGATTGTCGATTTCTCCAGACGTCTGGCGGTTCAACCGCTGGCCGCAGTCCCCAAACTTCGGCAAACCCGTCGCCATCCAAAGGAGGCAACTTTATTGGAATTCACGCTGCAATTGGGGGACGCAAAGAGCGCTCTTGGGACGGCAGCCATTGGGAGAAGAGATAAATGATGCAGGTCTCCCCATTCGTTTGCCGGTGGTTCAGCACCCCGATGCGAACTTTGTTAACGACGCAGTGCGGACTGGTTGCGGCGCTTGCGCTGGTGGTTTGGGGCTCGGTAAACGGCGGATTACGCCAGCAAACGGCGCTATTGCAGGAACAGCGGCAAAGAGAACAGGAGTCGGTCGCAGAGTGGCAGAAAAGGCTGGCAGCGTTGCCTGCTCCGGCCGTTTCGTCACCAAGTTCAGCGACGCGGCCGTTGGCGGACAAGCGTTGGGAGTCGGGCATCGGATTACCGACCGAGGCACTGCGTGAATCCGGCGGACAGCTAATCTCCTGGTCTCCGTTGTCTCCAGACGGCAATGAAAGTGAGGAAAACGGATGGCTGCTGGTCTTTAATGCCGACTACGTGGGCATACGGCGTTTCATTACCCGGCTTAACGCTTCCACGGTCGTTCCCCGTATCGATCGACTGCTGATGACGCGGGCAGCGGAGGGCATTCGCACTGAGCTGCTGCTGCGCGCTCCCGTGCCTGAAACGGGAGGGGCGCGATGACATGGCTAGCCATTTCCAACGGAAAAATGTGCGTGGCAATCGCTTACCTGTCATTGGCGTTGGTCTCGGGAGTTGCGGTGTCTTCTAGGCTGGCGTTTGAGGAAGAAAGGGATCCGTTTCAACCGCAAACAGCGCATTGCGCCATGCCCGCTCCCACGACGCAGTGGCGGCTGCAGGGACTGGTCGGCGATATGTCGCGCTGGGTGGGGTGGGTCAAGCAGGCGGACAATGGATGGCTGAGGGTGAAGTATGACGAGGCGGTGACGCCAACCGACGGCATAATGGCTCGTCTGGATCGTGCGCATGCAACGCTGCGGCTGTCTTCTTCTCAAAGCGATTGCCCCGTTTCGGAAATTCCGCTGTCTTCGACGTTTTCTGACTGGCCACAAGGAGTCGTGCCATGATGTTTTGCCTTGCGTTACGAATGCGGAAAGCGATGTTTCGTTGCGTCCTGCTGGTCTCCCTTTGCGTGAATCAATCTGTTATCGCGCAGGATGCATTCCCGGTTTCGCTGGCCTTTGACGATGTACCAGTCGCGCGCGTGTTGCAGGCGCTGGCTGACCATCAGCGATTGAATCTTGTTGTCGCGCCCGGCGTGGAGGGAAAAATCAGCCTGCAGCTGGATAATGTTCCCTGGCAGCAGGCGTTGGATATTACGCTGAAAATGGCCGGTCTGACGCTGGAGCGGGAAGGGGATGTGCTGATGGTATATGCCCGCGGAAATCCATCGGATATACCGCAGGCCGATCCGGAATCTCAGAGTACGGAACCCCTGAAAAGTGCGTCTTTAATGTTGCAGTACGCGGAGGCGAGCGACGTAGCCGCCAGTTTACAGGGCCAACGCGGCACGTTATTGAGTGAACGTGGCCGGGTGGCGGCGGATAAACGCACCAATACGTTGCTGATAAGGGACGAACCTGCGGCAGTCACGGAGATTAAAGCCTGGATTCTCGAAATGGACAAACCATTGGCGCAGGTCCAACTGACGGCTCACATCGTGACTATAGGCAGCGAACAGTTGGAGTCGTTGGGTGTTAACTGGGGGTTGGGTGAACGCGAGGGGGCGGGTAACGTCCTCAGCGTAAACAACTTTAACATCGACATGCCGGTGACGACGCCTGCGATTAAGGCTGGTTTTCAGCTCGCCCGGTTTGATGGCCGACTGCTTGAGTTGGAATTACAGGCGCTGGAACAGGAAAATGCGGTGGAGATTATCGCCAGTCCGCGGCTGTTTACCGCGCATCGGCAGACAGCCAGCATCAAGCAGGGGACGGAGATCCCCTATCAGGTGTCGAGCGGGGCGAGCGGTTCGACGTCGATAGAGTTTAAGGAAGCGGTACTGGGCATGGAGGTCACGCCGCGGGTGCTGCCCCGAAATCGGATCAGCCTCAATTTGCTCATCAGCCAAAATATGCCGGGAAGGGCCATAAAACAGGGCGAAGGAGAGATTCTGGCGATTGATAAGCAGGAGATCCAAACGCAGGTGACGGTCACTGATGGTGAAACGATTGTTTTAGGCGGTATTTTTCAGCAGCAGAAAAATCAAGCTGAAAATCGCGTGCCCGGACTGGGTACGTTGCCGATCGTCGGCGGCTTATTTAAGAGTCGCAGTCAGCAAAACACCCGGCGTGAGCTGGTAATATTCATCACGCCGACGCTCATTCCCGACACGCCACGGAGCGAGTCATAACGCTATCGGTCACGATGAAGGAAAATTGTGCATTTTATCAATAATTCCGTTCACCGTTTGACGATGCGGCGGTTTTAGCATACAAGGATTAGCAAATTGAGTACTGAAGTGTCGTTCCATCGGCGATGTCGATAACTTACATCATCCTTATTCGGATAATGTGAAATTTTATTAGGTTGCCAAACTACCCTGAGTATTGAGATAATTTTTTGTCTGATTCTCGCACTATCGCTCATGAGGTTTCAGTTTAGGTTCCGCCGCAAGTTACATGGCGGGGCGGGTTATCATTAACGAATTTCTTAGTAATACCAAAAAAATGGCAGAGAAACGCAATATCTTTCTGGTTGGGCCTATGGGTGCCGGCAAAAGCACTATTGGCCGTCAGTTAGCTCAGCAACTCAACATGGAGTTCTTCGACTCCGATCAAGAAATTGAGCGACGTACCGGGGCTGATGTGGGCTGGGTATTTGATGTGGAAGGCGAAGAAGGTTTCCGCGAGCGCGAAGAGAAAGTCATTAATGAATTGACGGAGAAACAAGGGATTGTGCTGGCAACCGGCGGTGGTTCGGTGAAAACACGTGAAACCCGCAATCGCCTTTCTGCGCGAGGTGTTGTCGTGTATTTGGAAACCACCATCGAGAAGCAGTTAGCCCGTACTCAGCGTGATAAAAAGCGCCCGTTGTTGCAGGTTGAGGCCCCTCCGCGCGAAGTCCTGGAAGCGTTAGCGAAAGAACGTAATCCACTGTACGAAGAAATCGCAGACATTACGATTCGCACCGATGAACAAAGCGCCAAGGTAGTTGCCAACCAGATTATCAGCATGCTGGAAAACAACTGATTTTGTATAGCCGCCTGCACTCTACGGGCTTCCAACAGGTCATGGAACGCGCATGGAAAGAATTATCGTCACTCTCGGGGAACGTAGTTATCCCATTACGATAGCCGCCGGATTATTCAGCAACGCAGACTCTTTCTTGCCGTTGACGGTGGGCGATCAGGTAATGTTGGTGACCAATGACACATTGGCGCCGCTCTACCTGGACGCCGTGCGGACCGTCTTGGAAAACGCAGGGGTGCAGGTTGATCAAGTGATTCTTCCCGACGGAGAGCAGTACAAATCTCTGACGGTACTTGATCAGGTCTTCTCCGCGCTCTTGGAGAAACCTCACGGCAGGGACACCACGTTGGTGGCGCTGGGCGGTGGTGTTATCGGTGATTTAACCGGTTTCGCAGCGGCTTGCTATCAGCGCGGCGTTCGCTTCATTCAGGTTCCTACCTCTCTCTTGGCTCAGGTAGATTCATCCGTCGGCGGTAAAACCGCGGTGAATCATCCCCTAGGCAAAAACATGATTGGCGCTTTCTATCAACCGGCCTCGGTCGTGATAGATATCGACTGTCTGAAAACGTTGCCCGCCAACGAACTTTCTTCCGGTCTGGCCGAAGTCATCAAATACGGCATCGTATTCGACCATGACTTTTTTGCCTGGCTGGAAACGCATATCGACGCAGTGCGCGCGTTAGAAGATGCCCCGTTGGCGTACTGTATTCGACGCTGCTGTGAACTCAAGGCTGAAGTCGTCGCGGCCGATGAACGCGAAAACGGCCTGCGCGCTTTGCTGAATTTAGGCCACACTTACGGCCATGCGATTGAAGCGGAAATGGGCTACGGCAACTGGCTGCATGGCGAAGCGGTGGCGGCAGGTACGGTCATGGCTGCACAGGCCGCACGTCGCCTTGGCCTGCTGGGCTCGGCAGACGTTGACCGTATCAAAGCGCTGTTGACGCGAGCCGGACTGCCAATCACGGGGCCGGCTTCGATGATCCCGGAGTCGTATTTGCCGCACATGATGCGCGATAAAAAAGTATTGGGTCGTAAGCTGCGCCTGATATTGCCGACGGCTATCGGCCAGGCCGAGATACGCGGCGGCGTCACCGATGATGTGGTTCTGGCTTCCATTGCCGATTGCCTTCCCTGACATAGACTTAGTAGTAAGTCTCCCTGTGGGGGAGGTGGTTTTTATTTGTACTATGATACCTGATGATATAGCTATTCGCGGTGGCTGGATCACCACGAGCAGCTGCCGTTCAGTGGGAGGGGTATAGAGATGGGTGAGTTCAATCCGGAAGACGAGCTGAAGCCGGATACCAGCGATCGTCGGCCACAGCGCCAGCAGAAGAGAAAGCAGGGATTGACTCTGCCCAGCGTGGCGCTATCCAATCAGCATGTCATGATTGGCGTCGGCATTATCGTGCTGGTATTGCTGATTGTCGCCGTTGGCGCCGCGCTTCAGTCGCCGAGTCAGGATGCGACGGCGCCCGCCGCACCTGGCGGCAGTTCAAAAAGTATTGAGCTTTTATCGCCCTCGGCTTCACCCACCGATTCTACCGTGTCTGCTTCACCCCAGACGCCGCTTCCCGTTCAGACGCAAGCTGGCGAGCCGAAGTCTTTGAGTGCGCCGCCGGTGGCGGAAGCGCCGACTCAGGCGCCGTTGCCAGCCCAGGATAAGAATCAGCAGCGTATTGAACTGCCGGGCAATATGATGGATACGCTCTCCCAGCCGCAGCAACAGCTGCAGTTGAATGCGGTGGCGCAGAATGGCACTGGCTCAGACGTGACTTTGCCGACTTCGCCGGCCTCAGTGTCACCGGGCAGCAAAGCGCGCCCTCCGCGCGAAACCACGACGGCGCTCCGTCCCGGCATGGAAAAGTCTCGCCATTTAGACGCCAATGGTTCGTCGTACAAGGCCTCCGCTAAAAACAGCGGCGTGTCCAAAGCGCCGACTACGTCCATCGCGCCAGCGCCATCAGGCAAATCAGTTTTACCTGCCGGCGGCGCTCAAGCGAATGGTTCGATCAAAAACGCTCCGGCCAGCCACTTTACGCTTCAGCTTAGCGGTGCGTCCCGCGAGAGTTCGCTGCAGGCCTATGCCAAAACGCAGCGGCTGACGAATTACTGGGTCTATCAGACTCAAAGGGGTGGCAAACCCTGGTATGTGCTTGTGAGCGGCGTTTACGCTTCCTCGGATGAAGCCAAACGCGCCGTTGCATCACTGCCTGCCGATGTTCAGGCCAAAAAACCATGGGTTAAGCCGATCCGACAGGTGAAGCAGGACTTAAGTAAGTAACCCCAATTAGCCCTGATGTGCTGTCTGAAACAGAGTACAATCCGCGGCTCTGAAAAGTATGAGTAACTAACGACGGCATGAAGAAAAACCGCGCTTTCTTAAAATGGGCTGGTGGTAAGTATCCGCTGGTAGAAGAGATTCGCCGATATCTACCAGCGGGAGATTGCTTAATCGAACCCTTTGTGGGTGCAGGCTCGGTGTTCCTCAATACCGACTACGACAACTACATCCTGGCTGATATCAATAGCGATCTCATCAATTTGTACGATATCGTTAAAACTAATACTGAACATTTCATTCGCGATGCCCGCGAGTTATTCACACAAGAAATGAATACCTCGGACATTTTTTATCTGCTGCGCAGCGAATTTAACGCCTGTGACAACGCCTACCGACGCGCGTTGCTGTTCCTCTATCTCAACCGCCACTGTTACAACGGGTTATGCCGTTACAACATGAGCGGTGAATTCAACGTGCCGTTCGGGCGTTATAAGAAACCTTATTTTCCTGAAGATGAACTGCGCTGGTTTGCGCAAAAGGCGCAAAACGCCACGTTCGTCTGCGAGCACTACCGGGATACGCTGACCAAGGCGAAGCAGGGCTCTGTGGTGTATTGCGATCCGCCCTATGCACCGCTGTCCGCCACTGCGAATTTCACGGCGTACCACACCAATAATTTCAATCATGACGATCAGCGCGATTTGGCGCTGCTGGCACAACAGCTCTCGGCAGAAAACCAAATACCGGTTTTGATTTCCAATCACGATACGGAGCTGACACGCGAGTGGTATCAGTCGGCCTCTTCGCTGTACGTGGTCAAGGCCCGGCGGACGATTAGCCGCAATATTGCGGGCCGCAGCAAGGTGAATGAACTGCTGGCGTTGTACCGCGGCGTCGAGTTAGGGTAAAGCGATTTGGCGTGCTGACAAATGCCCTGAGTTGTCGCCAAAACAGAGGCTGTACGAGTCCATTTGGATCCGAAGTGGTCTCGGCAGTAATAGGCAGAATTGATGGTTTGGAGAAGCGAATGAAACCGTTTTTAATCGCCCCGTCTATATTGTCGGCCGACTTTGCCCGGCTGGGAGAGGACACCGCCAAAGCGCTGGCGGTGGGCGGCGATGTCGTCCACTTCGACGTCATGGATAACCATTATGTTCCCAACCTGACGATGGGACCGATGGTGCTCAAGGCGTTGCGAAATTACGGCATTACCGCCCCGATTGACGTACATCTGATGGTTAAGCCGGTCGATCGCCTGATCCCGGACTTTGCCGAGGCCGGCGCCAGTTACATCACTTTTCATCCTGAGGCCTCAGAGCACGTCGACCGATCGCTGCAACTGATTAAAGATCACGGCTGCCGCGCGGGATTGGTGCTGAACCCAGCTACGCCGTTGAGTTGTCTGGATTACGTCATGGATAAGCTGGACATCATTCTGCTGATGTCGGTCAACCCGGGCTTCGGCGGGCAGTCGTTCATCCCTTCTACGCTCACTAAACTGCGTCAGGTGCGCAAGCTCATCGACGACAGCGGATATGATATTCGTCTGGAAGTCGACGGCGGCGTCAAAGTGGACAATATCGGTGAGATTGCTGCCGCCGGAGCGGATATGTTTGTGGCGGGGTCGGCGATTTTCAACCAGCCTGACTATCAGGCGGTAATCGATAACATGCGTCAGGAATTAGCGAAGGTGTCCCATGGCTGAACTCAACGCCGTGCGCGGGCTGGCTTTCGACCTCGACGGCACGTTGATTAACAGTGCGCCGGGGCTGTCTCAGGCGCTGGACAGAGCGATGCAGACTCAGGGCCTGCCAGCGCCGGGTGAAGCGTTACTGACGACCTGGATTGGCAACGGCGCCGACAAAGTCGTCGAGAGAGCGCTGCGCTGGGCCGGCATCGACCCTTCTCCTGAGCGGATGCAGTCCGCGCGCAAACAGTTCGATATCGCTTACGCAGAAACGGTAGATGCTGGCAGCCAACTGTATCCCGGGGTCAAAGACACCCTGCACGCGCTGGCCGCTCGCAACGTGCCTATGGCCCTGGTGACGAATAAGCCGACCCCTTTCGTTGCGCCGTTGTTGCGTTCGCTCGGGATTGATTCCCACTTTACGTTAGTCCTGGGCGGAGATGATGTCCCGTGCAAAAAGCCCCATCCCGCGCCGCTCTATCTGGTATTGGGAAAGCTGGGCCTGCGTGCAAACGAGTTGCTGTTCGTCGGCGATTCGCGCAATGATATACAAGCCGCGCAGGCTGCCGGGTGCCCAAGCGTCGGCATGACCTACGGCTACAACTATGGTGAAGCGATAGCCCTGAGCCACCCGAGTGTGGTGTTGGATCGTTTTGCGGATCTCTTGTCCCTTGTCGGACCGTCCATTTCAGATAATCAGGAAGCATTAGCATGAGTAAGCCCATTGTATTTAGCGGCGCGCAGCCGTCTGGCGAGTTGACCATTGGCAACTACATGGGTGCATTACGTCAGTGGGTTCATATGCAAGATGATTACGACTGCATCTATTGCATCGTGGATCTGCATGCCATTACGGTTCGTCAGGATGCGAAACAGCTGAGAAAAGCGACGCTGGATACGCTGGCACTCTACCTGGCCTGCGGCATCGACCCGCAGAAAAGCACCATCTTCGTCCAGTCACACGTTCCGGAGCATACGCAGCTGGCCTGGGCGTTGAACTGCTACACCTATTTCGGTGAACTGAGCCGTATGACCCAGTTCAAAGACAAATCCGCCCGCTACGCGGAGAACATCAATGCCGGTCTGTTCGGTTATCCGGTGCTGATGGCGGCGGATATCCTGCTGTATCAGACGAATCAGGTGCCGGTAGGGGAAGACCAGAAACAGCATCTGGAGCTGAGCCGCGATATCGCGCAGCGCTTTAACTCGTTGTACGGCGACACCTTCAAGGTGCCGGAACCGTTTATTCCCAAGTCCGGCGCTCGCGTGATGTCTCTGCTGGAGCCGACCAAAAAAATGTCCAAGTCGGACGATAATCGCAACAACGTGATCGGTTTGCTGGAAGATCCGAAAGCCGTGATCAAAAAAATCAAACGCGCGGTGACCGACTCGGATGAGCCGCCTATGGTGCGCTATGACATCGCCAACAAACCGGGCGTGTCGAATCTGCTCGATATCCTCTCTGGCGTTACCGGGAAATCTATCCCGCAGTTGGAGCAGGAGTTTGAAGGCCAAATGTATGGTCACCTGAAAGGCGCCGTGGCGGAAGCGGTGTCCGGCATGCTGGGCGAATTGCAGGAGCGCTATCATCGCTTCCGGCATGATGAAGCTTATTTGCAACAGATGATGCGCGACGGTGCCGAGAAGGCCCGCGCTCGCGCCAGCGAGACGTTGAATAAAGTTTATGACGCCATTGGGTTCGTCGCTCGTCCATAAGCCGTAGAACGCCCGCTAGGCCGATATCCACGAGATTCGAAGACGAGCCCGACGGCTCGTCTTTTTTGTTTCAGGTCAGCGATTCTCATGTTGCCGCCGTAAACAGCGTTTTATCAGCCGCCGTACAGCGGTCGGCGCGTTTTTTCAATCCTGCGTAAAAAAAGGTAAATCGGTAGCGCGCAGGCAGACGGCTATTTACAATCGATACGATTTCTGTAGTTGGCCCCTAAAAGGAATTCTTCATGTCAAAACGTATATTGGCAACGATAGCGACCGTATTTACCTTGTCTGCGCTCTCGCCAGCATTTGCTGCAACCGCGTCAACGCATGTGTTGCTTACCACGTCGGCCGGCAATATCGAATTGGCGCTGGACGATCAAAAAGCGCCAGAGTCAGTGAAAAATTTTGTGAGTTATGTCGATAGCGGTTTCTATAACGGCACTATTTTCCACCGCGTCATCCCTGGATTCATGGCTCAGGGGGGGGGATTCACCAGCGACCTTAAACAGAAGGCGACCAACCCGCCGATCAAAAATGAAGCTGACAACGGATTGCGTAATCTGCGCGGCACCATATCGATGGCGCGTACCAGCGAGAAAGACAGTGCGACCAGCCAGTTCTTCCTCAACGTGGCGGATAACGCCTTTTTGGATCACGGTCAGCGCGATTTCGGCTATGCCGTTTTCGGGAAAGTTGTGAAGGGCATGGATGTGGCGGATAAAATTTCTCAGGTGCAGACCGAGAACGTCGGGCCTTACCAGAACGTGCCCATCCAGCCGATCGTTATCCAGTCCGCCAAGATTATCAAATAATTAGGTAGTCAGTTCAGGCGTTGTTCGTCGAGACTGTGTACAGCGTGCTCCCGGCATAGCTCGTCGGGAGAATGCCTGACTGCCCTGTCCCGTCTCAAAGCCTCTTTCTGCGCGATAGCAGGGCATTCTCCCGGTAATCGCCAGCCAGTTTCAGAGTGATGAATGTTACTGATCATAGATAACTACGACTCCTTTACCTACAACCTGTACCAGTATTTTTGCGAGCTGGGCGAGGAGGTGGTGGTCAAGCGTAATGATGGGCTGAGTCTCGACGCGATTGAGCGCCTGTCGCCGCAGCATCTGGTGATATCGCCGGGTCCTTGTACGCCGAACGAGGCGGGCATCTCGCTGCAAGCCATTTGTCATTTTGCCGGACAGTTGCCGATTCTGGGCGTCTGTCTGGGGCATCAGGCGTTGGGGCAGGCCTTCGGCGCTCAGGTTGTGCGCGCGCGCGAAGTCATGCACGGGAAGACCTCGCCTATCCGCCATCGTGACGTCGGCGTTTTCACCGGGTTGGCGCAGCCGCTGACGGTGACGCGCTATCACTCTTTAATTATTGAAAGTGCTTCTTTACCAGACTGCTTTGAAATCACCGCCTGGACAGAAAATAGCGCAGGTAAAATGGATGAAATCATGGGGATACGCCATCGCAGCCTACCGCTGGAGGGAGTACAGTTCCATCCGGAAAGTATTCTGAGCCAGCAGGGACACCAGTTGTTGCGCAATTTTCTGCACAGAAAATGAGTCCGCCGCTGATTTGCTTTCCAGATGGGTTATTGATTGCCTGAATCTGATTTTTTATGCATATTTGATGACTATATTCTCACTGAGACATGAAATCGTAAAAGCGGGGCAGCAGATGGCAACAGATAAAACCGCGGTGACGCGCGATACATACGATAAGGTAATCCTTCCTGTTTATGCGCCGGCCCAGTTTGTACCGGTAAAGGGGAAAGGTAGCCGGATATGGGACCAGCAGGGTAAGGAATATATCGATTTTTCCGGAGGTATTGCCGTTACAGCGTTGGGTCATTGCCATCCTGCGCTGGTGAATGCCCTTAAAACGCAGGGCGAAACGCTGTGGCATACCAGCAACGTTTTCACCAACGAGCCGGCGTTGCGACTGGCGAGCAAGCTGATTGCCGCAACGTTCGCCGAACGCGTGTTTTTCGCCAACTCTGGCGCGGAAGCCAACGAAGCGGCCTTCAAACTGGCGCGTCATTACGCCATCGAACGCTTCAGCCCCTATAAAACTAAGATTATCGCCTTCCATCAGGCCTTTCATGGCCGCACATTGTTTACCGTGTCGGTAGGCGGTCAGCCGAAGTACGCCGATGGATTCGGGCCGAAGCCCGCCGATATCATTCATGTGCCGTTCAACGATCTGGATGCGGTGAAGGCGGTGATCGACGATCACACTTGCGCCGTGGTGTTGGAGCCGGTGCAGGGCGAAGGCGGCGTGCTGCCAGCCACGCAGGCGTTTATCGGAGGCGTGCGGGAGCTGTGCGATCACAATCAGGCGCTGCTGGTGTTTGATGAAGTGCAGTGTGGCATGGGGCGTACCGGCGAACTGTTTACCTATATGCACTATGGCGTGACGCCTGACATTCTGACCACCGCCAAAGCGCTGGGCGGCGGATTCCCCATCAGCGCGATGCTGACCACCGAAGACGTCGCTTCTGTCATGAAGGTCGGTACTCATGGCACCACTTACGGCGGCAATCCTCTGGCCTGTGCGGTGGCGGAAGCGGCGCTGGATGTGATCAATACACCCGCAGTGCTGTCAGGCGTCTCCGCCAGGCACGATCGCTTTATTTCCGCGCTTGAAGCCATTAATGAACAGTTTGACATTTTTGACGGCATTCGCGGTATGGGCCTCTTATTAGGCGCTCAGCTGAAACCCCAATGGCATGGACGGGCGCGTGATTTCCTGACGGCCGCGGCCGAGCAAGGCGTCATGATCCTGGTTGCTGGACCGGACGTCATTCGGTTTGTGCCGTCGCTGGTGATTGAACTGGACGATATTGATGAGGGGATGGCGCTGTTTGCGAAAGCGGTCGCACAGGTGGTAAACGGCCAATAGCATTTTTAGACGAAGAGTGAACAGCGCGTTGCGCGCTGTTCACGAGTCGAGTGGTTGAGATTAACGCGTACCGAAGACCACGATGGTTTTACCGTGCGCTGAAATCAGCTCCTGATCTTCCAGCATCTTCAGAATTCGACCCACGGTTTCGCGAGAGCAGCCCACGATCTGACCGATTTCCTGACGGGTGATTTTAATCTGCATCCCGTCCGGGTGCGTCATGGCGTCAGGCTGTTTGGCGAGGTTTAGCAGCGTTTGTGCAATGCGGCCGGTAACGTCAAGAAACGCCAGGTTGCCCACTTTCTGTGAGGTGACCTGAAGGCGACGAGCGATCTGGGATGACAAACGCATCAGAATATCGGGATTGACCTGAATCAGCTGGCGGAATTTTTTATAGGAAATCTCGGCAACTTCGCAGGCGCTCTTGGCTCGCACCCATGCGCTGCGTTCCTGATCCTCTTCGAACAAGCCTAGCTCACCAATGAAATCCCCTTGATTCAGATAGGAAAGGATCATCTCTTTTCCTTCTTCATCTTTTATCAATACGGCAACGGAACCCTTTACGATGTAGTAAAGCGTTTCTGCTTTTTCACCTTGGTGAATCAGCGTACTCTTTGAGGGGTACTTGTGGATATGACAATGAGAAAGGAACCATTCAAGAGTCGGGTCTGTTTGCGGTTTGCCAAGAACCATTCGCTGTTATCCTCTGTTGTAATTCACTACGTAAATCACAGGGCTCAGAGTTCCCTGTAAGGCATGATAACTCTAGTTATAATTCAAATTCCGTTGGGCGGAAATATGTCAGGAAATTGACTGAAGCCTTTCTGTCAGGTGACTCTGCAAACTGCTGTTTTCAGCATTGCGCAGAACGCACCGGATGCTGCCTCTGTTTGTAACACAGGTTGGGAGTACTGTCTTGTGTTGTCTCGCTTCAGCATAATTACGCCTTGATACACAGGCATTTTCTGCATAAGCGCGATAAAATTTCAAAAAAAGTTGAGTGGGAGTGAAAGACTATGCAAGCGCGGGTAAAATGGGTTGAGGGGTTAACGTTTATCGGCGAATCCGCCTCCGGCCACCAGATTATTATGGATGGTAATGCGGGCGACAAAGCGCCGAGTCCGATGGAAGTGGTATTGATGTCGGCGGGGGGATGCAGCGCTATCGACGTCGTGTCTATTCTGCAAAAAGGACGTCACGATGTGGCGGATTGCGAGGTGCGCCTGACCTCCGAGCGCAGACAGGAAGCGCCCCGCCTGTTCACTGCCATCAACCTGCATTTCATCGTGACCGGTAAGGAGTTGACCGAACAGGCCGTATCGCGTGCGGTGTCCCTGTCGGCAGACAAATACTGCTCGGTGGCGCTAATGCTGGGAGCGGCGGTCAATATCACTCATAGCCACGAGGTGATAACCCTCGACTGAGCCGTATACGGCCTGCCCAGGCCGGATCCTTAGGCTCTTACTTTATCGTCTTGCCTTCCAGAAGCCGCTGCACCAGCGGCGTCATGATCAATTCCATCGCCAGTCCCATTTTGCCTCCGGGCACCACCAGCGTATTGATATGAGAAATATACGACCCTTGCAGCATGGTGAGCAGATAGGGAAAGTCGATATTCTCCAGGCGCTGGAAATGAATGACCACCAAACTTTCGTCCAACGACGGGATCGCTTTCGCAGCGAAGGGGTTGGACGTATCGACGGTCGGCACCCGCTGGAAGTTGATATGGGTGCGGGAAAACTGCGGTGTGATATAGGTGATGTAGTCTTCCATCGAGCGGACGACGGAGTCCATGACCGCATCACGCGAGTGCCCGCGTTCGTTAACGTCGCGGTACAGCTTCTGGATCCACTCGAGGTTCACGATAGGCACGACGCCGACCAGCAGGTCGACATGGCGAGCTACGTTGTGCTGCTCGGTGACGACGCCGCCGTGCAAGCCCTCATAGAACAACACATCCGTCGGATCAGGCATGGCTTCCCAGGGCGTAAATGTGCCGGGCACCTGGTTGTAGGGAATGGCTTCGTCGTAGGTATGCAGATATTTGCGGTTCTGACCGGTCCCCTGGCTGCCATAGTCGGCGAATGCCTGTTCCAGTAGGGTGAAATCGTTCGCCTCCGGGCCGAAATAACTGATGTGGCGGCCCAGATCTCGCGCTTTGCGGATGGCCATGTCCATTTCCGGACGGGTGTAGCGGTGAAAGCTGTCGCCTTCAAGTTCTGCGGCGCGGATTTTCAGCTGCTGAAAAATTTTTCGGAACGCCAGGCTGGTAGTGGTCGTGCCGGCGCCGCTTGATCCGGTCACGGCAATGATAGGGTGTTGATGCGACATAGTGCTGCCACTCCACAATAGACGGTAAAACCCAGCGGGGAACGCCGGGAATTCGACCTTCATTGTTACCCTGTTTGCGCCGATGCGCCACGCCATTTTTGCATCAACGGGCAGCGGCAATGCCGTTACAAATCGTGCCCGGTTTTGATCTGGGTGCGCGGCATGAGGTTAACCGTTTCATGCAGTTCGGACCAGACTAGCACCACCTCGCCGCTTTCCAGCTGGCGGCGGACGTCCGCCACCTTTTGTTCCAGCGTGCGCTCATGCTGGCCGTAGTCGGTGCCTTCGCGCAGGACGAAAGACTCAATCAGATTCTCCAGCGTATCCGCCGCGAGTTCTTGCCAGGGAATAATCACCTCATCGCTCCAGATGTGGGGTGAGCCAGTCGGGAATGCGCTGCTCCAGCCACAGTTTCGGTTTTAATAATGAGCCGCCCACGAAACCGACATGTCCGCCGTGTTTCGTCAACTGATACTCAATATTAGGCGGTAACGACGTGAGCGCAGGGATGACGTCCTTCGTCATGAACGGATCGTCCTTGGCGTGGACGATCAACAGCGGCGTGCGGACGTTCGGCAGCAGGGGCAGGGCGCTGCTGCGCGCATAATAGTCATTGGCGTCGGTAAAACCATGAATACGAGCGGTAATCATGTTATCGAACTCCCTCAGTCCCCGAATTTTTCTCAGTTGATGCAGGTGAACCGGTAGCGTATCCGGATAGGCCGCCAGTTTGCGGATAGCATTACGTTTCAACAGCCGCAATAGATAGTGCTGATAAAAGCGTGAGAAGCCTTTTTCGATATGGCGGCAGCAAGGCTCCAGCATCAGCGGCGCGGACACGACGGCCGCTGCGTCAAGCAACGGCTCTTCCGTCTGCTGACCGAGCAGGCAGGCCAGCATGTTGCCGCCCAGCGAGACGCCGATGGCCGCGGTAGGCGCATCGCCGTAAGTCGACTTCAGCCAGCGCAAAAAATAGCGGGCATCCTCGGTCTCTCCGGAGTGGTACATCTGGGGCGTGCGGTTGGGCGTGCCGCCGCAGCCGCGAAAATGCATGACGACGGCCAGCCAGCCCCGTTGATGGCAGGCCGCCACAAGACCGTGCGCATAGGGACTGTAGAAACTGCCTTCCAGTCCGTGGAACAAAACCACCCGCGGTTTATCGCGGGCCAGCATGGGATCTTCGCTCCAGGCCAGATCGAGAAAATCGCCGTCCGGCAGTTCAAGCGTCTGCCAGAGTGGCTTGAGCAGTGCGCGTCGCCGTAACAGACGGGGAAGCAAGGTTTGCAAATGGGGGTTGTACATACTGGCCAGGGGACGAAACATCTGGCTAGTCGTGGGATGAATATTCATAGTCAAAAGCTTGTACCGGCGACATCACGCTGCTAGGTTGAACAACTGCAAATTTCGTTTGTTAGAAGGCCTTTTCAATTACATGGCGCACTTCAATCTATTCCTTTCCATGCTTGGCTTCCTGTGGGTTGCAGCGATTACCCCAGGCCCCAATAATATGCTACTCACCGCTTCCGCTGCTAATTTTGGTTTTCTCCGCTCCATGCCGCTGATGGTCGGCATCATGATCGGGATGCAAAGTGTACTGCTGCTGGCTGCGCTGGGATTGGGAAGCCTGATTCTACTCTATCCTTCGCTTCATCTCGCGCTCAAAATTTTGGGTAGCGCCTATCTGCTGTGGCTGGCGTTCAAAATCGCCAGCGCGCGCTATGAGAAGCTCGACACGCAAACGGCGCCGCCGCGACCGATGCCTCTTTATCAGGGCGCACTGCTGCAATTTTTGAACCCGAAAGCCTGGCTGATGGCGCTGGGTGCCGTAGCCGGTTTTAGCCTCTCCCGCGGGGAATACGTGGGTTCAGTCATCGCCATCAGCATCGCCATGTTCAGCGTGAATTTGATCGCTGGGATTGTCTGGCTGGGGTTCGGCACGATGATCGGTAAAATGCTGCGCAGCCGACGAGCCTGGCGGATCTTCAACCTGTTCATGGGGCTACTGACCGCCGCCTGCGTGCTGATGATCTGGCATTGACTAAAACGTCTGGGCTGGCGATGACGCCCGCCCGGCGTTGTCAGGACTGCAACATCTGCTCAAGCTGTTCCTGCGCGTCCAGCCAACTCATTTCGGTCTCTTCCAGTTCGCCTTTGACCGCGATTTGCTCCTGCAGGCAGGTCGTCAGCTCCGCTTTGCGGCTGGCTTCGTAAATCGCCGTATCCGCCAGGCGGTTTTCCAGCTCGGCCAGTTGGGTATTCAGCTTCTCCATGTACTGCTCCAGCTTGGTGATCTGCTTACGCAGCGGCTGGGTTTGGGTGCGCAGTTCAGCCTCGCGCCGCTTCTGGTCTTTTCTGGCCTGAGCGCTATTGCCGGCGCTATCTTTCGCCGGCGTCGAGTCGCTGGCGTCCTGTTTATGGGCATCCAGCAGCCACTGTTGATAATCCTCCAGATCGCCGTCGAACGACTCAACCCGGCGGTCGTGAACCAGATACAGATCGTCCGTCGTGGAACGAATCAGATGGCGATCGTGCGAGACGACGACCAGGGCGCCTTCGAAATCGATCAAGGCTTCGGTCAGCGCCTGACGCATATCCAGGTCGAGGTGGTTAGTCGGTTCATCGAGCAGCAGCAGGTTAGGGCGCTGCCAAACGATTAGCGCCAACACCAACCGCGCTTTCTCGCCGCCCGAGAAGCATTCGGTCGGCTCTACCACCTTGTCGGCGCCGAACCCGAAGCCGCCCAGATAGTCACGTAACTGTTGTTCGGTTTCCTGTTCGGCCAACCGGGTCAGATGTTGTAACGGCGATTCATCCGCACGCAGGTACTCCAACTGATGTTGAGCGAAATAACCCAAACGGACGCCTTTCGCCAGCCCGACTTCGCCGCTTTGCGGCTGTAGCTCTCCCGCCAGCAGTTTAATCAGCGTGGACTTCCCGGCGCCGTTGTGGCCGAGCAGACCGATGCGCGAGCCGGGCACCAGATTGAGCTTGATGGATTCCAGAATCAGCTTGTCGCCGTAGCCTGCGCTCACTTTCTCCATCCGCAATAACGGATTGGGCAACGCCTGCGGCGCGCGGAAACTGAAGCGGAACGGGTTATCAACATGCGCTGGCGCAATCAGCTCCATTTTTTCCAGCATTTTGATACGGCTCTGCGCCTGCTTGGCTTTGGTTGCCTTGGCGCGGAAACGGTCAATGTAATGCTGCAAATGCGCGACGCGTTCCTGCTGATGTTCATACAGCGACTGCTGCTGAGAAAGCCGCGTTGCTCGCTGCTGTTCGAACGAGGTGTAGTTGCCGGTGTATTCGAACAGGGACTCCTGCTCGATATGCAAAATCTTGTTAATAATAGGATCAAGAAAATCCCGGTCATGAGAAATCAGCACCAGTGTGCCGGGATAGTTTTTGAGCCATTTTTCCAGCCAGATGACCGCATCGAGATCCAAATGGTTGGTCGGTTCGTCCAGCAGCAGAAGGTCGGAACGGCAAAGCAGGGCCTGCGCCAGGTTAAGACGCATACGCCAGCCGCCGGAAAAAGTGCTGACGGGCTGTTGCAGCTGTTCCTGACTGAATCCCAGCCCGTTCAGCAGGCTGGCGGCGCGGGATTGGATCGACCAGGCGAGGACCGCATCCAGCTTGCTGTGCACGAGGGCGATAGCATTGCCGTCGTTGCGTTCGTTGGCACTCGCCAGCTCGCTTTCCAACTGGCGAAATTCGCGGTCGCCGTCTATCACATACTCTATGGCAGGACGCTCCAACGCTGGCGTTTCCTGATTCACCCACGCAAGGGACCAGTGCTGAGGAAAAGTGGCATTACCGCCGTCTGCGCCAATTTCTCCTTTCAGCAGGGACAGCAGCGTCGATTTTCCGCAGCCGTTTTTACCGACCAGACCCACTTTCTGACCCGGATTGACGGCCGCCGTGGCGTTATCCAGCAGTACCCGCGTACCACGTCGAATTTGCAAAGAGGAGAAGACAATCATAAAGCGCCAAGTAATAAGAATATGTTAAATTATGGATCAAGTTTCAGGGCGTCAGCGTCCTGGCAATCCCCGCTGCGCTGCATGGTAGCGGAAAATATCGACGATGACGACGCTTTGGAGGGGAATGATGTCGCAGCCACCCAAGATTTTGCTGCTTTTTGCCCATCCGGAATTACAGGACTCGGTTGTGAATAAGCTGTTATTGCAATCCGCTCGGGGTCTGGAACATGTGACGGTACATGATTTGTACGCGCACTATCCTGATTTCTTTATTGATATCCATCATGAACAACAGTTACTGCGAGAGCATCAAATCATCGTGCTTCAACATCCCCTTTATACCTATAGCTGCCCGGCATTGATGAAAGAGTGGCTGGACCGCGTATTGAGCCGAGGCTTCGCCAACGGCGTCGGCGGCAATGCCCTATCGGGCAAATACTGGCGCAGCGTGGTGACGACCGGCGAGCCGGTATCCCGCTATACCCCGGAGGGACATCAGCACTCATTTATGGATGACGTGCTGCGACCTTTCGAGATGACGGCGACCATGTGCCATATGCGCTGGATGACGCCGCTGGTGATTTACAACGCGCGACGGATGTCGCGCGACGCATTGCGCGAACACGCCCATCACTACGGGGATTGGCTGGCGGCGCCTTTGTCCGAGGGAGGGCTCTGAGTATGGATAGCGCTGCCACCCTGAGCGCGGGTGTTCTATTTTTATTCGTCACGGTACTGGCGGTGCCTATCGCGGCGCGCCTCGGTATCGGCGCAGTATTGGGCTACTTGCTGGCCGGTATCGCCATCGGTCCCTGGGGACTGGGCTTTATTCGCGACGTTTCCGCCATTCTGCACTTCTCTGAACTGGGCGTCGTGTTCCTGATGTTCATCATCGGGCTCGAACTGAATCCTGCCAAATTGTGGAAACTGCGGCGATCTATTTTCGGTATCGGCGCGGCTCAGGTACTGCTCAGTGCCGCGCTACTGGGCGGCGTGTTGTTCATGAGCCAATTTTCCTGGCAGTCGGCCTTGATTGGCGGGATTGGGCTGGCGATGTCATCCACGGCGATGGCGCTACAGCTGATGCGTGAAAAAGGGATGAACCGCAACGAGTCCGGACAGCTCGGTTTTTCCGTTTTGTTGTTTCAGGATTTGGCGGTCATACCCGCGTTGGCGCTGATCCCTATTCTGTCCGGCGTTCAGGGGCAAATCGATGATTGGCAGATGGTGGCCATGAAGGTGTTGGCGTTCGGCGGCATGCTGATCGGCGGCCGCTATCTGGTGCGCCCGCTGTTCCGGTTTATTGCCGCTTCCGGCGTGAGCGAAGTGTTTACCGCCGCTGCGCTGCTGCTGGTACTGGGCTCCGCGCTGTTTATGGAAGCGCTGGGACTGTCGATGGCGCTCGGCACCTTTATTGCTGGCGTGCTTTTGGCGGAAAGCGAATATCGTCATGAGTTGGAAATTTCCATTGAGCCATTCAAAGGTTTGCTGCTGGGGCTGTTTTTCATCTCGGTGGGAATGGCGCTCAATCTTGGCGTGTTGTATGCCAACCTCGCCGAGGTGCTGCTCGGTGTGATGATTCTGGTGTCCGTCAAAGGCCTTATCCTCTACGTATTGGCGCGGATCTACGGACTGCGCTCATCGGAGCGGCTTCAGTTCGCCGGTGTGCTTAGCCAGGGAGGCGAGTTCGCCTTTGTGCTGTTTTCAGCTGCCGCGACTCAGCGAGTCCTGCAGGGCGATCAATTGCCGCTGCTGCTGGTCACCGTGACGCTATCGATGATGGTGACGCCGCTTTTGATGCAGCTGATCGACCGTATTCTGGCGCGCCGCTACAACGCGACGGAAGAGTCGGCGGAGAAACACTATGTGGAAGACGATGAGCCGCAGGTGATCGTGGTGGGCTTCGGGCGCTTCGGTCAGGTGATTGGCCGACTGCTGATGGCGAACAAAATGCGGATTACCGTGCTCGAGCGAGATATCAGCGCGGTCAGTCTGATGAGAAGCTACGGTTATAAGGTGTATTACGGCGATGCCACGTCGGTGGACTTGCTCCGTTCAGCGGGCGCCGAGCACGCGCGGTCGATCGTCATTACCTGCAACGACCCCGAGGATACGATGTCCATCGTGCATCTGTGCCAGCAGCATTTCCCGCACCTGGAAATACTGGCGCGCGCGCGTGGCCGTGTGGAAGCGCATGAGCTGTTGCAGTCAGGCGTCACGCAGTTTTCCCGCGAAACGTTTTCCAGTGCGTTGGAGCTGGGGCGTAAAACGCTGATCTCTCTGGGGATGCACCCTCATCAGGCTCACCGGTCGCAACAGCATTTCCGCCGTCTGGATATGCGTATGCTGCGCGAGCTGACGCCGGAACGTCAGACCGAGGGCGAGGGCGCTCAGATCTCGCGTGTGAAAGAGGCCCGGCGCGAACTGGAAGATATCTTCCAGCGCGAAATGCAGCATGAGCGTCGGCGGCTGGATGATTGGGACGAGACATAATCGCAGGCGAACTTCGCCATTACAGATTGCGACATCACAGGGTGATTGGACGGAAAAATATCATGTCGACACAACGAAAGCGGTTTATAGCCGGTGCGGTTTGCCCTCAGTGTCATACGCAGGATACCCTGACGGTCGGGGTGGAAGATGTCGAGGAAGTCGTTAACTGCGTCAAATGCGGTTATCGCCAGAGCCGGCCGGAGGCAAAGCAGCAGACGGTGGAGCGTCAGGACGGGCAGATTATCGGCATGTTTCATCCTTAATGAGCGTGGTAGCGATTTTTGATTCCATGCAGTACATGGGGGTGTTTTTCAGCTACAATTTGCGCCAAAGCGATTTCCAACGGTAGGAGATATCATGAAAGTAGCAAAAGACCTGGTGGTCAGCCTGGCCTATCAGGTACGTACAGAAGACGGTGTATTGGTTGATGAGTCTCCGGTGAGTGCACCGCTGGACTATCTGCACGGTCGCGGCTCGCTGATTTCCGGCCTGGAAAAAGCGCTGGACGGTCGTGCGGTCGGTGAACTTTTCGATATTAAAGTCGGCCCGAACGAGGCTTACGGCAACTATGACGAGAATCTGGTACAGCGCGTACCGAAAGATGTCTTCATGGGTGTGGACGAGCTGCAGGTCGGCATGCGTTTTCTGGCTGACACCGATCAGGGGCCGGTACCTGTCGAAATTACCGAAGTACAGGACGAGCACGTCGTGGTTGACGGCAACCATATGTTAGCGGGCCAGAACCTGAGCTTTAACGTCGAAGTCGTCGCCATTCGCGAAGCCACGGCGGAAGAGCTGGAGCACGGTCATGTTCATGGCGAACACGATCACAACCACGATGGTTGCTGCGGCGGTCACGGCCACGATCACGATCATGACCACGGTAAAGGCGGCTGTGGCGGTCACGGCGGATGCGGCTGCCAGCACTAAGGCCGGCTTCACCTCTAAAAAAACCGGCTCGGCGTTATGCAGGCCGGTTTTTTTACGTCTGATGTTTCAATGGCAGTAAGGCTGAGGAATCACTCTTTTCCCATCAGCATCTCGTCTTGCGGCGCATTAAAGCGTTGGGCTTTAGTGAGCAGGAAGTAGAGATAGGCTGCGGCCATCAGCGCGATGAAAAGGGTGCCGATGAGTGGGTTAAACCACAGCATCGCCAATAAACACAGGCAGGCCAGTACCAAGGCGATACCCGGTATAACCGGATAGCCGGGCGCCAGGTAGGTTCGCTCCAGCTCCGGCGCGGTGCGTCGAAGCCGGAACAGGCTCAGCATACTCATGATGTACATCACGATAGCTCCGAAGACGGCCATGGTGATCATCGCGGCGGTCAGACTCATTCCTTGCAGGTTGATCCAGCTGTCGCTGAAAATAGCGGCAATCCCGATAACGCCGCCGGTGAGGATCGCTCGATGGGGCGTTCTAAAGCGAGACAGCTTGGCCAGTCCAGTCGGCAGGTAGCCCGCTCTGGCAAGGGCGAAGAATTGCCGAGAGTAGCCGAGAATGATGCCGTGGAAGCTGGCAATCAGTCCGAACAGCCCGATCCACACTAGCATGTGCATCCACCCCGAATCGGCGCCCACTACGGCTTTCATCGCCTGCGGCAGCGGGTCGTTGATATTGGAAAGCGTCCGCCAGTCTCCCACGCCGCCCGCGAGCAGCATAACGCCCAGTGCCAAGAATACCAGCGTCATAATGCCGGTGATATAGGCCTTAGGGATAGTCCGCTTTGGATCCTTGGCTTCCTCCGCCGCCATTGCCGCGCCCTCTATCGCCAGAAAGAACCAGATGGCGAAGGGGATGGCCGCGAAGATGCCGGACAGTGCGGGCAGTCCGAAGCTGTCGCTGCCCGCCCAGCCGTTGGCGACAAAACGGCTGATGCTGAAGCCGGGGGCGACGACACCCATGAACACCAGCAGCTCGAACACCGCCAGCAGGGTGACGCAGAGTTCGAACATGGCGGCGAGTTTCACGCCCAAAATATTCAGCCCCATAAACACCAGATAGGCGCCGGTCGCGGCATAGCGTGGATCCAGATCGGGGAATTGCACGTTGAGATAAGCGCCGATCGCCATCGAGATGGCGGGGGGCGCAAAAACGAATTCAATCAGCGTCGCCATGCCGGCGATCAGTCCACCGGTTTCGCCGAAGGCGCGGCGGCTGTAGGCGAAAGGGCCACCGGCGTGAGGTATCGCGGTGGTCAGCTCGGTAAAGCTGAAGATGAAACAGGTGTACATGGCGGCGATCATAAGGGTAGTGACCAAAAAGCCGAGCGTACCTGCGACGCCCCAACCGTAGCTCCAGCCAAAATACTCGCCGGAAATGACCAGACCGACGGCGATCCCCCAAAGATGAAGGGTCCCCAGCGTGGGTTTCAACTGCATTGTCATGACATTATCCCCTCTAAAGTATGGATGAAAAACAGACCTCATTTTTGTAGGCATAACAGCGGGTTATGGAATCAAAAGGTCTTTTCTGCGGTGGGGCTGCATCATACGCTCGATGATGACGCCGTTATGGGCGCGGATACTTGACACTAACGAGGTGTTTTTTGCGCTCTGGAGTCAAAGACGGGGGAGGAAGAAGACATGTTGTCGTCTGCGGCCAACTTTTACTGTTTTTGCGTCAAGCATCGGAATGGCGGTCATTACATGCTGAAGGTCTGTAAGCCACTTCCTTTGATGAGATCTTACGATGGCAGAACAATACGATACGCTTGACGACATCACGATGAGCCTGTTGGCGGAGCGAGCGATGGGCCATTACTCTGCCGAGCTGCAGGGAACGCTGACGCTGCTGTGCCGTTCGGAAAATGCGACCTATCGACTGGATGCCGGCGGTAAACGCTACGCCATGCGCATTCACCGGCCCGGCTATCATCATCGCGATGACATCAATGGCGAACTGAGCTGGCTGGCGGCATTGCGTCAGGAAGGCATCATCGTGCCGGAACCGTTGGCGGGGCAGGATGGCGAAGCGGTGCAGACCGTGTCGCTGGGTGACGGCGTGGAACGTAATGTGGTGGTCTTTCACTGGATAGCAGGCGAGATGCCGACGACCGATGTAGACGGAGCGGCCTTTGAACAACTGGGCAGGATCACCGCCCGGCTGCATCAGCACAGCCGCTGTTGGCAGCCGCCCACCGGCTTTCGCCGCATCGTATGGGATCATGAAACGATGGTCGGAGCGGACGCACATTGGGGCAGTTGGCAGGATGCACCTTACCTTTCTCCGTCCGACCATCCGATTATCGAAGAAACGTTGAAGCGGGTGAGTGCGGTGCTGGCCGACTACGGTAAATCACCACAGCGCTATGGATTGATCCATGCGGATCTGCGTTTGACCAATCTACTGCTGTTTCGCGGGGAAACCCGGGTCATTGATTTCGACGACTGCGGTTTGGGCTGGTATTTACACGATCTCGCAGCGGCCATCAGTTTCGTGGAACATCACCCGCGAGCGCCTGAATGGGTTGAAGGTTGGTTGACGGGCTATCAACAGATTTGCCCCCTCAGCGAAGCCGACTTAGCCGTCATTCCTGCTCTAATCGCACAACGCCGCATCCAGATGACGGCCTGGATTGGTTCCCATCAGCAGACGGAACAGGCCAAAAGCATGGGCGAGCGTTGGTGCCCCGACACTATCAGATTGTGCCGACTTTATCTGGACGGAGCACTGCCGGTGGGAGCCGCCACCGCGCCTGCCTGAAAATGCTTGCACCATATCAACGCACTGCTGTATTGCGGCAGTGCCTTTTCTTCCGTGATTGCGTTAGCGTCCTCCGCCGTATCCTTCTGTCCCCCAAACATATCCCGCTGTTTTACCTGACGTCTGTCTGATGCCGTTGGCCTTCGCCCTTCGCTGGTATGGAAATTGCTTTTTCTGTTCGATTTGGCGTCTTGCACCATTGAGGAGGAAATTATGGGAACACCGTCATTTCGGCTTCCTCCGCCGACGGGGATTCCGCTTGGCCACCGAGGCGTGCTGGCAGCGGCGGCCTCGGGGTTAGGGGAATTCATTGGAGACAATGGCGGCGATGCCGATCGCATTCTTGGCATCAGCGGTATCGATCCTGAGCTGTTGGCCTGCCCGACGCTCAGCGTGGGGTTAGTCAACTACTGTCGCGTACTGGAAGAAGCCGCTCGTTATTCCGACTGCACCAATTTTGGTCTGCATTACGGCAGGCAGTTCAAGCCCCAGGCGCTCGGGTTGATAGGCTATGTTGGGCTATGCAGCGCCACCCTTGAGCAGGCATTGCATAACGTAGCCTGTGCTTTCCCGTTTCATCAGCACGATACGCTGGTTCGCCTGGTCGATAAGGGCGAGTGCTGGCGTTTCGACTATCAGGTGCGCCATGGCGCGATCTTGCACTGCCGTCAGGATGCCGAGCTGACATTAGGTATGATTCTGAACCTTGTGCGCCACGCCGCTGGCAAGCATTGGGCGCCGCGGGAGGTGCATTTCGAACACCCTCGTCCAGAACAGTGGCATGAGCACTGTAAAGTGTTTGATGCGCCGGTCTACTTCGATCAGCCGTTCAACTCGCTGTTGATTCCCAAGCGAGATTTGCTGAAAGCCATGCCGGATCACGATCCGTTGCTGCTGCTGGTGGTGCAGGATTCTCTTCGTCAGTTGAACAGCGACGTGCAGCAACAGAGCGTGGTGGATATGGCGCGCGCCCAACTGCGTCAGATGTTGTCACAGGGGGAACCTTCGCTGGACGAGGTAGCGGAAAATATCGGGTTGTCGAGCTGGTCGCTGCAGCGGAGGTTGAAGGCTGCGGGGATCAATTTCACTCAACTGGTGGAAAAAGTGCGCTGCGAAATGGCGACGCACTATTTGCAGCAGCAGCAGCTTTCAATTTCTGAAATGGCTTTTTTACTGGGGTACTCGGAGGTGAGTGCGTTTTCCCGGGCATTTCGCCGTTGGTTCGGCATCAGTCCACGACAATGGCGTAAGGCCTAGCCCGGCATTTTCTTACTGTATTCAGTAGTGCGGCGGCGGTGTTTCTTCAGACTGCGATGCAATCAAGGACGGTGCCGTCGCTTTCAGTTTATCCACCAACAGGTGCAGCTGTTCACGCACCTTGGTCATTTCCAGTTCATGCTGGACCACGGTTTGGTTCAGCTCCTCAATCGTTATTTCCTGAAATGCGATGCGGCTTTCCAGCAGTTCAAGGCGCTGTTCGAGTAATTGCTGCGACATGTGACTTCCTCCCAGACTGTCAGCGGTAGAGTTTGTCAGAAAGCGGAAACTTCTGGTAGTAAAAATGGTCGGAGTAGGGCGCAATAAGCATATAAGGGAATTTTATCGAAGATAGTGGTGTGTTCGTTGTAATGTCTCCGTGCACACAGCTATAGTAGTTTCGACTTTTTAAATGATTACCGGGATCTACCGGGTCTCGGATGCTGGAGAGATGGATGAAATCACTGTTTAAAGTAACGCTACTAGCGACCACAATGACACTGGCTTTGAATACCGGCGCAATGGCCGCGGAGCCAGTAAAAGCGTCCGATAGCAGTACGACGAGTACGACAACAGCAAAATTTAACAACGATGAACAGGCTGCGGCTTACGCGTTGGGTGCCTCTCTGGGACGCTACATGGATAATTCCCTGAAAGAGCAAGAAAAACTGGGCATCACGCTGGATAAAGAACAGCTGATCCAAGGCGTGCAGGACGCGTTTGCGGACAAGAGCAAACTGTCTGATGAAGAAATTGAGAAAACGCTGCAGTCATTTGAAGGCCGTGTAAAAGAAGCGGCCAAAACCAAAATGGAGCAAGATGCGAAAGAGAACGCGGATAAAGGTACTAAATATCGCGACACTTTCGCTAAAGAAAAAGGGGTGAAGAAAACCAACTCCGGCCTGCTTTACCAGGTAGAGAAAGAAGGAACTGGCGCAGTACCGAAAGATAGCGATACCGTGGTGGTGAACTACAAAGGTACGCTGGTTGACGGCACCGAGTTCGACAACTCCTACAAACGCGGTGAACCGCTTTCTTTCCGTCTGGACGGCGTTATTCCAGGTTGGACCGAAGGTCTTAAGCACCTGAAGAAAGGCGGTAAGATCAAAATGGTCATTCCGCCGGCACTGGCTTACGGCGAAACTGGCGTACCGGGTATTCCGGCCAACTCTACGCTGGTATTCGACGTAGAACTGCTGGATATCAGATCTGAAGCGGAAGCGAAAGCGGCTGACGCTGCAAAGGCTGAAAAACCGGCTGACGATAACGCCCAGCCAAGCGCTAAGTAAGCTCAAGCGCTTTGCCACGAAGAACCGCAGGTCATCCTGCGTTTTTTTTATGTGTGAGTGCAGCGGATTGTGGCCCTTCAGAGTCCATTCCGCGAGATCGTAACTCAAAAAGGACGATAAGCGTTTGTCGTAAATAGTGAATTTTGATAAGCAGAAGCAAACTATCATACCGCGTATGAGGTGATGTCAGGCATCGAAACAGCACGCAGAATCGCATTTTATCCTTCGTCATTAGACTGAGGCGCCGCGCTCGCCTCAACGATCTTTCTCCTTCGTGTGATAAACGCGGCAAAAACCTTTGCAGACGTTATACTGCTCCAGCGCGGTAGACAATCCCAAGCTGACCCCCCGTTCGTTAGGTCTGTCTTCGCTGGGCGAAAAATACTGATGAATGCAGGCACCACGGACGTCTCATAGCATCAGCCTTTCGGTATGACGCCGCGAATTTCAGGGACGAGAGAGAGGACTTTTGTTAGACTATCCCTCCTGTCAATACGATAAATTGAATGACATTGAAGGTGGTGTTTGCCATGCCTAGTTCGCTTCTTTCAGCAGAGTCGAATGACCTTGATTTGCTGGATGAACGTCCGTTTTCCCAAACGGATTACGAAATCCTGAAGTCGTACGAAGCCGTCGTAGATGGTTTAGCGATGCTAATCGGTGAACACTGCGAAGTCGTGCTGCATTCGCTGGAAAATTTGAAATGTTCCGCTGTACGTATCGCGAACGGCGAGCATACCGGGCGAAAGATAGGCTCTCCTATTACCGATATGGCGCTACGGATGGTGCATGATATGGCCGGTGAAGACAGCAGTGTGTCGCAGGTCTATTTCACACGCGCAAAAAGCGGTATGTTGATGAAGTCAATCATTATCGCTATTCGCAACCGTGAGCAGCGCGTCATTGGCCTGCTGTGCGTTAATATGAATCTGGACGTGCCGTTCTCGCAAATCATACAGACATTTATGCCGCCTGAAATTAAAGCGGTGGCATCTTCCGTTAACTTTGCGTCTTCGGTTGAAGATTTGGTCACGCAAACGCTAGAGTTCACCATTGAAGAGGTGAATGGCGACCGCAATGTTTCCAATAACGCCAAGAACCGACAGATTGTGCTTAACCTTTATGAAAAGGGAATTTTCGATATCAAGGACGCTATTAATCAGGTTGCCGATCGGTTGAATATCTCCAAGCACACCGTGTACCTCTATATCCGCCAGTTCAAGAGCGGTGACCTCAGCGGGCACGAGCGCTAATGTTGACATACTGTCTGCTGGTTACCGGACCGGCATACGGCACTCAGCAGTCCAGCAGCGCACTGCAGTTTGCTCAGGCGCTGTTGGCCGCAGGCTATAAACTTAAAAGCGTGTTTTTCTATCGGGAAGGCGTACTCAACGCGAACCAGTTGACCTCTCCGGCCAGCGACGAATTTGATGTCGTGCGGGCTTGGCAACAGTTGCATGATGAGCATCGGGTCGCATTGAATGTATGCGTCGCGGCTGCGCTGCGTCGCGGCGTCATCGATAGCGAGCAGGCGGCTAAGCTGAAACTGGATGGCGCGAACCTGCAGCCGGGATTCAGCCTGAGTGGTCTGGGCGCACTGGCTCAATCCGTACTGACCTGCGACCGGGTCGTGCAGTTTTAACGCGGGCTCATGCTATGAAACGTGTCGCTTTTGTATTTACCCATTCCCCCCACGGTAGCGCTTCCGGTAGAGAAGGGCTGGATGCGCTTTTGGCGATGTCGGCGTTGACGGAAGACATCGGCGTTTTTTTCGTCGCGGACGGTGTTTTCCAGCTTATGCCTAACCAGCGCCCGGATGTCGTCCTCATGCGTGACTACATCTCTACGTTCGGCGTTCTGCCATTGTACGATATCGAACGATGCTATGTGTGCCAGCAGTCTTTACGACAGCGCGGCATTCCGCAGGACACCGACTGGGTCGTGCCTGTCGAGGTGCAATCGGCGGAAATATTGTCGCAAACGCTGAAAAGTTACGATACCGTCCTCACCTTCTAGAGAGTTCGTCATGTTGCATACGCTTTCTCGCTCACCCTACCAAATTGACCTGGATGCCATGCTGCGTAGCGTCGGCCGAGATGACGCGATCCTGCTGTTTCAGGACGGAGTCACGGCGGCGTTGGCGGATGCCGCGATGTTCACGCTGATAATGGCGGTCGGCGTGCCCGTTTATGTTCTGCAAGAGGACGTCGAAGCCCGCGGATTGGCTGCTCAAATTTCGAACAAGTCAACGTTGATCGACTATAATTACTTTGTGAGACTAACGGCCCTGCATCCTGGACAGATGGCCTGGTAGTGGTATTTTTGTATATTTCTTGACTCCTTATCCGGGCAGCCCTAAAATTCTGCGTCCTTATACTTTGCCTTGCGCTAGTACGAGACGATTTATTACGTGTTTACGAAGCAAAACCCAGGAGCTTTTTGAATGGCAACAATTAACCAGCTGGTACGCAAACCGCGCTCTCTGAAAGTTGCTAAAAGCAACGTTCCAGCGCTGGAAGCATGCCCGCAGAAACGTGGTGTATGTACTCGTGTATATACCACCACCCCGAAAAAACCGAACTCCGCACTGCGTAAAGTTTGCCGTGTTCGTCTGACTAACGGTTTTGAAGTTACCTCCTACATAGGTGGTGAAGGTCACAACCTGCAGGAGCACTCCGTGATCCTGATCCGCGGCGGTCGTGTTAAAGACTTGCCGGGTGTGCGTTACCACACCGTTCGTGGCGCGCTGGACTGCTCAGGTGTTAAAGACCGTAAGCAATCCCGTTCCAAATACGGCGTGAAGAAGCCAAAGGCTTAATGGTTCTCCGTTAAGTAAGGCCAAACGTTTTAACTTTAATGTCAAACTAAACTCGTAGAGTTTTGGACAATCCTGAATTAACAACGGAGTATTTCCATGCCACGTCGTCGCGTCATTGGTCAGCGTAAAATTCTGCCGGATCCTAAGTTCGGATCTGAATTACTGGCCAAATTTGTAAATATCCTGATGGTAGATGGTAAGAAATCTACTGCGGAAGCAATCGTCTATACCGCGCTGGAGACCCTGGCTCAGCGTTCTGGTAAAGACCACCTGGTAGCCTTTGAAGTAGCTCTGGACAACGTGCGTCCGACTGTCGAAGTTAAATCTCGCCGTGTTGGTGGTTCTACTTATCAGGTACCAGTTGAAGTACGTCCGGTTCGTCGTAATGCCTTGGCAATGCGTTGGATCGTAGAAGCTGCTCGTAAACGCGGTGATAAATCCATGGCTTTGCGCCTGGCGAACGAACTTTCCGATGCAGCAGAAAATAAAGGCACTGCTGTTAAAAAACGTGAAGACGTTCACCGTATGGCTGAAGCCAACAAGGCGTTCGCTCACTACCGCTGGTAATACCGGCGTAGATGTTAATAACCCAGCGGGCGCCTCAAAGGCCAACCCGTTTGGGTTTTTACTACTTTGAACGCCCTAGGAATAGAGGAAACAAATGGCTCGTACAACACCCATTGCACGCTACCGTAATATCGGTATTAGTGCACACATCGACGCCGGTAAGACCACCACCACTGAACGTATTCTGTTCTACACAGGTGTGAACCATAAAATCGGTGAAGTTCATGACGGCGCTGCCACCATGGACTGGATGGCGCAGGAGCAGGAGCGTGGTATTACCATCACCTCCGCGGCGACGACTGCCTTCTGGTCTGGTATGGCCAAGCAGTATGAACCACATCGCATCAACATCATCGACACCCCGGGGCACGTTGACTTCACTATCGAAGTTGAACGTTCCATGCGTGTACTGGATGGCGCGGTAATGGTTTACTGTGCGGTAGGTGGTGTTCAGCCGCAGTCTGAAACCGTATGGCGTCAGGCTAACAAATATCATGTTCCGCGCATCGCGTTCGTTAACAAAATGGACCGTATGGGCGCGAACTTCCTGAAAGTGGTAGGCCAGATCAAAACCCGTCTGGGTGCGAATCCTGTTCCGCTTCAGTTGGCTATCGGTGCTGAAGAGCACTTCACAGGTGTTGTTGACCTGGTGAAAATGAAAGCCATCAACTGGAACGAAGCAGATCAGGGTGTCACCTTCACTTATGAAGAAATCCCGGCTGACATGGTAGAACTAGCTCAGGAATGGCACCAGAATCTGATCGAGTCTGCTGCTGAAGCTTCTGAAGAGCTGATGGACAAATACCTCGGCGGTGAAGAACTGACCGAAGAAGAAATCAAGAAAGCACTGCGTCAGCGCGTTCTAAATAACGAAATTATTCTGGTTACCTGTGGTTCTGCGTTCAAGAACAAAGGTGTTCAGGCAATGCTGGATGCTGTAGTTGACTACCTGCCAGCGCCAACAGAAGTTCCGCCGATCAGCGGTATTCTGGACGACGGTAAAGACACTCCGGCTGTGCGTCATTCCGATGACAAAGAACCGTTTGCTGCCTTGGCGTTCAAAATCGCTACCGACCCGTTTGTTGGTAACCTGACGTTCTTCCGCGTTTACTCCGGTGTGGTTAACTCCGGTGATACTGTGCTGAACTCTGTGAAATCAGCTCGTGAACGTTTTGGTCGCATCGTGCAGATGCACGCTAACAAGCGTGAAGAAATCAAAGAAGTTCGTGCAGGCGACATCGCCGCTGCTATCGGTCTGAAAGATGTGACTACCGGTGATACGCTGTGTGATCCTGATAACGCGATCATCCTGGAACGTATGGAGTTCCCGGAACCGGTTATTTCTATCGCTGTAGAACCGAAAACCAAAGCTGACCAGGAAAAAATGGGTCTGGCTCTGGGCCGTCTGGCGAAAGAAGACCCGTCATTCCGCGTATGGACTGACGAAGAGTCAAACCAGACCATCATCGCTGGTATGGGTGAGCTGCATCTTGAAATCATCGTTGACCGTATGCGTCGCGAATTCAACGTGGAAGCCAACATCGGTAAACCGCAGGTTGCTTACCGTGAAACCATTCGTGACACCGTTAAGGATGTTGAAGGTAAACATGCTAAACAGTCCGGTGGTCGTGGTCAGTACGGTCATGTCGTTATCGATATGATGCCGCTGGAGCCAGGTGGTGAAGGATACGAATTTGTTAACGAAATCAAAGGTGGTGTAATTCCTGGTGAATACATCCCGGCCGTTGACAAAGGTATTCAGGAACAGTTGAAAGCGGGTCCAATGGCGGGCTACCCTGTTGTGGATATCAAAGTGCGTCTGCACTTCGGTTCTTACCATGACGTCGACTCCTCTGAACTGGCCTTTAAGCTGGCTGCCTCCATCGCATTTAAAGAAGCGTTTAAACGTGCGAAGCCTGTTCTGCTTGAGCCGGTAATGAAGGTTGAAGTAGAGACGCCGGAAGACTACATGGGTGATGTGATCGGTGACCTTAACCGTCGTCGTGGCATCATCGAAGGTATGGAAGACACCGCTACCGGCAAGACTATTCGTGCCCAGGTTCCGTTGTCAGAAATGTTTGGTTATGCGACTGACCTGCGTTCGCAGACTCAGGGTCGTGCTTCTTACTCCATGGAGTTCTTGAAGTACACTGAAGCACCGAACAACGTTGCTCAGACCGTTATCGAAGCCCGTGGTAAATAATTCGGGTTTAACATATTGATCCCATGCCCTCTCCGTGCGGAGGGGGCATTCGAGTAAGGAATATCGCCGTGTCTAAAGAAAAATTTGAACGTACTAAACCGCACGTTAACGTCGGTACTATCGGCCACGTTGACCATGGTAAAACAACGCTGACCGCTGCTATCACTACCGTACTGGCTAAAACCTACGGCGGTTCTGCTCGCGCATTCGACCAGATCGATAACGCACCGGAAGAAAAAGCACGTGGTATCACCATCAACACGTCCCACGTTGAATACGATACCCCGACTCGCCACTACGCGCACGTTGACTGCCCAGGGCATGCCGACTACGTGAAAAACATGATCACCGGTGCTGCCCAGATGGACGGCGCGATCCTGGTCGTTGCAGCGACTGACGGCCCGATGCCGCAGACTCGTGAGCATATCCTGCTGGGTCGTCAGGTAGGCGTTCCGTTCATCATAGTGTTCCTGAACAAATGCGACATGGTTGATGATGAAGAGCTGCTGGAACTGGTTGAAATGGAAGTTCGTGAGCTGCTGTCTCAGTACGACTTCCCGGGCGACGATACTCCGGTAATTCGTGGTTCCGCTCTGAAAGCGCTGGAAGGCGAAGCTGAGTGGGAAGCGAAGATTGTAGAACTGGCCGAAGCACTGGACAGCTACATCCCGGAACCAGAACGTGCTATCGACAAGCCGTTCCTGCTGCCGATCGAAGACGTATTCTCTATCTCTGGCCGTGGTACTGTAGTTACCGGTCGTGTAGAGCGCGGCATCATCAAAGTGGGTGAAGAAGTTGAAATCGTGGGTATCAAAGACACGACTAAAACGACGTGCACCGGTGTTGAAATGTTCCGCAAACTGCTGGACGAAGGCCGTGCAGGTGAGAACGTTGGTGTTCTGCTGCGTGGTACTAAGCGTGACGAAGTTGAACGTGGTCAGGTACTGGCTAAACCGGGTTCAATCAAGCCGCACACCCAGTTCGAATCAGAAGTTTATATTCTGAGCAAAGACGAAGGCGGCCGTCATACTCCGTTCTTCAAAGGCTACCGTCCGCAGTTCTACTTCCGTACAACTGACGTAACGGGCACCATCGAACTGCCGGAAGGCGTAGAAATGGTCATGCCGGGCGACAACATCAAGATGGTTGTCAACCTGATTGCTCCGATTGCAATGGACGACGGTCTGCGTTTCGCCATCCGTGAAGGTGGCCGTACAGTAGGCGCAGGCGTGGTTGCTAAAGTTATCGCTTAATTGCTGATAATTTAAAGCGTATAAAAAGGCACTTCGGTGCCTTTTTTTATTACCTAAGAAAATAGGAGAATCAAAATCATTCACAATTAGAATCATGGCATCTGGTTAAAAATGAGTCACCAAGAATGTATGTTTGTTTGTGTAACGCCATCACTGATAAAGCTATCCGCCGCGTAGTCCATCAGCATCAACCCCAATCACTCCAGCATTTGAAGCAACTGATTCCCATTGGAACTGAATGCGGAAAATGTTTACGGCACACTCGTGCGATTCTCCAAGAAGAGAAAGAAAGACTTCCTGAACTATATAAAGTGGCATAGTTTGCATGGATATTTTTTGACTCTGTAACGGCGGGTTCTACACTTTGAGGAACTGGAGCGGAGGAGTCATGTCATGAAAGGTGATAAAAATGTTGTTACGCATCTAAACAAGCTGCTAGGCAATGAGCTCGTTGCAATCAATCAGTATTTCTTACACGCCCGCATGTTCAAAAATTGGGGATTCCTTCGTCTTAACGATCACGAATATCATGAATCGATAGATGAAATGAAACATGCCGATCACTATATCGAACGTATCCTTTTTCTCGAAGGCATACCTAATCTTCAAGATTTGGGTAAGCTTAATATTGGTGAAGATGTGGAAGAGGTATTACGCTCAGACCTAAATCTTGAGCTGGATGGTGCACGCGATCTACGAGAGGCTATCAATTATGCTGACTCAGTTCGCGACTATGTCAGCCGAGATTTAATGATAGCGATTCTCTCTGATGAAGAAGAGCACATAGATTGGCTTGAGACTGAGCTTGATTTGATTGGTCGGCTAGGAATACAAAACTACCTGCAGACTCAACTTAAAGAAGCTTGAGACTGAACTCTGCTACCTACCTATAAATAGCCTCAGGATCTACGTTGCACAGTTTCGGTCAAAAAAAAATCATTTCCCCCTCTCGGGTTGCTTCCTAGACAGATTTACGTATAATGCGCGGGCTTACCTGAGATGGTAAGTCCGATTCTTTATGAATTCGGAGACAGGTGTTAACGCCCGTCAAACAATACTCCCAATAGGGGGGTTATGTACCGAACGATTACACTCCCCCATCAATCGAAATGGGTGTGAGGAGTAATCATTTACGTTTATAAATAATTGGAGCTCTGGTCTCATGCAGAACCAAAGAATCCGTATCCGCCTGAAAGCGTTTGATCATCGTCTGATCGATCAATCAACTGCGGAAATCGTCGAGACTGCTAAGCGCACTGGCGCTCAAGTCCGTGGTCCGATCCCGCTGCCGACCCGCAAAGAGCGCTTTACCGTTCTGATCTCCCCGCACGTCAATAAAGATGCGCGCGATCAGTATGAAATTCGCACTCACAAGCGTCTGGTTGACATCGTTGAGCCAACCGAGAAAACCGTTGATGCTCTGATGCGTCTGGATCTGGCTGCCGGTGTAGACGTGCAGATCAGCCTGGGTTAATCAGGTCATTGAGCGATTGAGAGGTTGAAACAATGATTGGTTTAGTCGGTAAAAAAGTGGGTATGACCCGCATCTTCACTGAAGAAGGCGTTTCTATCCCTGTAACCGTAATTGAAATTGAAGCAAACCGCGTAACTCAGGTCAAAAACCTGGAAAACGACGGTTATTCTGCTGTCCAGGTGACTACCGGTGCTAAAAAAGCTAGCCGTATCACCAAACCTGAAGCAGGTCACTTCGCTAAAGCGGGCGTTGAAGCAGGTCGTACTCTGCGCGAATTCCGCCTGGCTGAAGGTGAAGAATTCACCATCGGTCAGAACATCAGCGTTGAAATTTTCGCAGACGTGAAAAAAGTTGACGTGACTGGTACATCCAAAGGTAAAGGTTTTGCCGGTACTGTTAAGCGCTGGAACTTCCGTACTCAGGATGCTACCCACGGTAACTCCTTGTCTCACCGCGTTCCGGGTTCTATCGGTCAGAACCAGACTCCGGGCAAAGTGTTCAAAGGCAAGAAAATGGCTGGCCAGATGGGTAATGAACGCGTAACCGTTCAGAGCTTGGACGTAGTACGTGTTGACGCTGAGCGCAACCTGCTGCTGGTTAAAGGTGCAGTTCCCGGTGCTACCGGTAGCGACCTGATCGTTAAACCAGCTGTGAAGGCGTAAGGGGATAGCAATGGAATTAGTATTGAAAGACGCGCAAAGCGCGCTGACTGTTTCCGAAACTACCTTCGGTCGTGATTTCAACGAAGCGCTGGTACACCAGGTTGTTGTTGCTTATGCAGCAGGTGCCCGTCAAGGTACTCGTGCTCAGAAGACCCGTGCTGAAGTAACTGGTTCCGGTAAAAAACCGTGGCGCCAGAAAGGTACCGGCCGTGCGCGTTCAGGTTCTGTAAAGAGCCCGATCTGGCGTTCCGGTGGCGTGACCTTTGCTGCCAAGCCTCAGGACCACAGTCAGAAAGTTAACAAAAAGATGTACCGTGGCGCGCTGAAAAGCATCCTGTCCGAGCTGGTACGTCAAGATCGTCTGATCGTTGTCGAGAAGTTCTCTGTTGAAGCACCGAAAACCAAGCTGTTGGCTCAGAAACTGAAAGAGCTAGCTCTGGAAGACGTGCTGATCATCACCGGTGAACTGGATGAGAATCTGTTCCTGGCCGCACGCAACCTGTACAAGGTTGACGTACGCGATGTGGCAGGTATCGACCCAGTTAGCCTGATTGCCTTCGACAAAGTGGTCATGACTGCTGATGCTGTTAAGCAAGTTGAGGAGATGCTGGCATGATTCGTGAAGAACGTCTGCTGAAAGTACTGCGCGCGCCGCACGTTTCTGAAAAAGCGTCTACTGCGATGGAAAAAACCAACACCATCGTTCTCAAAGTTGCAAAAGACGCGACTAAAGCAGAAATCAAAGCAGCAGTGCAGAAACTGTTTGAAGTCGAAGTCAATGAAGTTCGCACCCTGGTTGTTAAAGGGAAAGTGAAACGTCATGGACAGCGTATCGGTCGTCGTAGCGACTGGAAAAAAGCTTACGTCACCCTGAAAGAAGGCCAGAATCTGGACTTCATCGGCGGCGCAGAGTAAGTCGGAGGAGTAAAGAACAATGGCAATTGTTAAATGTAAACCGACATCTCCGGGTCGTCGCCACGTTGTTAAAGTGGTTAACCCTGAGCTGCACAAGGGCAAGCCGTATGCCCCGTTGCTGGAAAAAAACAGCAAAAGCGGTGGCCGTAACAACAATGGCCGCATCACTACCCGTCACATCGGTGGTGGCCACAAACAGCAGTACCGTATTGTTGACTTCAAACGCAACAAAGATGGTATCCCTGCTGTAGTTGAGCGTCTGGAGTACGATCCGAACCGTTCCGCGAACATCGCGCTGGTTCTGTACAAAGATGGCGAACGCCGTTACATCCTGGCACCTAAAGGCCTGAAAGCCGGTGATCAGATTCAGTCTGGTGTTGATGCTGCAATCAAGCCGGGTAACACCCTGCCTATGCGTAATATCCCGGTTGGTTCAACGGTTCATAACGTAGAAATGAAACCAGGTAAAGGCGGCCAACTGGCTCGCTCAGCCGGTGCCTACGTTCAGATCGTTGCCCGCGACGGTTCTTACGTCACCCTGCGTCTGCGCTCTGGTGAAATGCGTAAAGTTGAAGCTGACTGCCGCGCAACACTGGGCGAAGTCGGTAACGCTGAGCACATGCTGCGCGTTCTGGGTAAAGCTGGTGCTGCTCGCTGGCGTGGTGTTCGTCCTACCGTTCGCGGTACGGCAATGAACCCGGTCGACCACCCGCACGGTGGTGGTGAAGGTCGTAACTTTGGTAAGCACCCGGTATCCCCGTGGGGCATTCAGACCAAAGGTAAGAAGACCCGCAGCAACAAGCGTACTGATAAATTTATCGTACGTCGCCGTAGCAAATAATTTTAGAGGATAAACCATGCCACGTTCTCTCAAGAAAGGTCCATTTATAGACCTGCACTTGCTGAAGAAGGTAGAGAAAGCGGTGGAAAGCGGAGACAAGAAGCCTTTGCGCACTTGGTCCCGTCGTTCAACGATCTTTCCAAACATGATCGGTTTGACCATCGCTGTCCATAATGGTCGTCAGCACGTTCCGGTATTCATCTCTGATGAGATGGTCGGTCACAAGCTGGGTGAGTTCGCACCGACCCGTACTTATCGCGGCCATGCGGCCGATAAAAAGGCTAAAAAGCGCTAAGGTAGGAGGAAGAGATGGAAACTATCGCTAAACATCGCCACGCTCGTTCTTCTGCTCAAAAGGTACGCCTGGTGGCGGACCTGATTCGCGGTAAGAAAGTGTCGCAAGCTCTGGAAATTCTGACCTACACCAACAAGAAAGCTGCTGGTCTGGTTAAAAAAGTACTGGAGTCTGCTATTGCTAACGCAGAACACAACGATGGCGCTGACATTGATGATCTGAAAGTTGCGAAAATCTTCGTTGACGAAGGCCCAAGCATGAAGCGCATTATGCCGCGTGCCAAAGGTCGTGCGGATCGCATCCTGAAGCGTACCAGCCACATCACTGTGGTTGTGTCCGATCGCTGAGACTCTGGAGACTAGCAATGGGTCAGAAAGTACATCCTAATGGTATTCGACTGGGTATTGTCAAACCTTGGAACTCTACCTGGTATGCAAATACCAAAGAATTCGCTGACAACCTGGACAGCGATTTTAAAGTTCGCAAATACCTGACTAAGGAACTGGAGAAAGCCTCCGTTTCCCGTATCGTTATCGAACGTCCGGCCAAGAGCATTCGTGTGACTATTCACACCGCTCGTCCGGGCATCGTTATCGGTAAGAAAGGTGAAGACGTAGAAAAACTGCGTAAAGTCGTCGCGGAAATTGCTGGCGTTCCTGCGCAGATCAACATCGCTGAAGTCCGTAAGCCTGAACTGGACGCAAAACTGGTTGCTGACAGCATCACTTCTCAGCTGGAACGTCGTGTTATGTTCCGCCGTGCTATGAAGCGTGCCGTACAGAATGCCATGCGTCTGGGCGCTAAAGGGATCAAAGTTGAAGTAAGCGGCCGTCTTGGCGGCGCTGAAATCGCACGTACCGAATGGTATCGCGAAGGTCGTGTTCCGCTGCATACACTGCGTGCGGATATCGACTACAACACCTCCGAAGCGCACACCACTTACGGTGTCATCGGTGTGAAAGTGTGGATCTTCAAAGGTGAGATCCTGGGTGGTATGGCTGCCGTTGAGCAAGCAGAAAAACCGTCTGCTCAACCTAAAAAGCAGCAGCGTAAAGGCCGCAAGTAAGGAGAGTCGCTGATGTTACAACCAAAGCGTACAAAATTCCGTAAGGTGCACAAGGGCCGCAACCGTGGTCTGGCTGCTGGTACGGATGTGAGCTTCGGCACTTTCGGTCTGAAAGCTGTTGGCCGTGGTCGCCTGACCGCTCGTCAAATCGAAGCCGCGCGTCGTGCCATGACTCGTGCTGTAAAGCGTCAAGGTAAGATCTGGATCCGTGTATTCCCGGACAAACCGATCACCGAGAAACCGCTGGAAGTACGTATGGGTAAAGGTAAAGGTAACGTGGAATATTGGGTTGCCTTGATTCAGCCAGGTAAAGTCCTGTACGAAATGGACGGTGTGCCGGAAGAGTTAGCCCGTGAGGCATTCCAACTGGCAGCAGCGAAACTGCCGATCAAAACCACCTTTGTAACTAAGACGGTGATGTAATGAAAGCAAAAGAGCTGCGTGAAAAGAGCGTTGAAGAGCTGAATACTGAACTGCTTGAACTGCTGCGCGAACAATTCAATCTGCGTATGCAGGCGGCCAGTGGTCAGCTGCAACAAACTCACCTGTTAAAGCAAGTGCGTCGCAATGTCGCACGCGTTAAGACTTTACTGACTGAGAAGGCGGGTGCGTAAAATGACCGATAAAATCCGTACTCTGCAGGGTCGTGTTGTTAGTGACAAAATGCAGAAATCTGCTGTTGTTGCTATCGAACGTTTTGTGAAGCACCCGATTTATGGGAAGTTCATCAAACGTACGACCAAGCTGCACGTACACGACGAGAACAACGAATGCGGGATCGGCGACGTGGTGGAAATCCGCGAATGCCGTCCGCTGTCCAAAACCAAATCCTGGACGTTGGTTCGCGTTGTAGAGAAAGCGATTCTGTAATACAGTGAGCGTTCTCTAAAACGATAAACGGCTCAATTCTTTGAGCCGTTTATTTTTTCTACCCATAGTCAGGATGCAGTGTTATAATGCTGCGCCCTCATTTATGGGGCTTTTTTAACGGCCTATTCTAGGTCCTATAAAGTAGTAGTTGACATTAGCGGAGCACTAACATGATCCAAGAACAGACTATGCTGAACGTGGCCGACAACTCCGGCGCGCGTCGCGTAATGTGTATCAAGGTTCTAGGTGGCTCGCACCGTCGCTACGCAGGCGTCGGCGACATCATCAAGATCACCATCAAGGAAGCAATTCCTCGTGGTAAGGTGAAGAAAGGCGATGTGCTGAAGGCGGTAGTGGTGCGCACCAAGAAGGGTGTTCGTCGCCCTGACGGTTCTGTCGTTCGCTTTGATGGAAATGCTTGCGTTATTTTGAACAATAACAGCGAACAGCCCATCGGTACGCGTATTTTTGGGCCGGTGACTCGTGAACTGCGTTCTGAAAAGTTCATGAAAATTATCTCTCTGGCACCAGAAGTACTGTAAGGAGCGAAACCATGGCAGCGAAAATCCGTCGCGATGACGAAGTTATCGTGCTAACCGGCAAAGATAAAGGTAAGCGCGGTAAAGTGAAAAATGTTCTGTCTTCCAGCAAGATTGTTGTTGAAGGTATCAACCTGGTTAAAAAACATCAGAAGCCGGTTCCGGCCCTGAATCAACCGGGTGGCATCGTTGAAAAAGAAGCTGCAATTCAGGTTTCCAACGTTGCGATCTTTAATGCGGCAACTGGTAAGGCTGACCGTGTAGGCTTTAGATTTGAAGATGGAAAAAAAGTCCGTTTCTTTAAATCGAACAGCGAAACTATCAAGTAATTTGGAGTAGTACGATGGCGAAACTGCATGATTACTACAAAGACGAAGTAGTTAAAAAACTCATGACTGAGTTTAACTACAATTCTGTCATGCAAGTCCCTCGGGTCGAGAAGATCACCCTGAACATGGGTGTTGGTGAAGCGATTGCTGACAAGAAACTGCTGGATAATGCAGCAGCAGATCTGACAGCTATCTCCGGTCAAAAACCGCTGATCACCAAAGCACGCAAATCAGTTGCAGGCTTCAAAATCCGTCAGGGCTATCCGATCGGCTGTAAAGTAACTCTGCGTGGCGAACGCATGTGGGAGTTTCTTGAGCGTCTGATCACCATTGCTGTACCGCGTATCCGTGACTTCCGTGGCCTGTCCGCCAAGTCATTTGATGGCCGTGGTAACTACAGCATGGGTGTGCGTGAGCAGATCATCTTCCCGGAAATCGACTATGACAAAGTCGATCGCGTTCGTGGTTTGGATATTACCATTACCACTACTGCGAAAACCGATGATGAAGGCCGTGCTCTGCTGGCTGCCTTTAACTTCCCGTTCCGCAAGTAAGGTAGGGTTACTAATGGCTAAGCAATCCATGAAAGCACGCGAAGTCAAACGCGTGAAACTAGCTGACAAATTCTTCGCAAAACGTGTTGAACTGAAAGCTATCATCTCTGACGTGAATGCTTCCGACGAAGATCGTTGGAACGCTGTTCTGAAGCTGCAGACTCTGCCGCGTGATTCCAGCCCGTCTCGTCAGCGTAACCGCTGCCGCCAGACTGGTCGTCCGCACGCTTTCCTGCGGAAGTTCGGGTTGAGCCGTATCAAGGTCCGTGAAGCCGCCATGCGCGGTGAAATTCCGGGTCTGAAAAAGGCTAGCTGGTAATTGTCACCAATTGAATCACGGGAGTAAAGACAGATGAGCATGCAAGATCCGATCGCGGATATGCTGACCCGTATCCGTAACGGTCAAGCCGCGAACAAAGTTGCGGTCACCATGCCTTCCTCCAAGCTGAAAGTGGCAATTGCCAACGTGCTGAAGGAAGAAGGTTATATCGAAGATTTCAAAATCGAAGGCGACACCAAGCCTGCTCTTGAACTGGAACTGAAATATTTCCAGGGCAAAGCGGTGGTAGAGAGCATTCAGCGTGTTAGCCGTCCAGG